>CAMQHB010000007.1:0-35577 GCA_947001545.1 uncultured Collinsella sp.
AGGGAGCGCTCCCGCAAACTGCCTATTGACAACTTATAGGAGCGTCGGTTTTGTTAATGGAGCCAGTGACAGGAATCGAACCTGCAACCCACTGATTACAAATCAGTTGCGCTACCGTTGCGCCACACTGGCACACTTGGCGCTTTCGCGCGAAGCTAATTAAGAATAAAGGAATTGCGGACGAGGCGCAACAGACCCTTCGACCGACCACATCTTAAAACCATTCGCCAGAACGAATAGTTTTAATTACAATTGCTATATATAAAACTATTCGTTCTGGCGAAGGGTTTCGCGATGCTTACTACCAAAGAAGCCGCCGAGCTGCTCGGCATCACTCCGCGCAGGGTGCAGGAGCTCATTAAGAACGGCGCGCTGACCGCCCGCAAGGCTTCTGGCGTGTGGCTCATCGACAAAGACAGCGTAGACGCGCGACTCCGCTCCGCAACCAAAAGAGGGGGACGGCCTCGTCGTGGGCATGGGAAAAGCGAAGTCGCATTTACCCTCATGAACCGCACGCACGAAGTAGCCCAACTGGTCTACAGCACATCGCGAAAAGACTTCACCCACATCGGCGCCGACGTCGATTACGCCCACGCCCCTATTGGAGTATTTGGCCCTAATAGCCCCATATCGCTCGACTCCTTCCGCATCTGGTGGCGCGGCCGCGGTATCCCGCTCGCACGCATTGGGCTAGCCTCCCTGCTTGCAGAAGCCGCAGTCGATGTTCCCGATGAACTCGTACAGCGAAATCTTGGTCTCTCCTTATCCGACCAGTATTGGATCAGGCCCCAAGACTCCGGTCTCGCGTGGGAAGATATCAATTTCTTCAATAATGCTTTTGACGACGTCTCTCTCAGCATCGCGCCCTTCGCCCCAGAGGGCAAGGCAGCTGCCGCAAAGCCCGATAACACCTCGGACGGCAATCTTCAAAAGTACTGGACATGCGAGGATGACCGTCGAATCCTCCACAAGGCAGGTGCACATCTAAACCAGGAACCTTATAACGAGCTGGTGGCGACTGCACTTCACCGTCGCATCCTAAACGCTTGCGATTATGTGCCTTACTCGCTCGAGGGCACGGGCACTTCCGCCCTGAGCATATGCGATGTCTTCTTAACTGATGAAGAAGAGTATGTCCCTGCGTTCTATGTAAACCAGCATGCAAATGCAGACAAGCGACTAACCGATTACGAACGGTATGTAGCAAACTGCGAGGAGCTTGGAGCGACGGATATAAAAGACGCCCTTGACCGCATGATCGTATGTGACGACATCATTGCCAACTACGATCGTCATTGGCGCAACTTCGGCCTCGTGCGAAACGTAAACACGCAAGCTTGCAGACCTGCCCCCATCTTCGATTCGGGCTCATCGCTCTGGTGCAACATATCACTAGAGGAGCTTAGGGCGGGAGAGCACAGTTTTACCAGCGCACAATTTCATTCAAGCCCCGCCAAACAAATGTTGCTCGTCGAGGACATGGGCTGGTTTGACGGCGACAAACTCGAAGGCTTCGTTGACGAGGCAATCGAGATTCTTTCCAGAAACGACGCGCTCACGGCAAGGCTGCCATATCTAAAAAAGGCGCTAACGTGGCGCCTCGAAAGAATGATCGACATCGCTGAATGGAGTTAGCGAGGCAGCATTGCCCCGCCAACTTCCCTACCTCCCGCGCAGGGCCTTGAGCTTGGCCAGGGCATCGGGGCTCAGGCGACTGCCCAGAGTCATCTTGATCTGCGGAGCTTCCTCTGCCTCGTGAACGTCGTTATCGATCTGTTTGATCTCGTCCACCAGCATACGGCTCGAGATGCGCGTGACACCCTTGCCCATGACGACGGCCTGGATCGTGCCGTCGCTCGATACCACAGAGCATGCGCGGCCTTCCTCGCGCGCCTCGATGCAGAGCTTTTGCACCACGGTATCGGCTGAAACACCCGTCGGCGAGAACTCGATGCGCACGCCGCGGGCCGGCAGGTTGGGACGTTCACTGGAGATATTGCCCGCGCCGTCAAACACGATCACGGCCTCGTAACGGCCCTGGGCAAAGGCAGCAACGTCGTTGATGAGGGCGGTGCGCGCCATATCGTGGACGTCGCTGGAATACGGATCGTCGGAATGGTCGTACACGAGCTTTTCGTAGCGCGGCGTGCAGTGGATCACGTTGTAACCGTCGACCACCAGCAGCTCGGGCTTGTTGGAGTGCACCGTCGAGACTGGGTCGGCGATAGCCTGCGCAAACGCATTGCCGCCCACGCCGTAGGTCGCGGCCGAAACAATCGGCTTGGCCGAGCCCTCGCCAAAGCGCTTGGCCTTGGACTTGGCACGGTTCTTCTTGGACATGCGCTACTCCTCCCCCATGAGCTCGCCGGCGTTGCGGCGCAGCCACTCAAAGCAGAGGGCCGTAGTCGCCTGGGCAACATTGAGGCTCTCGGTCATGCCGCGCTGGGGAAGCTTGGTCAAAAAGTCACATTTCTCGAGCACTAGACGCGAGATGCCGTCGCCCTCGGAGCCCATGACGAGCGCCACGCGACCCTCGAAGGGAGCATCCCAGCAACTGCCTTCGGCGTGCTCAGAGGCACCGCCCACCCAAAAGCCAGCGGCCTTGAGGTCATCGAGCGCACGGGCGATGTTGGGCACCTGCGCGATAGGCAGATGCATGACGGCGCCGGCTGAAGTCTTGTAGCTGCCCACGGTCACGCCGGCGGCACGCTTGTTGGCGATGATGACGCCGGCCGCGCCCACAACCTCGGCGGAGCGCACGATGGCGCCAAAGTTGCCGTCGTCAGTCACGTGGTCGAGCACCACGACAAGTGCCGGGCCCTCGCCTGCGCGGTCAAGAATATCGGCGACATCGGCATAGGGAAAGTTGCCAACCTCGAGCGCGATGCCCTGGTGGGCGCCATGGCTCGACAGCGCGTCGAGCTGCGCGCGCGGCACATACTTAATGCGGACGCCCGCGGCGTTGAGGTCGTCGACCAGGCGCGACAAGGCGGCATCGCGCTCCCCGCCCTCGGCAATGAGCGCGCACTTGACGGGAAAGCCGGTACGCAGCGCCTCGGCGGCGGCACGGCGGCCTTCGATAAACTCGCCCTTGGGAACCTGAACGTTGTCGCGGTTGCGATCGCGCTGCGGACGTGCGGCCTGTGTGCGATCGCGCTGGCCCTTGGGAGTGGCAGCGCGGTCGTTGCGGCGAATCGGACGCGAGCCAGAAGCAGCCTGCTTGCCGCCACGAGGCGCACGCTTGCGATTGTCGGCCATAGGACGGCCTCCTTAAAAACAATTATCAATAGAACAAACGAAACGACCGCCCGAGGTGCGGCAGATTGCCTTGAAAGAGGAGGGCATAGACCTTGAGGTCATGCCCGACGATTGAAAGGCAAGGTGCCGTGGCTCGGGCGGTCGGCACGGGTTTTCCAAGTGTCCGAGATAGCCGTGAAAGAGGAGCAACGCGTACTTGAGTACGCGAGCGACGGTTTGAACGGCAAGGTCGGGTGCTTGGGAAACCCGCGGGGATTAGAGAGATTTGATACGAGTGCCGGCGGCGGTATCTTCAATCGTCAGGCCCAGGTCCTTGAGCTGATCGCGGATGGCATCTGCCAGATCCCAGTTCTTGGCGGCACGAGCCTCGGCACGAGCCTCGAGAATCTTGGCAGCGGCCTCGTCCACGTCGTCGCCCGTGTAGGCAACCAAACCGGCGGCAACGCCCAGCAGGCCCAGCGGCAACTCGACCTTGGGCTCGGGAAGCTCAACGCCAAACGTATCGAGCAGCTCGGTCAGCGTATCGGCGGCAGCCAGGACTGCGGCCTTGTCGGCAGCATCGCCCGCCTGCTCCAGGTACTGGTTGCACTCGGTCACAAAGCCAAAGACAGCACCCATGGCACCGGCGGTGTTAAAGTCGTCGTCCATGCACTCCTTAAAGGTGGCACGGGTCTCGGCGGCCTTGGCGGCAAACGCCTCGGATGCTGCCTCATCGGCATCGGCCGTCGCATGGTTCGCGGCCCAGCGCAGGTTCTCGACCGTACCGGCGATACGCGTGAGCGAGTTCTCGGCACCCTCCAGGCGCTCCCAAGAAAAGTCGAGCGGCGAGCGATAGCTCGTCTGCAGCATCAGCAGGCGCAGGGCGGCAGCGGAGTGCTGCTCGAGGACCTCGGCCAGCGTAAAGAAGTTGCCGAGCGACTTGGACATCTTCTCGCCGTCTACCAGCAGCATGCCCGTGTGCATCCAGGTGTTGGAGAAGCCCTGGCGCCAGGCGCAGGTGGCCTGAGCGCACTCGTTCTCGTGATGCGGGAAGGCAAGGTCGGAGCCGCCGCCGTGGATGTCGATCGGAGTGCCCAGGTAGCGATGCACCATGGCGGCGCACTCGGTGTGCCAACCGGGACGGCCCTCGCCCCAGGGGCTCGGCCAGCTGGGCTCGCCGGGCTTGGCGGCCTTCCACAGGGCAAAGTCGAGCGGGTCGTTCTTGTCCTCGTTCTCCTCGATGCGCGCACCCACCATAAGGTCATCGATGTTGCGGCCCGAGACCTGACCATAGTTGGGATCGCTGCGCACGGCAAAGTACACGTCGCCGTTATCGGCGGCGTAAGCGTGGCCCTGCTCGATGAGCGTCTTGATCATGGCGATCATGGGACCGATCTCCTTGGTGGCGCGGGGGCGCACATCGGGATCGAGCACGTTGGCGGCGCGCATGACGCCGATGAACTTGTCGGAGAACTCCGTCGCGACCTCGGCGGCAGTGCGGCCCTGCTCGTTGGCGCGCTTGATGATCTTGTCATCGACATCGGTGAGGTTCTGGGCGAACGTGACCTCGTAGCCGCTCGCGATGAGCCAGCGACGAATCACGTCAAAGCTGATGAACGTGCGGGCATTGCCGATGTGGATGTTGTCGTAGACCGTGGGGCCGCACACGTACATGCGGACCTTGCCGGACTCGATGGGCTGGAACTCTTCCTTTTTATGGGTAGCGCTGTTGTAGATACGCATTCGTTACTCCTTAACGGTTTTCTGTAGCAGGCAGACGGCCCAGGCGCCGATTCCCTCGCCCTGGCCTTCCCAACCGAGCTTTTCGGTCGTAGTGGCGGCGACGCCCACGTTTTCGACGTCAACGCCCAGGGCATGGGCAAGGTTGGCACGCATGGCATCGCGGTGCGGGGTGATCTTAGGCTGCTGGCAGGCAATGGTGCAATCGGCATCGACAAACTCGAAGCCCAGCTCGCGCGCGTAGTCCATCACGCGAGCGAGCAGCACCATCGAATCGGCACCCTCATAGGCGGGGTCGGTATCGGGGAATAGCTTGCCGATGTCTCCCCCACGGCAGGCGCCCAGAATGGCGTCGGCCAAGGCGTGCGCGAGCACATCGGCATCCGAGTGGCCCAGCAGGCCGCGCTCGTAGGGAATGTCGACACCGCCGATGATACATCGACGCCCCTCCACCAGACGGTGAACGTCGTAGCCATGGCCAATGCGCAGGTTACTGAACATGGGGAAGGTCCTCTCCCTCGGCCATACGGCCAAGCAGAATCGCGGTTACGGGACGCAAGTCCTCGGGCACCGTCACCTTAAGGTTATCGCGCGGGCTCTGGACGCAGCGGACGCGCCCACCCATGCGCTCGACCAGCGACGAATCATCGGTGCCGATAAAGCCCTCGGCAATGGCTGCAGCGTGGGCGCGCTTCATAGCATCGACGCTAAAGATCTGCGGCGTCTGCGCAGCCCAATAAAGCTCACGCGGCGGCGTCTCGACGATGTTATCGCCGTCGACGATCTTGAGTGTGTCGATCGCGGGTTGACCGCACACGACACCGTCGAGCGAGCGGTCGCCCACAAGCACGTCGATCGCATGATCGATGGCCTCGGTCGTGATGAGCGGACGAGCGCCATCGTGAATGGCGACGTATTCAAAGCCCGCCGGCACCGCGTGCACGCCGGCACGGGTGGAGTCCTGGCGGGTATCGCCGGCATCGGCAAAACTGATGGGCGTGTCATAGTCAAACGGGTCGATGGCCAGGCGGCGCATCTCGGCACGGCGCTCGGCAGGGCAAACCACGACGATGTGGCCGACCTTATCGCTACGGTCAAACGCGCGGATGGACCAGCTCATAAGCGGACGGCCCGCTACATTGACGAGCTGCTTGCCGCCGGGGTTACCAAAGCGCTGGCCGCTGCCACCGGCAACGACCACGGCGCATACGGGCGCCATTATGCGTTCCCCTGTTTGGTGCCCTTCATGCGGTACAGGGAGTCCGCAAGAATGGCAGGGTTGTTAACGCCAAAGTCGCCCAGGCGCTCCGGATCCTCGCTGATGTCATCCATGAGCTCCTGCAGCGAGCCGTACTCGTCGACGATCTTCTCGGCCACGCCGTCGCGCACGACGGACACGCGCGAAAGCGTGCGCAGGCCCAGCGGCGTCATGACGGAGTCCTCGTCCAGGTCGTCATAGCCCAGAACCGCCGCCACATGCTGCGGGTCGGACAGGTCCTTAGGCGTCATACGGGCAAGCTCAGCGCGAATCTTCTCGGCGTTGGCCTCAGAGGAATCGCTTGCGTAGTCGCGGATCATCAAGTCGTATTCGGTATCCATGCTGGAGCCCGCGAGCTGCTCGAGCTGCATCTGCACGAGCTTGCCCTGGTTACCCAGCTTGACGATGCAATCCTTAAGCTCGGTCTTTGCCTGTTGCATGATCTCGAAGCTCGAGAAAATACCGGTGATGTCGGCGAGCGTAACGTAGTCGTCGAGCTCAAGGGCCGTCAGGCGCAGCAAGGAGCGATCGAGCGACTGACGGGTGGTCTGAAGCGTGGCGACGAGCTGGTTGACCGAGCTCATGATGGTGGTGACGGGCTGGATCTCGTAGCTCTTGCCGTGAACGTACACGTTAACGACGGCACGGCGAGCCGAAACCGAGATCACGATGGCATCGGTGAGCACCGACATGCGAGCGGCAGTACGGTGACGCATGCCCGTCTCGCTCGTGGCAAGCGAGGGATCGGGATTGAGGTGGAAGTTGGCGCGCAGGATCTGGGTGAGGTCGCCATCGATAACGATGGCACCGTCCATCTTGGAAAGCTCGAACAGACGGTTCGAGGTGAACGAAATGTTGAGCGGGAAGCCGTCGTTACCGGCAGCGAGCACGTTTTCGGTGTCGCCGACGCAGATAAGGGCGCCCAGGTGACCGGCGATGATCATGTCGAGGGCGGTGCGGATCGGCTGACCAGGTGCCGTCAGGCGGATGGCCTGTTCCATACGCTTTTGCAGCTCGTTCTTATCCAAGGCATCGCTCCCATCGTATACGCTCCATAAACGCTAAATAGTTTCTCACGGTTTGTCCCCGCGGCGCTTGCGAAATCCGATGCTTACAGAATGAGCGAACACCGCTGAGAGCCCAACCCAAATGGGCTGCTTATGTGGTAGCATCTGAATTCACATGAATGAGGGAGTAGTCGCGTGGCCGGGTTCGCCTCCGGTGGCGCGGCAAGTCAACATACTGGCCGAAACGGTCTGGCTTGCCTTAATGAACGAGACTCGTGGTTGTGCGCGCAGCGCGTACGCCACGGGTCTTTTTTGTTATTCCCCCAAGAGGTACACGCGGGCCCGCCCGCAGAGAGAGAGCCAGACTATGGGACTTGCAGAGCTCGTGTTGCTCGCCGTTGGCCTTTCGATGGACGCCTTTGCCGTTTCCATCTGCAAGGGCCTCGGCATGAAAAAGATCAACCTTAAGGTCGCCGTAGTGCTCGGCCTGTTCTTTGGCGGCTTTCAGGCCGGCATGCCCGTAATCGGATGGGCGCTCGGAAGTCAATTCATGGGCATCATCGGACCCATCGACCACTGGATCGCTTTTATCCTTTTGGCCTTTATCGGCGGCAAAATGCTGTGGGAGGCCTTTACTGAGGACAAGGATGAAGGCGACGGCAAGGATGCCGAAAAGATTGACCTGGTAGAGTACCTGATCCTCGCCATCGCCACCTCGATTGACGCGCTCGCCGTGGGTATCTCGTTTGCGGCGCTCTCGGTTGACATCGTTCCCGCTGTATCGCTTATCGGCGTCACAACGTTTATCTTCTCCGTCGCCGGCGTGGCGATCGGCCACACCTTTGGCGCGCGCTACGAAAAGCCCGCCACCATCGTGGGCGGCGTTGTGCTCATCCTCATCGGGCTTAAGATCCTGCTGGAACACTTGGGTTTTTTGGTGCTGTAAAACACCCTTCAAAACTAAACGTCCGTATGAGGCCTCATGCAGAGTTTTGCATGAGCCTTTTCATGCAGACTTTTGCATGTCATACTAGGATGCAAAAGTCTGCACGTTAGGAGATTGCCATGGATACCCTTCCCATCACCACGCCGCGCCAAGCCGGCATCTACGTGCGTCAGGCGCGCGAGGCGCAGGGGATCACCCGTGCTGCCCTCGCTAAAAAAGCCGGTGTTTCGGAACGCCTGCTCGCATCGCTCGAGCTGGGAGATGCCACGGGCATTCGGCTCGACAAGCTGCTGGCAGTTTTCGGTGCTCTTGGACTGGCGCTCGCCGCTCAAGGGGATATAGGCGAAACGAAAAATGAGCAACCAGTCGACGCCCCGCACGCTGATCAACCTTGCAGCACCTCCAGACGCCATCACGCCCAACGTCTTCATCATCGCAACCGTCGCAGCACAACCATTCCGGCTCTTGCAGATGCCCCCTTTACATCCGCACTCTACGACGAGGTCTTCGCCGATTTCGCCATGTCCAATCTCGGAGTCTCGATTGCCGCAAACGCATCTAGCCAAACCATGCCCGAAGGGAAATAGCCAATGGCCAGAACATCACTTCGGACCATTATTTGCGGCGTGCCTGCTGGAACGCTCGCGCAAGATGAGAACGGTCTTATCAGCTTTACCTACGATCATGACTATGACGGGCCAGCCCTATCGACCAACATACCCGTATCGAATCGCACATACGGACAACAGGTCATGAATCCGTACCTGTTTGGCCTTCTACCCGACAGCGAGGACCGACGAAAAGCGATTGCCGCCGAATTCGACGTTAGGCCCAACAATCCCGTTGCGTTGCTCAGCCATATCGGACTCGACTGTCCGGGCGGAGTGCAGTTTTGTGCCGAAGAAGATGCCGACGCCGTCCTGCATCGCACTGGCGAATACCGCCCTATAGACGACCACGAGATTGCCTTGCGCCTCAAGTCGATCAGGGATGACCGCGAGGCATCGTGGATGGGCCTAGATGAAAGTTGGTCACTTGGAGGCAACCAGGGCAAGTTCGCGCTCGCGTTCATAAACGACCGCTGGTGCGAATGCATGGGCTCCTCGCCCACGACGCATATTTTCAAAAATGGCGTTATCGGATTTAAACTCGAGGCTCTCAATGAGTTTGTCTGCATGAAAAGCGCCCAGCGCGCCGGCATCGCAACGGCAAACGTCGAATATCGTATGTTTGAGGACGAACCTGCCCTCATTGTTGAGCGCTATGACCGCGTGAAAGTCAAAGACGGAACGATCAGGCGCCTACATCAAGAAGACCTCTGTCAGGCACTTGGGGTGATGCCCGCCTAAAAGTACACGGCAGACGGCGGCCCGACCACACGCGACATTCAAGAGCTCCTCGTAAATACGAGCCACCATCAACTTAACCTGTATCTGTTTACGCAGATACTTTTCTTTAACGCCATCATCGGCGCACCGGATGCGCACGCGAAAAACTATTCCCTGCTCCTTGGAAACGACGGCGCAGCCATGATGGCTCGAATGTACGATGTCGCGTCGGGTTTGGCGTATGAGCGCATGCGCCGCCGGGCGCGCCTTGCCATGAGCGTTGGCGGCGAAAATCGTGTGGGGTGCATCGGTCCAGGCGCTATCCGCCGATACCACGGTATGGGCGACCCCACGCTGGAGGCGACGCTCACCGATGCCGGGCTATCCGAGAAGTTTTGCTTTGCGACCATGATGGACCTCGCCTACGAGGTACCCATTTGCATGGAAGAGGTCATGGACGAATACGCCGACCTGCCCGGCATGGCGGACCTGCGCGAGCATATGCTCGGCCCCGTCCGCGAAAACTGCCAGCGCGCCCTCGACCTCATCAGGGCAGAAATGGACTAGGTGGCCGTAATTTCGCAATTATCAAACAAAAGAGAGGGGGCACCCGTCGCAAAAGACCGGGTGCCCCCTCTCATAATGTCATTTGCAATCCGCTAGCACGTGACTCGGACTGCTGCTAGCGCAACCTTTACGCAGCGAGGCGCTTGAGGACGTCGATGAGCAGCTCGTAGAAGCGCTCGGCAGAAGCGAGCTCCATGCTCTCGTCCGGGGTATGGACATCGGAGAGCGTCGGGCCCACGGCGATGGCGTCCAGGCCGTGCAGAGCCTCGGCAAACAGGCCGCACTCAAGGCCGGCGTGAATGGACTCGATGCGCAGCTCGGAGCCAAAGAGCTCTCGATAGCTCTCGACAAAGACTTCGCGGACCGGCGAATGCTCGGCATAGCTCCAGCCGGGATACTCAAACTCAAACTTGGCGTCGAAGCCCAGGACATCGGCCAGCGTCTGCAGACGGTCCTTGAACTCGTTCTGCAGCGAGGTGATCGAGGAGCGCGGGGACAGCATAATCTTGACCTCGTCATCGGAGGTGGCGACCACGCCGATGTTGGAGGAAACCTCGACGGAGCCGTCGGTGGCGACGTTGCGGCGAATCACGCCGTTAGGGGCAAGGCGCAGGGCGCGGATGAGGGCAAGCGCGGACTTCTGGTCCATGGCCTCAACCTCGGCGTCGTCGGCAATCTCGACGGTGCAAGTAAAGCCGGGGTCGAAGACCTCGAGCTCGGCAGTGACGTCGGCGATGATGCCCTTTGCGATCTGGGCCGCGGCCTCGGCGGCAGCGTGGTCGGCGTAGACCAGAACAGCCTTGCACTCACGGTTGATGGCGTTGTCCTTGGTGCCGCCGTTAAAGCTAACGATGGCGGGCTCGCCGGCAACCATCAGGCGGTCGATGATGCGGGCCATGATGAGGTTGCCGTTGCCGCGCTCCAGGTTGATATCGCTGCCGGAGTGGCCGCCCAGCAGGCCGGAGATGTCGAGCGTGAGGGTGCTACCGGTCTTGTGCTCGCGCGCGATCGGGCAGGTGTAGGTAACGACGACGCCGCCGGCACAGCTGACGGTGGCAACGCCCTCTTCCTCGGAGTCAAGGTTGATCATGGTGCGGGCGCTAATCTGGGACTTGTCGAGCGTCTCGGCGCCGACCAGGCCAGTCTCCTCGTCGGTGGTGAACACGCACTCGAGGGCCGGATGGGTAATCGAATCGTCGTTGAGCACGGTAAGCATAAGCGCGACGGCGATGCCGTTGTCAGCGCCCAGCGTAGTACCGTTAGCGGTGAGGACGCCGTCCTTGACGACCAGGTCGATACCATCGGTCGTAAAGTCGTGCTCAACGGAGCCCAGCTTGTCGCACACCATGTCGATGTGACCCTGCAGCATCACGGTCGGGGCATTCTCGGCGCCGGCAGATGCGGGCTTGCGAATGATGACGTTGTAGACCTCGTCCTGATACACATCGAGACCGCGCTCCTTGGCAAACGCGACCAGGAAATCGCTGATGCCCTTCTCGTTGCCAGACCCACGGGGGATCGCGCTGACCTCCTCAAAGAAATGGAACAGCTGGGCGGGCTCGTAGCCGGTAATCTTGTAGTCCATGGTGCCTCCTTGGCGCAACTGGTTAGACAGTAAGACATGCGACCTGTATATTCCCAGACTTTGCGTGCATAAACCAGTCGAAAACGCCGAGCGCCCTCGCATCATCGGCTAACGGTGGACCGTATAGCGTAACGGTCACAACTTCCGCAGCTCTACAAATCGAGGCGCCCTTTCCGGAGCGCCTCGATTGCGCGTATCAAATTGTCGCCACGCCCTACAGCGCGCCGGAACCGGCTTGCATCATGCCGCCGGGGCCCGAGGTCACGCCGCCGCTCACGGGCGCGGTGTTGCCGGTGTGCGGTGCCGCCGGGGCGGTATCGCCACCGAGCGTGCCCACCGGACGCGGTGCCGGGATCTCGCCCGTGCCGTGGCTAAAGACAAACTTGCCATCGGCCACGTCGCACAGGACGGTATCGCCCTCGCCCCACTCGCCAGCCAGCAGTTCCTCGGACAGCGGATCCTCGATGAGCTTTTGGATAGCACGGCGCAGCGGACGCGCGCCGTTGGTGAGGTCGGTGCCCTCGGCCACGATCTTGTCATAGGCCGCATCGGTGAGCTTGATATTCATGCCGTTTGCGATCAGGCGCTGACGCAGGTCGTCCACCAGCAGGTGAGCGATCTTGGTCAGGTTCTCGCCCGAGAGCTTCTGGAACACCACAATGTCGTCGATACGGTTGAGCAACTCGGGGCGGAACAGGCGCTTGAGCTCACCCATCGCACGACCCTTGATCTCGCTCGACGTAAGACCCTGCTCACCGGTGGTGCCAAAACCGACGCTCGCATCCTGCGCGATCTCGCGGGCACCCACGTTGGACGTCATGATGATCACGGTATTGCGGAAGTCGACCGTCTTGCCCTGGCTATCGGTCAGGCGGCCCTCCTCCAGCACCTGCAACAAAATGTTGAAGATGTCGGGGTGCGCCTTCTCGATCTCGTCGAACAGCACGACCGAGTACGGGTGACGACGAACGGCCTTGGTAAGCTGACCGCCCTCGTCGTGGCCCACGTAACCCGGAGGGCTACCGATGAGCTTGGAGACCTCGAACTCGCTGCCGAACTCCGACATATCGAAGCTGATGAGTGCATCCTTGCTGCCAAAAAGGTACTCGGCGAGCGTCTTGGCGAGCTCGGTCTTGCCCGTGCCGGTGGGACCCAGGAAGATAAAGCTGCCGCCGGGGCGACGCGGATCCTTGAGCGGCGAGCGGCTGCGGCGCACGGCCTTGGCAACTGCCTCGACAGCCTCATCCTGACCGATGATGCGCGTCTTGAGCACGCTTTCGGTTTGCAGCAGGCGACGGCTCTCGCTCTCGGTGAGCGAGGAAACCGGCACGCCCGAGGTCACGGACACGATGTCGGCAATCTGACTCACGTCGATGGTGAGCGGGCTGGCGTCGAGCTCGGCGGTCCAAGCGGCCTTGGCCTCGGCGAGCTCAATCTCGGCGGCCTTCTGCTGCTCGGTGATCTCGGCGGCCTTGTTCATGTCGTCGCTCTCGGTGGCCTCCTGCGCGGCGGCCTTGAGCTCCTCTATACGATGCTCGGCCTCGCGCACCGGCTCGGGCGCGCGGTTGGCGGCGATGCGGGCGCGGGCGCCGGCCTCGTCAATGAGGTCGATGGCCTTATCAGGCAGGAAGCGGTCCTGAATGTAGCGGTTGGAAAGGTTCGCGGCGGCCTCGATAGCACCCTGCGTATAGCGCACATGGTGGTGCTCCTCGTAGCGCGGCTTGAGCGCGGTCAGGATCTTGACCGTGTCCTCGACGCTCGGCTCCTCGACATCGATGGTCTGGAAGCGACGCTCAAAGGCCGGATCCTTGGTGAGGTACTTGCGGAATTCCTCGGCCGTGGTGGCGCCAATAATCTGGAAGGCACCGCGCGCAAGCACGGGCTTGAGCATGGAGCTCGCGTCGATGGAGCCCTCGGCAGAACCGGCACCGATGATGGTGTGCATCTCGTCAATAAACAGGATGACGTCGTCAGCCTCGGTGGCCTCCTGGATCACGCTCTTGAGGCGCTCCTCAAACTCACCGCGATACTTGGCGCCCGCAACGAGGCCCGGCAGGTCGAGCGTCCAGATGTTCTGGTTCATGAGGTTCTCGGGCACGTTGCCGGCAGCGATCTGCTGCGCCAGGCCCTCGACGATAGCCGTCTTGCCCACGCCGGGATCGCCCAGGATAAGCGGATTGTTCTTGGTGCGGCGCGAAAGGATCTCCATCATGCGCTGGACTTCCTTTTCGCGGCCAATCACGGGATCGAGCTCGCCGTCGCGCGCCTTTTGCGTGAGGTTGGTGGCGAACTGCTTGAGCGTGTCGGTGCCGCTCCCCTTTTGCTGAGAGGTATCCGAGCCGCTGAAGAACGGCAGGCCCGCACCGGGACGACCAGCACCAGCGCCAGCGAGCGGACGCTTCTTGTCCTGATCCTTGGCAGTGAGCTTTTCGATGGCCTTTTTAATGGAAGCAGACGACACGCCCAGGCGCATGAGGATGTCCATGGCCATGCCGTTGCCCTCTTCGACGATGCCGATCAGCAAGTGCTCGGTCGAAACGTAGGTCTGGTTGTTCTCGCGTGCCACGCGGAAGGAGCGCTCCATCACGCTGATGACGAGCGGCGTAAAGGCGAGCTTGGCAGCCTCGGTCTCCTCGCTGGGCTCGGGAACCGTGGTCTGGACCTCTTTGAGGGTATCCATGATGTCATCGTAGGAGATATCGAGCGAGCGCAGTGCCTCGGCGGCAATGCCCTCGTCCTCCTTGGCGAGCGCGAGCAGCAGATGCTCGGTACCCACCTTATTTGAATGAAGATCGAGCGCCTCCTGCTTGGCCATGGACATGACCTTGCGCGCGCGATCGGTAAAACGGTCTAACATGCTAGTTCCTCTTAGACGAGCTAGTTTTTTCAAACGCAAAGCGCCGCCCCGCGGCAGCGCTTTGGTCTCTTTACCCATATGGAGTATATGTTAACCGTTGGGACCTTTCCCACTCGTAGCCGCGCGACAACGTCTACAAAAAAGGAATTGCTCGGGTCCGTTTGGCGGTTTGGTTTTGAGCTACTGTCTAGCAGGCAGGCTCGGCGTCCATGCTCTCGGCAACATCATTGACGGCACCGGCAACAGGAGCGCCAGGCATTCGCACGAGCTCCATATGCTGCTCTTCAAAGACGGTTCCCATGGGGAAGGCGCGGCGGAAGACAAAGCGAGCAACCGGACCAGCCACCAGCAGGTTCCAGGGCAGGGCCATGATAAAGTTGCGCGGAATGTTGACGAGCCACATCATCGGCAGCGCCTGCAAATTGGCAAGCGGGCCGCCGGGCATATGGAACAGGCCTTCACACGCACCGTAGAGCGACATGATGATGACCATGGGAACGACCATGCAGGAGCTGACGGCGAGCGTCATGGCAAGCGGCGAGCTCTTGCCCGGTGTGACCAGGAATTTAAAGGCAAAACCCTTGGCAAGGGGGCTGGCAACAAACCAGTCGCAGCACATGGCAAAAACGTAGGCAACGGGGAAGCCGAGCCACGCGGCGGCAACAACCTCGCCGTTGATGGCCCCATGCTGCAGGGCAACGTTGTAGATGCTCATCCAGAGCACCATGCAAAAGCACATGATAAAGGTGAACAGCAGGCTCTCTCGTTTGTTGATAGGCATATAGGGCATTGTCCTTTCTGTGTTACGCCGCGGCACCACGCAACAAAAACGGGCGGGCAAGATGGAGCTGTTGGGACTTCATCTCGCCCGCCCGTGGTACGTGCGTCTGCGACTACTTATGTGGTGGAACTACCCTAACACGAACGGCGCGCGCTTCGTAAGCGTTGAGTTTATGGAGATGCAGGGCACCAATAATCCCCCCCCCGACCCCATAAGTTGCGGTGGAATACGGACTGTTTTGACCCTTTAAGCAGCAATTCAGTCCCTATTTCACCGCAACTCATTGGGGGTGCAAAGTAACCTGTCCCCTTTGCACCAATTAGCTGGTGTGGCGCCAGCGAGGGTCGGTGAGTGTACGTGCCACACCCAGACCAACGGGCAAAAACGCCACGATGAGCACTGCACGCACAAACCAACAGAGCATATTGACTGTGTCGAAGGTGCACATGTAATACATCGAGCGATACAGATACAAACCCGGCACCATAATGACAATCGAAGGCACCGTGAGAGCGATACGCGGGTAGGTGAGCTTGACTTCGGCCAAGCTTGCCAGCAGACCCGATACCAGCGCGCCGATAAACGCTGCTGCCTCGGGAGGCATTCCCGTGCTGAGGCCCAGGAAGGGAATCATCGTCGGCGCATCGACGAGCGTAAGGCGCAGGGTATTGGAAACGGCGCCGATCAACCCAGCTGCCGCGGCCATCTTTACCGGGCTGTTGAACATCACCGAGAAGCCGAATACGCCAACGAAGCTCATCACCACGCGCAGGAGCGTAAGGGCAAGCGGCGAAAGGCCGAGCGGGGCAAAATCATCCGGTGCCAGCCCCACACACTCGGCAACCATCCAGCCCACAAGGGTCGCCATCACAATAATCGACACGGCATACGAAAGACGCTCAATGCCGCTTCGCATATCGAGCTTAGCGATGTCGAGGCCTGCCGTAATGAGGGGAAAGCCGGGAATCACGAAGAGCATGGCGCCGATATAGCCTTCTTGGTGCGACATTGCCCCCGGTACGACCTGGCCAAGGCCGAGCAATGCCAGCAGATACGAAACGCAAGCGAGCGCAACGCCCGTCGTCAGCGCGCTAAACTGGCCAAGACCCTGCTTGAGAATATGGGAGCGAGCAAAGTTACCGACACCAGCGCCTACGAATGCGCAGGCCATCTCGATAGGGCCGCCGCCGAGCAAAAAGACGAAGGCGCCGCAAGCACAGGCTGCCGCAAGGCCCTGTTGCCAGGGAGAGTAATCGGGTTTTGAGCTCTCAACGGTCCTGAGCATCTCGTGGTACTCGTGTACCGTGAAGCGACGACCATAGGTCTCGATTTCCTTGAGGAAACTCTCCATCATCCAAATGCGATGGGTATTGACTCCCGTTGTGGGCAGGCTGACAACCTCGTTAAAGCAGTGGCCATCTTCGATGCAAGTACACTCAAACGACAGAAGGCTCAGGTCGACGTGAATCGTGACGCCGAGTACGGCAGCAACACGATTCATGGTATCGCGCACGCGCCAGGCACCTGTTCCGCTTGCCAGCATAAGCATGCCGGTGCGGCAGATGATGGATGACTTATCGGTGAGCGGCGCATCGACGGCAAGCTCATCGCCTGCCGTCACGATCTGGTGCCAGTCAGTTTTCATATGGAGCGCGCCGGCACGAACGCCGTGGTGCATGGGGGCTCTCGAAAGCAGCGAGTCAAGGCGCGAAGGCTGTGGGGGCTCCACTGATTCACCCTCAACCTCATCAGCCTCTTCATCGACCAGATCAAAGGAATCAAGCGGCGCTGGCTCGCGACGGTCGATCAGCTCCTCGTCCTCATCATCAAAGTAATTGAACTGATCGAGCATGTCCTCTTCGATTGCACGCTCGCTCGCGTCGTCCATACAGGCGCTCCTTTCCTACCGACTAACCCCCATCCTAGGCAGCAACGGCTAAAGGAAACATAAAAGAGACAACTGTCATGCATGGAAGGCGCAAACCCCCAATGAGCCGGTAGGCCCCCCCGACGAAAAGGACCGTCCCCAAGTGCTAATCAAGGCAACGCCGATGCCTTGGCAACGACAGCGAGCGACGTCCAGAGCGAACAAGTTGGCATGAAAAAGGCAAGGCATAGACCTTCTGGTCATGCCTTGCCTTTTGAATGACAAATTGTCGCTCTGGACGTCGCGCAGCGTCGAGCGGTTACGGCGTTTGGTAAAACGCCGTAACCCCCTAGTACATCTTTGCGCCGGCGGGGATGGAGGCGTCGAGCTGGATCAGGTTGAGGCGCTCCTCGCCCTCCTCCTCGTGGACAGCGCTGATCAGCATGCCGCAGCTGGGAATACCCATCATCTTGCGCGGAGGCAGGTTGGTGATGGCGAGCAAGGTCTTGCCGACCAGGTCCTCGGGCTCGTAATAAGCGTGAATACCGGAGAGGATGGTGCGGTCGGTACCGGTACCGTCGTCGAGCGTAAAGTTCAGCAGCTTCTTGGACTTCTTGACGGCCTCGCATGCCTTGACCTTCACAGCGCGGAAATCGCTCTTGGAGAAGGTATCAAAGTCGACGAACTCCTCAAACAGCGGCTCAACGGCGATCTTGGAGTAATCGAGCGTGGGCTTAAGCGACTTAACGAATGGGCTCGCGGCGTTGCCGGCCTCGGCAGCCTTGGCGGCAGCGGCACCGGACTGGAAACCCTTCTCGGGCTTCATGTGCGGGAACAGCAGGACGTCGCGGATAGAAGCCTGGTTAGTAAGCAGCATGACCACGCGGTCGATACCAATGCCAATGCCGCCCGCGGGAGGCATACCGTACTCGAGGGCGCGCACGTAGTCCTCGTCATACTCCATAGCCTCATCGTCGCCGCCGGCCTTCTCGGCCATCTGGGCAGCAAAGCGCTCAGCCTGGTCGACCGGGTCGTTGAGCTCGGAGAATGCGTTGGCGTACTCGTGGCCGGCGATGACCAGCTCAAAGCGGTGAGTCAAACGCGGGTCGTCCTCAAAACGCTTAGCGAGCGGGCTGACCTCGATGGGGTAATCACACACGAACGTGGGGTTGACGATGGTGTCCTCGCCCAGCTCATCGTAAATCTCGGCGATGATCTTGCCAGCAGTCCACTCGGGCTTGATCTCCAGGCCCTTCTCGCGCGCGGCGGCAGCAAGCTCCTCGACCGGCGTGTCAATGGTGACCTGCTTGCCGAGCACGTCGGAGACGATGTCGGTCATGGGACGGCTGGCCCACTCACCAGAAAGGTCGATGGTCTGGCCCTGATACTCGATGACCTCGGGGTTGCCGATGGCCTTGTTAGCCGCCTTAATGACACCCTGGGCGAGCGCCTTCATGCCCTCGAGGTCGGAGAAGGCACGGTAGGCCTCCATCGTGGTGAACTCGGGGTTGTGGGTAAGGTCCATGCCCTCGTTACGGAAGATGCGGCCGATCTCGAACACGCGCTCAAAACCACCGACAATGCAGCGCTTAAGGTGCAGCTCGGTGGCAATACGCAGGTAGCACTCCTGATCGAGCGCGTTGAAGTGGGTAATGAACGGCTTGGCAGTAGCACCGCCCTGGATGGTCTGCAGGATGGGGGTCTCGACCTCCATGTAGCCGTCGGACTCCATAAAGCGACGGAAGGTGGAGAGAATCTGCGAACGTTTACGGAAGGTCTCGCGAACGTCGTCGTTGGCGATCAGGTCGACATAGCGCTGGCGATAGCGGGTCTCCTTGTCGGAAAGACCGTGGAACTTCTCGGGCAGCGGACGAACGGCTTTGGCAAGCAGGGTCGCGCTCTTAGGGGCAACGGAAAGCTGGCCGCGCTGGGTGCGCACGACCACGCCGGTCACGCCCAGGATGTCGCCCAGGTCGAGGGCCTTGAGCGTACTCCAGGCAGCCTCGTCCATGTCGTTGATGCGGCAGAACAGCTGAATCTCGGCAGTCGCATCGCGCACGACGATGAACATGATCTTGCCCTGACCGCGCTTGGCGACCACGCGGCCGGCGATCTTCACGACGTCCTCGGTGTCCTCGCCATCGGCAAGCTCGGCGTACTTAGCCTCGATATCGGCGACGTAGTCCTCAAGCTCAGAGTGCTCGGGATAGGGGTTCTGGCCCGCCTCGAACAGGGCGGCGCGCTTGGCCAGGCGGGTGGCGCGCTCGTCGTTGAGCGTCGATGCCTGATCGGCGGCGTTCTGGTTCTCTGCCATAAGTTAGCTCCTCAAACTAAAACGCTCCCCAGGATTCGGTCCCAGGGAGCGAAAACATACCTTTACGCGGGACCGTGGTCTAGCGTGCGATCTTGGCGATGGTGTAGACGCGAGTCTTGCCGGAAGGCGTAACGACCTCGACGGAGTCGCCCTCGCCGTGACCAATGATGGCGTGACCGACCGGAGACTCGTTGGAAATCTTGTGCTCGAGCGAGTTGGTCTCGGTGGTACCGACGAGCGTGACTTCCATGACCTCGCCGTTGGGATCAATCAGCGAAACGGTGGAACCGATGGAGACGGTCAGGTCGCCCGTGGTGGCAGCAACCTGAGCGTTGGCGAGGATGGCCTGGATCTCGGCAATACGAGCGGCGTTCTGGGCCTGCTTGTCCTTAGCGGCGTCGTACTCGGAGTTCTCCGAAAGGTCGCCGAACGCGCGGGCTTCCTTGATGTCCTCGACGATCTCCTTGGCGTAATCGCCCTCACGCCAAGCGAGCTCCTCGACGAGCTTCTGGCGGCCCTCAGCGGTCAGTACGATCTGGCTTGCGTCCATACGGATATCTCCCCAACTCTGATCAAACAATAACTGTCAACAAAACGAAAAAGACCGGCTAGCCTGCGGGCAAGCCGGTCAGGTGCTCACCCCAAAGGGATGGGACTACTCTGCGTCCGCGTCGCTGTCCTCTGCCTGCTTCTTCTTGGCAGCAGCGAGCTTGGCCTCGAGCTCAGCGATCTCCTTGTCCTCCTCGGACTGCTCGACCACGACCTCCTCGGCCTGCTTGGTCTCGGCCTTATCGTCGCCCTCCATACCCTCACGGATATTCTTGACGGTAGAGCCGAGGGACTTGCCGAGCTTCGGCAGGTTCTTGGGCCCGAAGATAATCAGGACAACGACGAGAATAATGATGAGCTCAGGAGCCCTCAGTCCAAACATGTAGACCTCCACAATACAGCGAGACAAGCTCGAATGAGTATACCGCGGGTATCGCGGTATCACAACACTAGCTAAAAAAAGGGACCGCAAGAAGCGGTCCCTCCTCATGCTCTGGTCGGGTTGACTGGATTTGAACCAGCGACCCCTGCGTCCCGAACGCAGTGCTCTACCAAACTGAGCCACAACCCGTTAGCTCGACTATAGTAACAAAGATTTCCGTCGTGTGCTAGAGAAATTTTTACTTCTTTGGCACTTCGACGCGAACCGTGTTGGGAATGAGCTCCGTCGCGCAGGCCCACCAGCCGTTTTGCTGGGCAGCGTCGGCAAGCCTTTCGGCCGTGGCGGCGGTGTCGCAAATGGCAAACGAGCAGGCACCCGATCCGCACACATCTACAGCAACGATGCCGTCCTGTTTACGCAGCCAATCGAGAACCGTTTGAATCTGCGGCTCCATCTGTGCGGAAATGACACCAAGGTTGTTATGGATGAGCGCATATGCCGTCTCGGCATCACCAGCACGCAAGGCAGAAGCTATCGCGCCGGGCTTGTCCGCAGGCACCGGGGCCTCGTCAAAACGTCGATAGGCCTCAATTGTCGAAACGCTCGCCTCGCGCGGCTTAACCAGCACGACGGGCGTCACGGGCAGCGCGGGGTACTCAGTTGCCAGCACGTCTCCCCCACCTACGTAGAACGCAGGACTCGCGTGCAAAAAGAACGGGACGTCAGCACCAATGCCCCGCGCAATGTCGTCGAGCGCTGGGTCGGTACGATCAATGCCCCAGAGCTCCGCCAAGGCGACAATGACCGCGGCCGCATCCGTCGAGGGGCCGCCCAAGCCGGCGCACAATGGAATGCGCTTCTCCATCGTCACGCAGATGTTTGCCTCGCGACCATAATGCTCGGCCATAGCAACCGCAGCCCGATACGCCGTATTCTTTTGCATGGGAAAATCTGATGCCGGAACCGTCTGGACAGTCAGCGCCTGCGCCGGCGTGACCGTCACGGTATCGGAAAGACCGACGGCCGCCATCAGGGAATCGACCCTGTGGTAGCCGCGGTCATCGCGCTCGGTATGAACCCCCAGGTAGAGGTTAATCTTTGCCGGCGCGGAAAGAGTCAGGGACCGATCGGTCACCGTTAGTGCTCCTCGAGCTGATTGCCGAGCGGGGTAAAGATATGCTCGCCGCTCTCAGGGTCGAACAGCTCGACCTGACCGGTGAGGACATCGATATACTGGTAGGACTGACGCGACTTGCGGCCGCGGCGCTCGTCAACCTCGACGATAAAGACGGCGGGGTGGACGCTCTTGATGGTGCCCATGCGCTCGACGACGCGGGTGCGGCCCATGTTGGCCTTAACCTTGACGCGATCGCCCACCATATCGGTCAGCTTCTCGTGGATGTCGTCGACGTGATTGACTTCCATCTCTTCCATGAACAGGGCCTCCAGAAGGTGCAATTCAAAAAGGGGATAATACCCCTAAGATAGACAAAACTCTAATACTATAGCACCCTGCTGCCGCCATACGCAAGTAGCTAAATAAGCCCCGTCCCAAATACGTACCAGACGACAATCTCGCATGACCAGTTGTTACGCGGTTTGGTAAAACCGCGTAACCTAAAGGTTGTCGGTGTCCAGGACGATGGTGAATGGACCGTCGTTGACCAAGTCGACTTTCATATCGGCGCCGAAGATGCCATGTGCTACGTGTTCGACATCTTGACGAACAAGCGTCAGGAAGTACTCGTAGAGCTCGTTGGCGACATCGGGGGCGCCGGCATCCGTAAACGATGGGCGGCGACCGTGGCGGCAGTCGGCGAACAGCGTGAACTGCGACACCACGAGCACCTCGCCGTCGACATCGGCAAGCGCCAAGTTGGTCTTGCCGTTCTCGTCCTCGTTGATGCGCAGCCCGCGGAGCTTGCCCCACAGCTTATCGGCCTCGGCACGCGTATCGCCATGGCCCACACCCAGCAGCACCAGGTAGCCGCGTCCAATGCGGCCCACGCACTCGCCGTCGACCGTCACGCCGGCGTTGAGTACGCGCTGCACCACCGCGCGCACGGCCTACTCCTCGCCCGTCAGCTTGGCGGACAGATGCTCGAGCGCGTGGAAACGATGGCTGATGGCGTTCTTCTCGTCCGCCGTCAGCTCGGCCATGGTCTTGCCCGGCGTGTCGACCGGCAGGAACAGCGGGTCGTAGCCAAAGCCGTGATCGCCGCGGCCCTCGTGCGCGATAACGCCCTCGCAGGCGCCCTCGCCATAGGTGACCAAACCGTCCGTGTCGATGAGCGCGACGACGCTCATAAAGCGCGCAGTGCGGTCCTCGTCGGCCACGCCCTCCAGATTCACGAGAAGCTTGGCGTTGTTGGCGGCATCGTCTCCGTGCACGCCCGCATAGCGCGCGCTATACACACCGGGCTCACCGTCCAGCGCGTCGACGACCAGGCCCGAATCGTCGGCAATGGCCATAAGGCCCGTCTCCTCGACCGCAGCCTGCGCCTTGATGATGGCGTTCTCCAAAAACGTCGTGCCGTTTTCCTCGGGGTCCTCAAAATCGCCCAACTGGCCGAGCGCCACAAAGCGCACCTCGGGCATGACCTTGCCCAAAATGGACTCGATCTCGGTGAGCTTATGAGCGTTTCCGGTTGCCACCACGATGGTCGCCGCCGGGTCGAGGGTTTCGATGTCGATCTTCTCAAGTGCCATAACTGGCCTCCTTGTCTCTATAGCAAGCCGCGTGAGGGGCGTTTGGGCACTTGACCCCTCCCCTCTCAGGCGATCGGACCTTTCAACGCAGCATTTCAGCAGATAAAACCTATCAAAATAAACCTGTCCCTTTTTGGCAGGTTAGGCGATGGCTTGGCGCTGAAGCTCGATGAGCTCGGCGACACCCTTGTCGCCCAGGTCGAGCAGGGCGTTGAGGCGTTTGCGGTCGAAGGGCGCCTGCTCGCCAGTGCCCTGGAGCTCGATCATCTCACCAGTGTCGGTGGCGACGAGGTTCATGTCGACCTCGGCATGGCTGTCCTCGGAATAATCGAGGTCGAGCAGCGTATTGCCGTCGACAACGCCCATGGAGATGGCAGCCACCTGGCCGATAAGCGGGATGCGCTCGATCTTGCCCGCCTCGACCCACATGGCGAGGGCGTCGTGCAGCGCCACCCAGGCGCCGGTGATGCTCGCTGTACGCGTGCCGCCATCGGCCTGAATCACATCGCAGTCAACGGTGACGGTGTACTCGCCGAGCGCCTTCATGTTGACGACGGTACGCAGGCTGCGGCCAATGAGGCGCTCGATCTCCATGGAGCGACCCTTGCGGTTGGCGTGCTCGCGCTTGCAGCGCTTGCCGGTCGACGCCGGCAGCATGGCGTATTCCGCGGTCACCCAGCCGGCCTTAGCTCCCTTTCGCCAGCCCGGCACGCCCTCCTCGATAGTGGCGGCGCACAGCACGCGCGTGTCACCGAACTCGGCCAGGCACGAGCCGTGGGCGTGCTTCATGACGCCACGGGTGAGCTTAACGGGGCGCAACTCGTTGGCGGCGCGACCGTTGGCGCGGTTGACCTGCATGTACTCCATAGAAATATCCTTTCGGCAAAAGATGTGGCGAAGGCTTTGGCGGCTGCCTTACATCTATTTCAGCTCATCGATATCGATGTGTTCGATGCTCTTGAGCGGCTGACCAAAGATAAAGCTGCCCGCCACCGCAAACTCGGCAATGTTATCGGCCGTCGTGGCAAAACGATGCTGCGGCTCGGCGGCGTCGCCCGCCAGCTGCTCGCGGCGCGTGAGGATATCGGTCAGCTCGCGCGTGGTCTCCTCGGCGGAACTCACGACGCGCACCCCAGGCCCCAGCGCATGCCGGATAGGTCCCACCAACAGCGGAAAATGCGTACAGCCGAGCACCACGGTATCGATACCGTGGTCGCGCAGCGGCTCAACCGTGGCACCCACCAGCGCACGCACGGCAGGCGTATCGAAGATGTCCTCGTTCTCAAGCCACTGTTCCTGCAGATGTGCACCCGAGGCGAGCTCGTGTTCGACAACCTCGACAAAGCTCGAGGCAGGACAGCCGTATACATCGACGCCGGCATCTAGATCCTGAATGGCGCGCGTGTAGGCGCCCGAGCGAATGGTGAGGTTGGTGGCGAGCACGCCCACACGACGCGAGCGGGTGCTGTTGATTGCCGCACGGGCACCCGGCGCGATCACGCCGATCACGGGAACGTCGAGCACCTGCTGGGCCAGACGCAAGGCCGCAGCGGTCGCCGTGTTGCAGGCGATGACCATAATCTTGACGTCGTGCTTCGAAAGCCAACGACCCGCCTGCAACGCAAACGAGCGCACCTCATCCTCGGTGCGCGTGCCGTAGGGGCAGCGCTTGGTGTCGCCAAAGTAGTAGACGGACTCGTGCGGCAGCGCCGTCGCGATGGCGCGCGCAACCGTCAGACCGCCCAAACCAGAATCGAACACGCCAATCGGGCGCGTGTCGCCTGCCGGATTCTCGATATCGGACATTACCTCACCAGTCTCTCTCGAAAAGACATGTCCAAGTGCGGCGGCGCCGCGCTACGAACGCGCCGCGACCAGCAGCTCTGCCGTCGCCGCCCAACCGTCGACAATTTTGCCGCGCGTAACGAAAGCGTTCTCGCAAGCAGCCAGGAACTCGGGCGCGCCGGCGCTCGTCAGGCCATTCTCGACCAGGCAGAACATGCCCACGTGATCGGCCATGTAAAAGTCGGACTCGGAATCGCCGAGCGCCAACGTCTCCTCGCGCTCGATCCCCAGGTGCTCGCAGAAGTGCGCAATGGCGACGCCCTTGTTGAGGCCCGCGGGGTTGATGTTGAATGCGCGACCGTCCTCGACGCGATCGAGCTCGAGCGTCGTCGGCTTGGACAGGTGAGTCAGGTGGCCGTTGCAAGCCCAGATCAGACCGCAGCCGGCCTCGTCCAGGATGGCCTGAACCTCATCGTCGGGCACATCGCCGCGCATGCCGACGGTGACCTCACGGTACTTGTAGCCGGTCGACATGTCGTTGTGATACTCGATCTTGTGCGGCCAGCGGGCGAGGATCTTCTCGCACACGCCGGTCTGCTCGATCACCTGGTGCGGCGTGAGGCCGCAAGAGGAGTCGTAGGGCATGTCGCCGGTCAGATACTCCCAATCGTTGGCTTTGAGGTCGTACATGACCAGGCCGCCCATCTCGCCGATGTAGGAGTTGAGGCCGAGCACGCGCGCATCCTCGTGGATCATGGTACGGTTGCGGCCCGAGGTGGGAACCACCTGAATACCAGCGCGAGCGAGCGCCACGACGGCCTCGACGAGTTTGGTCGAGGGGTTGCCGTCGTTGTCGCGCAGCACGCACGAGCCGGGTGCGAGCATCGTGGCATCCAGGTCGGTAAAGACGTACTTGACCTTGGCCAAGCGCTCGCGCATCTCGCCCGAAAGCTCAGCGACGGTCGGCAGGGTATTGTGGGACATGGTTACTCCGTTTACGTAGAAGGGTTTGGACTTGGACGGCATGTTTTGATTGAGGGAACACGCTTATGGCGACAGCGCACTCAGGGCGCCGCCGCCATCATGGTTCATTAGTCAAACTGGGTAACATCGATCAGGCGATTGGCCAACGAAAGGTCGCTCTCGATGGGCACGAACTCGTCGCCCACGTGCATGAGCTCTTCGTCACCCTTTGCCAGCAGCAAGACAATGGTGGGAGCATCGGGGTTGACGTACTCCTCGCGCGCCGCCTTGAACGCCGCATGCACAGCGGCTTCGCGGTCGAGGATGATCTTGTTCGGCGTATCGTCGGGAACATGCTCGGCAAGCTCGCGACAGACCTTCATCGGGTCCTCGTGAGCTGGATCCTCGTTGGCAAAGATCATCAGGTCGGAATACGGTGCGGCCTCGCGCGGAAGCTGCTCGCGGCGCTCCTGCGCCTTGCCGCCGGCAGCGCCAAACAGCGCAATGACGGGGCTAGCGGGAAACGCGCGCTTCACCGACGAGAAAAGCGAACGGAACGAAAGCTGGTTGTGCGCATAGTCGACGACGCAGATCACGCGGCCGTCCTTCGACTCCACGACCTCCATACGGCCCGGCACACGCAGTTTGGAGAGGCCCTTCTTGATAGCCTCGATACCGATGCCGATCTCGCGCGCAGCGGCGATAGCGACCAGCGCGTTTTCCACGTTAAAGTCGCCCGCGATGCCCAGCAGGACCTTCTCCCCCGTCTCGGACTCGTCGGCACACAGGCCATGCAAGTTGAACTCGATGTTAAAGCCGAGCATGCGGACATCGCTCGCCCACAGGCTTGCCTCGGGATGCTCGACGCCAACGGTCACCAAGCGCTCGGCCGTCGACGCTGCCTCTAGCACACGGTCAACCTCATCGGTGCCCAGATTCACCACGGCGGTCTTTGCCTGGTCAAAGATCCTAAGCTTGCTCTCAAAATAATCCTCAAACGTGGGGTGTTCGATCGGCGAGATGTGGTCGCGGCCGATGTTGAGGAAGCACGCCACGTCAAACGGCAGATTCTCGACGCGTTGGTACTTGAGCGCCTGGCTCGAGACCTCCATGACCATGGACTGGCGACCGGACGTGCGGCAGTTGGCGATATGGCGCCAAACCTCGGGGGCCTCGGGCGTGGTGTTGGTGCTCTCGTAGCACTCGATACCATCGTCGGTATTCACCGAGCCGATCATGCCGCAGGACTCGCCCGCCGCCTTGATGATGGACTGGAGCATAAAAGCGGCCGTGGTCTTTCCCTTGGTGCCGGTGATGCCCACGATCTTGACGTCGTGGTCGGGACGGTCGTAGACCTCCGGCGGCAACAGGGCCATGGCCGTGCGAACACTATCAACAACCAGCATCGCAGCACCGCTCTCCTGCGCCAGCGGCTCCAGAGACTCGACCAGCGACTCCTCGCACACAAATGCGACGGCGCCCGCATCGAGCGCCATGCTCAAAAACGCGGGCTTAAAGGCAGCACCTTTGCAAAAGAATACGTCACCTGCCGAGACCGCGCGCGAATCAAACGAGCAGCCGGTCACGGCGCGCTCGTCAACCTGCTCTGATGCGCGCAGCTCGCCGCACACATCGAGAAGCTTGGCAAGCGTATCGACCGTGGTCACGGTCGCGGAATCCGAATGGTGCATCTTTCACCTTTCTCAGCCATTTGGCAGGGACGGTTTTATAGTAACTGAAACGCACCCACGCAAAAACGGCTCCCGGAGGAGCCGTTACGCGCAGGCGTTCGTAAGCCGAGGCTAGGCAGCCTGAACAGCGGGCTGGTCCTCGTCGATAAAGAAGCGCTTGTACCACACAAGGAACACGAGCGGCGTATAGATCTTGCGCTGGAAATCGCCCTTGCCCGCAAAGTGCAGATCGAGCAGGTGCATGAGCTCGTCGGTATTGAAGAACTCGCTTGCCCACGGCGCGGTGAAGTACTCCTTGACATAGTCGTACCACTTTTGCTCGCGCAGCCAGTAGACAATCGGCACCGGGAAGCCCACCTTGGGACGGGTGGCCCACTCATCGGGCAGCGACTTGTTGGCAGCGTGGCGGAGTACCTGCTTGTTGCCGTTCTCGTTGATGCGGTAGCGATCGGGAATGTGCTCGGCGAACTCCATGACTTTGCGGTCCAGGAAGGGCACGCGCAGCTCCAGCGAGTGCGCCATGCACATCTTGTCGGCCTTGAGCAGAATGTCGCCCGGGAGCCACATGTTCATGTCCAGGTACTGCTTCTTGACCAGTTCGGGCTGACCCTTCACGCGTGCGTAGATGGGTGCAGCGAGCTCAAAGGCGCCATCGCCGGTGTTGTACTCGGGCTTGAGCACGCCGTCGACCTCGCGCTCCGGCCATACCAGAGCCTGTCCCAGGAACGACTTCTCGGGGATCTCGGCACCCTTGACCAGGAAGTTATGTCCCTTGAAGTACGGCATATGCAGCGCCAGGTTACCGAGCGCGCGACGGATGGGCAGCGGCACCATCTTTTTGTACTTGCGCACCGGGACCGTGTCCTCGTAGTAGGCGTAGCCGCCAAAGAGCTCGTCGGCGCCTTCGCCCGAAAGCACGACGGTAACGTCCTTGCGGGCCATCTCGGCCAAGAACCACAGCGGCACGGAAGACAGGTTGGACTGCGGCTCGTCCATGTGATACTGGATGTCCTCGAGCGCACCGAAGAACTCGTCGGCGGTAATCATCTTGCGAACGTTCTCGACGCCGAGCTTATCGGAAAGTTCCTTGGCGTAGTTGGTCTCGTTGAAGTTCTTGTAGTCAAAGCCCACCGAGAAGGTCTTGTCGGGCATGAGGCAAGCGGCGATGTAGCTGGAGTCGACGCCACCGGAGAGGAACGACGCGACCTTGACGTCGGCGATGCGATGGGCCTCGACACTCTCGTGCACGACCTCGTCCAGCTCATCGACATACTCTTCGAACGGCTTCTCGACGGCAGAGTAATCGCAATCCCAGTAGCGCTCGATGTTCATCTTGCCGGTCGGGATATCGACGGTAAAGTAGTGCGCCGGCGGCAGCTTGTAGACACCCTCGAAGAAGGTCTCCTCAGTCGCCGAATACTGCAGCGTCATGTACGGACGCAGAGCCTTTTTGTTGACCGCCTTGTGGAAGTGCGGGTAGTCCAGGAAGCTCTTGATCTCGGAACCAAAGAGCACGCCCGGAGCGCCGTCGCCCGCATCGGCCATGGGATAGTAGTAAAGCGGCTTGATGCCAAAGATGTCGCGGGCGCCAAAAAGCTTGTTCTTCTTTTTGTCCCAGATGACGAAGGCGTACATACCGCGCAAGCGATCGAGTACGGCCTCGCCCCACTCCTCGTAGCCGTGCAGGAGGCTCTCGGTGTCGGCGCCGCAGTGGAACTTGTAGCCCTTGGCCTCGAGCTCGGAACGGAGTTCTTGGAAGTTGTAGATCTCGCCGTTAAAGACGATAACGACGCTACCGTCCTCGTTAGCCATGGGTTGGGCGCCAGCCTCGGTCAGGTCGAGGATCGACAGGCGGCGGAAGCCGAGGGCAACGCGGCCGTCGATAAACTGACCGCCCATGTCGGGACCGCGATGGACGATGCGGTCCATCATCTTGGTGAGCACCTCGGATTGGTTATCCGTCCCACCGACAAAACCGACAAAACCGCACATATACTATCCCCTCTGCTGTTGCTGGGCATCAAATCGAATCAGTAGCTTTTGAGTATACCCGAGGGCGTAAAGAGGGGCGGAATGTTCAGGCAATCTCAACTGAATCAGCTCCGCTGTGACACGCGCCAGTTACCTTTAATGGATATGAGGTGAATGAGGCGATTGTTTTGCTATACTCTCTCCGCACGGGCGATTGGCGCAACGGTTAGCGCAGGTGCTTTACACGCACAAGGCTGGGGGTTCGAATCCCTCATCGCCCACCACTGAATTGGAAACGGTCCTCGCAAGGGGACCGTTTTGTTTGCGCCCATTTCATGGGATTCGAACCCGCCAGGGTGCGGAGCTGAGGAAACGCGAAGCGTTTTCCAGCGCAGCACGCGAGGGCCGCAGGCCCGAAGCGGAAGCGGGCGGCGCCAGCCGCACGCGGACATCCCTCATCGCCCACCACTGAATTGTTAGGCTCCCAGCAATGGGAGCCTTTCTTTTTTGGGCCCATCGCAGAGGGATTCGAACCCCACAGCTCACTCGTTTCAAGGGCAGTGGTCAAAAAATGCCAAATATGAGTACTGCTACCTCTTTTGTAACAGCATTTTCGAGGTCCCAAAGGGCAAATCTGACATCAAAGCAACGGCTAACGGTCCAGATGAGCATGTTTTCTGACAGCAAAACTGGACATATGCGGTCCAATTCGTCAAATTGTGTCTAATTTATATGCTACAGAATTAGTGCCCGTACTCATATTTGGCATTTTTTGACCAGAGGGACTTTTGACCATCGCAAATCAGCAACAAAACGGGCTCCGGATCGCCAAATCATGCCGCATATGACACACCCAGCAGTCCGGAACCCGGTCCAAATTGAGTTATTGCGCCGCGTTAGCCCAAAACACCCGACAGTATCTCGATCAGACTGTCCACGTCGGCTTCCTCGCAGACGAGCGGCGGCAAGAAACGCAGCGTATGGGCACCCGTAGCGTTAATCACGGCACCGGCAGCCAGCGCGCGGGCAACAATATCATGCGCGTCGCCCGCGGCATCATCCAAATCGCAGCCGAGCATCAGGCCACGGCCACGCACCTCGGTCACGTGCGGCAGCTTGGCGAGCTTTGCCTCCATATAGGCGCCCACCTTGGCAGCATGCTCGGCATAATCGCCACGCACAAGCGCGGAGAGCGTCGCGGCACACGCCGCGATGGCCAAGCAGCTACCGCCAAAGGTCGAGCCGTGGTCGCCCGGCTTAAACACGTCGGCAATCTCCTTCTTTGCCACAACGGCACCCATGGGCACGCCGTCGGCAATGCCCTTGGCAAGGCTCATGATGTCGGGCTCCACGCCATAGGTTTGGAACGCAAACGGCTTGCCGGAGCGGAAGATGCCGCACTGGACCTCGTCGGCGATAAGCACGGCGCCCACTTCGTGTGCCAGGTCGCGCGCTACCGCCATAAACTCCTCGGTCATAGGGTGCACGCCACTCTCACCTTGGATCGGCTCGAGCATCACGGCGCAAATTTCACTGCCCAGCTGCTTACAGATCGCACGCAGTTCATCGACATCGTTGGGCGTGCAGGCCACAAAGCCACCCGGCAGCGGGCGGAAGCTGTCCTGCAGCCAATCCTGCATGGTGGCGGCAATGGTCTCGAGCGTACGGCCGTGGAACCCGCCGCGCATGCACACGATGGTGTTGCCGCCATTACCGGCACGCTTGGCGTACAGGCGCGCGAGCTTCATCGAGCCCTCGTTGGCCTCGGCGCCAGAGTTGGCAAAGAAGGTCTCCCAAACCTGCTCATCCGCAGCCGGGGCACCAAGAGCAGCTGCCGTGGTCTCATCGCCGGCGGCAATGGCATCGGCAAGCACGCGCGCACCATCTACGTCGTCGTTAGCAAGCTTGGACAGCAGCGCCGCGACCTGTCCGCGCTGCTCGATGTAGAAGTAATTGGAGACATGCATGAGCTTTTTGGTCTGTGCCTCGAGCGCCGAGAGCACAGCCAGGTTGCCATGACCTAGGCTGCACACGCCGATGCCGGCAAGAAAGTCGAGGTACTCATGGCCATCGTCGCCGGTGAGCTTCATACCGTGACCCTCGACAAACTCGACCGGAGAGCGGCCAAAGGTATGCATAACGTAATGGGATTCAAGCGATTGCTGAGCTGCAAGTGACATGGGATGCCTTTCGTTGGGCGCCAGACGGCGCGGGGCTATGGGTGCAGGAATGGGGCGGCTGCGGGTCAGCTAGACCGTCTGAAGCTTCTCGACCTCGTCAAGGTTCTCGGTCAGACGCGCAGCAAACGTCGAAAGCGGATGCGGATGCGTATCGAACTCGTAAGCCGTCTCGGTGGAATGGATCACGGTGCCGACGCCGGCATCGGTCAGCAGCTCCAGGAGCAGCGAATGCGGCGTAGTACCGTTAATGATGTGGGCACGAAATACGCCGCCGGTAAGCGCATCGACGGCCGCGCGCAGCTTGGGAATCATGCCCTTATCGACCTCGCCGCCGTAGAGCATTTCGTTGACCTCGTCGAGCGTTAGGTTGGAGATAAGCGAGTCCTTGTCGCTAAAGTCCTTGTACAGGCCATCGACATCGGTCAAAAAGATCGCCTTATGCGCGTGGAGCGCCGCGGCAACGGCACCGGCGGCGGTGTCGGCGTTGATGTTGAAGAAACCGCCGTCCTCCCCCGCCGCGACGGTAGCGATGACGGGGATGTACTCGCTATCGAGCAGGCGCTCGATATAGTCGGTGTTGACGTGCGTGACCTTGCCCACGCGGCCGAGCTCTGGGTCGAGTGGCTCGGCGATAAGGGTGCCGGCGTCGCTGCCGGACACGCCCACGGCCAGGTTGCCGTGGTGGTTGAGCGCCGCGACCAGCTCCTGATTGACCTTGCCGCCCAGTACCTCGCGCACGATGTCCATGGTGGCAGGCGTAGTCACGCGCTGGCCGTTCTTAAACTCGACGGGGATGTCGTAGTGGCTGAGCGCCTCGTTGATAGCCTTGCCGCCGCCATGCACGATGACGGGGCGCATACCGATGATCTTGAGCAAAACGATGTCGCTCATCACGTCGCGGCGCAGCTGCTCATCAACCATGGCGGCTCCGCCATATTTGATAACAACCGTCTTGCCGGTCAGGTTCTTAATCCACGGCAGTGCTTCGAACAGCAGCTGCGCGGTTGCTTCGTTGGATTCGCTCGAACGACAATCGCGTGCGAATTTCATAATCTGCCTCGTCTTTCGTATCGTTATCGCGCCGTGCTCCGCTGTCCGCAATCGCGGCAAGATGCGCAGCGTGCCTGGAATCTAGGAACGGTAGTCACCGTTAATGGAGATGTACTCATGCGTGAGGTCGCAGGTCCACACGGTCGTTGCCGCGTCGCCTGCGCCCAGGTCGGCCGAGACCACGATCTCGGACGCCTCGAAACGTCGTAGAGCCTCGTCCTCGTCAAAGGGAACAGTCAGACCGTCGCGACAGACAGGCATGCCCATCATGTCGATGGAAACGTCTTCCTGATTAAACTTCACGCCGCACTTGCCAAGCGCCATGGCAACGCGACCCCAGTTGCAGTCGTGGCCGGCGATGCAGGTCTTAACGAGCGGCGAGTTGGCAACGGCACGGGCGGCGATATCGGCTTCCTCGTCGTTCACGGCGCCGGTAACGTTGACCGTAACAAGCTTGGATGCGCCCTCACCATCGGCGGCGATATTGCGCGCCAGGCTCTCGCACACCTCGTGCACGGCAAATGCCAACTCGTCGAAGGCATCGGAGCCCTCGACGATAGGCTCGGCATCTGCGGCAGCGGCGCCGGAGGCAAGCATGATGCAGGTGTCGTTGGTCGAGGTGTCGGAATCGACCGTTACCTTGTTAAAGGTCTGCTTGACGGTCGAGAGCAGCAGGGCATGAAGTGCCGCAGGCTCGACGGGGGCATCGGTGGTGATAACTGCGATCATGGTGGCCATGTTGGGCATGATCATGCCCGAGCCCTTGCACATTCCGCCTACCGTATAGACATTGCCCGCATGACCCGCAGCCTCGCTGACATAGGACACGGCGTACTCCTTGGAGTGCGTGTCAGTCGTCATGATGGCGCGAGCGGCATCGGCGCCACCGTGGGCGGAGAGCGCCTCGTAGGCAGCAGGAATGGCGGTCTCAAACGTGTCGATCGGCAGAATCTGGCCAATCACACCCGTGGAGGCAACCAGAATCTGCTGGGGTTCGCAGCCGATGACCTGCGATGCGATGCTGCACGTCTCGCGCGCGCATGCAAGGCCGGTCTCACCCGTGGCGGCGTTGGCATTGCCAGAGTTGACCGAAACGCCGGCGATGACGCCATAGCCCTTGTCGGCACCGCCCAAGTTGGCACGGCTCACCTGCACGGGCGCCGCGCAAAAGCGATTGGTGGTAAACACGCCAGCACCGGGACAGGGTTTATCGGGCACGACGAGCGCGTAATCCAGACGCTCGGGGTTCTTGCGGAACCCAGCGTGGATGCCTGCGGCCTTAAAGCCGGCCGCTGCCGTAACGCCACCCTCGACGGCGCGAATCTTGATATCAATCAGGTCGGTATTCATCGTCTTTATGACTCCTTATGTCAAACAAAAAACGGACATCGGTTGGTGCGCCATGCCAGTCGTAATCATGAGACCAGCTTAAGAGTGGCGCCCCACTCGATGCCCGACTACCAAATCGTTAACAATCGAATGTGCTACACCGGGCACGCCACTGTGGGCAAGCCTCGTCGCTCGTCAAAGCCAAAGACGATATTGGCACACTGGACTGCTTGGCCCGCAGCGCCCTTGCACAGATTGTCGATAGCGCCCGTCGCCACCAGCACACCCGCGCGTTTGTTGAGCGCAAGGCCAATCTGGGCGGCGTTGGTTCCAACGACCGAAGCCGTCTTGGGCTGCTGGCCGGCGTCGAGCACACGCACAAAGGTGCGTCCAGCGTAGAACTGCTTGTAATAGTCGACGACATCCTCAAGAGCCAGGGAGTCGATGGCCTGCGGCGTGAGCGGCAGCGTCACCGTGGAGAGCAGGCCGCGCTTGAGCGGTGCCAGATGCGGGGTGAAGACGACGCGATCGGTCAGGCCAAGGATTTGCTCAATCTCGGGCGTGTGGCGATGCTTGCCCACGCCGTAGGCCTCCAAGTTCTCGTCAGCGCTGCAAAAATGCGTACGAGCGTTGCAGGACTTGCCGGCACCCGTCACACCGCTGATGGCATCAACGATCACGGGGCCGCTCTGGGCAACCCAGCCAGCGCGCACGGCGGGCGCGGCGGCAAGGCTCGTTGCGGTGGGATAGCAACCGGCGCAGGCGACCAGCACGGGTTTGCCGTCGGCATGGTCGGATGCGGCGGTCTCCAAGTCCCGGCAGAATAGCTCGGGCAGGCCAAAGGCACGGGTCTTGAGCAGCTCGGGGCTCGTATGCTCGGCGGCATACCACGTCTCAAAGACGGACGCGTCGTTCAGGCGGTAGTCAGCCGAAAGATCAAAGCAGGAGACGCCCGATGCAAGCAGCGCGGGCACCTGTGCCATGGCAGCCGTGTGCGGCACGGCAAGAAAAACCGCATCGCAGCTCTTAAGCTCGGGGGCGTCATGCGTGGTGAAAACCAGATCGCTCACGCCAGCAAAGCTCGGATACACCGCGGACAGCGGCTGGCCGGCATCGGCGTTGGACGTAATGGCAACAAGTTCAAACTCGGGATGGCCGAGCACGAGGCGAATGAGCTCGGCTCCGGCATATCCAGCCGCGCCGACGATTCCAACCTTCAATGACATATCAGACTCCTTGTCTGCGATTTATGCACCGATGCGCATTTCGCAGTGGTCGTTATGAAGTGGGTTGAAACTTTAGCACCAAAAGATGCATGAACACGTAAATGGCTTGCATATTCATGCATTGAAACATTCCCGACACATTCGCTTGAAGGAATTGACAAATGGAGCGGGCCCCCTAATTTCCGGCGCACCGAACCGCGCCCGGGCATAAAGGGCCCGCCCCAGCGGTAAACAAGGTGGTTTGGTTTGCCCAGC
>CAMQHB010000008.1:0-33852 GCA_947001545.1 uncultured Collinsella sp.
CGCAGGAAGCTTGGATACGCCTAGGCGCGGTCCAAGAAATCGTCCGCACCCCCAAACAGACCGTATTCCACCGCAATTTCTTTTTTGGCAGAGGAGAGTTCATGCTGCAGGTCATCATTTCGCCCGCCAAGCAGATGTGCGCGGCCCAAGATGCTTTTGAAGTCCTGGGCATCCCACCCTTTGTGCGCGAGACGGCTCGCCTCCACCGCGCACTGCTAGATATCGAGCGGAATGAAGGCAGCGGCGGCCTGCAGGCGCTGTGGAACGTGAGTGACAAACTGCTGGGGCCTTGCCTCAACACCCTGCATGAGTTCGGGCCCATCCTGAAAAGCGGCGATCTCGACAATCCCGCACTCGCTCGCCACCTCTCCCCTGCCGTCATGTCCTATCACGGCATTCAATACCAGAGCATGGCACCCGAGGTGATGGATTCCGCGCAGCTCGCATGGCTGCAAGACCATCTGTGGATCCTCTCCGGCCTCTACGGGTGCGTTCGTCCCTTTCATGCCGTCGAACCGTATCGGCTGGAGATGGGCGCGAAGCTCGCCGTTGACGATGCCCGAGACCTCTACGCGTTTTGGAGCGACAAGCTCGCGCGGGCTATCGCCCCGGCAGGCTCAAACACCACGATCGTCAACCTCGCCAGCGTAGAGTATGCCAAAGCCGTTCTGCCCCACCTCGCGGGCGACGCCACGGCCGTCACATGCCTCTTTGGCGAGGGTATCCGCAACGGGAAGCCCATCCAACGGTCGACCGCCAGCAAAAAGGCGCGCGGCTCCATGGTGCGGTGGATGGCAGAAAACAAGCTCGAGGATGCAAGCGAACTCACCGCATTCAACATCGGCTATCGGCACATCCCCGAGCTTTCAGACAAAAACACCCTGGTTTTCATGAACGCGCAGGCACAATAGGCCCGCCGTTTCCAAACACCCCATTACTCCGCCAAGCCATCGGCCTTTGCAATCTCGCTCGTCGAGCCATCTTGGTAGGTAATCTTAACGTGCTCCACCTCGGATACCGCAGCGCCCGCCGGGGGCTCCAGGCGCCATTCCGTCAGCGCGATATCCATCGTCGTGGGCACATCCCCTTGATCTTTGAGCTTCACCGTCAACGTTTTGAACGTCGCATCATACGTCACGCGTTCGATTTCCTCACCAGGAATAGACCCACCACTCAGCTGCAACTGCACAAACTCATCGCACGGGTACCAATAATCGCCCGGAACGGCGAGCGTATTGGCATTACCGCCAGTACTCCTCACCGTCATAATCGGTAGGCTATCATCAGCCTCGAACTCCCATGCAGCGCCGCCGCGACCACCAAACGTCCAGATACAAAAGGCAATCACCAGCACGGCAAGCACCGCAAAACCGATCGCGACAAGGCCATGGTGCGCACGGCTTTCCTCGGCCGATACATCCCATTGCGTCTCTCGATATAGATGCTTGTCTTCCATGTTCGCCTCCTCACAGGCACGCTCGTTAGGCCAATCGTACCCATTCGAGCTATACTTGAGCCCATTACATAAACGGGGGGCTTGCAGGACAAGACGGCAGGCTGAGATTGGGCGCGCCCGCCCTGACCCGCAAACCTGATATGGGTAATGCCAACGAAGGGAGCCGTGCCAATGAGCACACAGACCGAGCCCAAGCTCGTCACGCAAATCGACTTCGCCCGCGCCGGGCAGATCACACCGCAGATGAAGGAGGTCGCCGAGCGCGAGCATCGCGACCCCGAGTACATCCGCGAGCGCGTGGCCGACGGCCGCATCGCCATTCCTGCCAACATCGTGCACATCAAAAAAGGCATGCGCGCCTTTGGCGTCGGTGAGGGCCTGTCCACCAAGGTCAACGTGAACTTGGGCATCTCGGGCGACAAGGCCGATGCCGCCGAGGAATGGAAGAAGGTCAAGATCGCCGAGGACTTTGGCGCCGACGCCATCATGGACCTCTCCAACTCGGGCAAGACGCGCCAGTTCCGCCAGCAGCTCATCGACGAGACGCCGCTCATGGTAGGTACCGTCCCCATGTACGACGCCATCGGCTACATGGAAAAGCCGCTGGTCAAGCTTACCAAGGACGATCTGTTCGAGGTCGTGCGCGCGCACGCCGAGGACGGCGTGGACTTTATGACCATCCACTGCGGCATCAACAAGTCGGTCACAAAGACCTTTAAGGAGACCGGCCGCCTCATGAACATCGTGAGCCGCGGCGGCTCGCTGCTGTTTGGCTGGATGGAGGTCACCGGTAACGAGAACCCATTCTATGAGTTCTACGACGAGTTGCTCGAGATTTGCCACGAGTACGACGTGACGATTTCGCTCGGCGACTCCTGCCGCCCGGGCTGCCTCTACGACTCCAACGACGCCACCGAGACCGCTGAGATGATCGAGCTGGGCAAGCTGTGCAAGCGCGCTTGGGCCGCCGGCGTCCAGGTCATGGTCGAGGGCCCGGGTCACATGGCGCTCGACGAGATCGCCGCCAACATGAAACTGCAGAAGCGCCTGTGCCACAATGCCCCGTTCTATGTGCTCGGGCCGCTGGTGACCGATATCGGCGTGGGCTACGACCACATCACCGCTGCCATCGGCGGCGCTATCTCCGCCAGTTCCGGCGCCGACTTCCTGTGCTACGTGACGCCGGCCGAGCACCTATGCCTGCCTAACGCCCAGGATGTGCTCGACGGCCTCATGGCCACCAAGATCGCCGCACACGCCGCCGACATCGCCAAAAAGGTGCCGCACGCCCGCGACATGGACGACAAGATGGGCCAGGCACGCCGCAAGCTTGACTGGGACGCCATGTGGGAGTGCGCGCTCGACCCGGTTACGGGCAAGAAGCGCTACGAGGAGTCCCCCGCCGCCACCGAGGGCACTTGCACCATGTGTGGCAAGATGTGCGCCGTCCGCACCGTCAACAAGATCTTCGAGGGCACCACGATCGACCTCGGCATGGAGGACTAACCCTGTCGCCGCGGCCGCCTCTGGCGGCGAGCTGGTGACTGTCAATTGTTGACGTGTGAACATTTGCTTGCATTTGCGTAAAGATTGCATCGCCCGCCCGGGTTCGACATAGAGTCGGCCCGGGCATCTTTATAATGCTGGCTTATAGACCCATTTGATTCCGACCGAACAAGGGAGCGAACATGGATCGCAGTAAGGTACCTGCCGTTCTATCCATCGCAGGATCCGATTCCAGCGGTGGCGCCGGCATTCAGGCCGACATCAAGACCATCACGGCACACCGCCTGTATGCCGAGACGGCCATCACCGCCATCACCGCACAGAACACCCTGGGCGTCACCGCCGTGCAGAACATCTCCCCGGATATTGTCGCGGCGCAGATCGATGCCGTTTTTGACGATATCCGCCCCAACGCCGTTAAGATTGGCATGGTTTCCTCTGCCGAGATTATCGATGTTATCGCCGACCGCCTGAGCGCTTGGAACGCGACAAACGTGGTAGTCGACCCCGTCATGGTAGCCACCTCGGGCGCACGGCTGATTGCCGAAGATGCCGCCGAGGCGCTCACCCGCCGCCTGTTCCCGCTAGCGACGGTTATCACGCCCAATATTCCCGAGGCCATGGCCCTGCTCGACTACGAGGTCGACTCCGAGCGCACGCAGCAAAATGCTGCCATGCTCCTCACCCGCCGCTTTGGTTGCGCATCCCTCGTTAAGGGCGGGCATCTTGTCAACGAGGCCAACGATGTACTGGCCGAACCCGCGCCACTCGATGACGAGGGCAACCATCTTGGAGATCCACTCACCGCGTGGTTCCGCCACAAGCGCATCGAGACCGACAACACGCACGGCACCGGATGCACGCTCTCGTCCGCCATCGCCTGCGCGCTGGCCCAGGGCATGGATCTTGCCGATGCCGTCAACGCCGGCAAGGCCTACCTGACAGGCGCTCTGGCCGCCGGCCTGAACATGGGCAAAGGCTCCGGCCCCGTCAATCACATGTGGCAGTATTAAGATTTGCAGCCCAAAACCACCGCAAAGGCGCCCGTCCCCTTTGCGGTGGCTTGGGGTCGCGCTACTCTCCGAGCATCTCTTGGAGCTTGGCTGCCACGGCGTGACCCAGGCTCTCATGGCTTTCGGGCATCATGTGCAGATAATCGATATCGCCCGGCTCGGCAAACTCCGCTGCATTCAAAAAGTCGCAGCCAAACTGCTCGGCTACGTGCGCATAGTATTCAGCAAAATGCTCCGAGGCCTCGACGGAACGCTCGTCAAAATCGGTCATATATACATCGGCGATTTGCGGCTTGATCTTGATAGGCGCCATCAGCAGAATACGCGGGCAGGGCGCGGCATTGGTCCAGGGAAATGCGCGCACCGCGCGAATCAGTGCCATGGTGCCACGGGCAATATCGGAGGCCGTCACACCAAAGACCGTCTTGCAATCGTTGGTTCCCAGCATAATAACGATCGCATCCAGCGGCTTATGGGCCTCGAGCAGCATCGGCAGTGCGCGGATGCCGTTAAGATTGGTGTTCAGATGGCACATGTCGTCGCGTACCGTCGTGCGGCCGTTGAGGCCTTCTTCAATTACATGCCAGCCCTCGCCTAAGTCACGTTGGGCCACGCCGCACCAGCGCACATCCTGCGCATAGCGCACCGCGGTGCCGTCGCGCATGCCCGCCGGATCGTAACCATAGGTGTTGCTGTCGCCAAAGCATAGAACGTTTTTCATCGTAAGCCCCTCGCTCAGTAAAAAACCGACGGAAGCAGCCTCTCCCGCCGGCTCGACCCATCTGTCAGCACGTACCGATTACAGGTACTTGCGCCAGTCGTCCTCGTCCTCATCATCCTCGGTAGCAGCCTGGATCTGCTCGGCGGCGCGAGCTGCCGCAGCGCGAGCGGCAACCTGGGCATAGGACTCCTCGTTGCGCTCGGGGAAGTTTGCCAGCACGTGCTCGAACTTGGCAAAATCCTCATCCCAGCGCGTAGAAGGCACGGCAAAGAAGACTTGCTTGACCTTAAAGTCGCCCGACGCGAGCTCCTTGCGGAAGAGCTCGGCCACGGCCTCTGCGTCAAAGCCGTTGTTGTCGCAGCCCCAAGCGCCCAGCACGAGCTTCTCGCGACCTAGCTCGTCGCAGATGGCAAGCACAAAGCGAATGCGGTCGCGCAGGGCATCCAGCAGAGCATCGTCGCTCACGCGATACTCCTGGCGGGCGCGCTTAACGTTGGGCGCGGCGGCCACGATCACGTCGGCGTATGCATGCACGTGGTTGCGGTCGAAGCGCACCGCAGGCACCACCAGCGCACGGTTTCGGTAAAGCTCGCAGTTGATGTTGCGGCGACGGTTCTCGCCGTACCATTTGCGCTGCTTATCGAGAACGTTGTACAGATACGAATCGGCGCACAGCGTGGCCTCCTGGCCCAGATAACCCTGAATATAGCCACCGCCCGGATTGGTGAACGAGGCAAAGGCGAGCACGGCCATGTCGCAGAACTGCGCATAGCCACGACCGTTGTCCAAGATGGCCTGCGTGGTGGAGGCATCGAGCACGGTGACCTCGGGCAGAACCGGAGCGGGCTCCTCAGCAGGCGCGGACTCAGCTTCGGCGATTTCCTCGGCAGGCTCCTCGACGGGCTCGAGCGCTGCCTCGACCTCGGCAGCCTCCGCGCCCTCGACGTCCTCGGCAACCTGTTCTTCGGTGGCCACAGCACTCTGAACCTTGGCCTTCATCGCCGAGACAAAGCCGGCAGGCATACCGTCAAACTCGCGAACACCGGCAAGCGAACGCTCGATATCCTTGGCGCACGCTTCGGACACAGTTGCCACGTGACGCTCGGCTGCCTTGGCACGGGCCTCGCGCTTGGGATTGGGCTGACCCGCTCGGTTGGACCTGCGGTTACGGTTCCTGTTGTCGACGTCTGCCATAAGTGGTCACCTTTCTCGGTCTCTGCCGCTATCGGCTTTTCCCATCCATGATACCCCGCCGCGTACAAAAAAGACGGCCCCGAAGGACCGCCTTTCGCATCGATTTGCACGCACGGCAAGCACCGCCGCAATTCGCCACTAGTCGCGACGGCCGAGGATGTTCAGAATGCGCAGGAACACGTTGATAATATCCACGAACAGGTTAGAGGCCATAAGCACGGCGTTGGGCAGCGTAGGCGGCACCGTCGTGGCAACATAGGTGTCGTAGCCAATAAAGCCGGCGAACACCACGATCACGATCAGGTCGGTGATGGTCTGTGAGACGCCCATGAACATCAGCACGATCTCAACCAGAATAGTAGCGAGCAGAATGCCAAAACCGATGCCATATACGCGCTGGAAAAACTTGGGGAACGTCACGCCCAAGGCGCCAAAGACAAAGGTGATGGCGGCCGTGGCGATAAAGGCAGTGTTGATGGTGGGCAGGTCGTAGTTGGCAAGGCCAAACGACGCGGTCAGGCCAAAGGTGCTCGCAAAGATTACGTAGCCCACAAGGGACAGGCCCACGGACTGCTTGCTGGCGGCGGCCGACATCATGACCATGCCGACGATGGTCAAAATAAACGAGCCAAAGACCAGCGGCAGGGCGGCGCCGCTCATCATCATGTGCGCAAACGACATGGTGCTCGTAAAGTAGGCGCCGGCGCCCATGGCGCAAAAGCCCAAGAAGATCAGGGCAGACATGGCGAGATTGTACGCGCGCGGCGACATCTCCTTGGCGCGGCTTGCGCCGCTCTCGACGGGGCCGTTCTGATAGCCCTGGATATCGTTCATAGGTTCGTCCTTTCAAAAAGTGCCGTGAAAGACGGCGCAGCAGGTGACAAGATTCCTGTCATTGTACCCGAATGCCGTACGTCCTTACCCACGGCGCTCGCCCTCGAGCGTACGGTCGAATGCCCACACCCACCAACGCATCAGATGAGCCTGCGAGCCATCCGGTCGCTCGCGCGCCTGTTCTTCCAGATACAGTTCGGTCGCATGCCCGCCAAAACGAACCTTATAAGTCGCCGTACGGATGCCGTGGACCGTCAGGCCAAAACCGGTGGACGAGACAATCTCGTCAATCGTAAAACAACGTCCGTCGACCCAGCAGACGGTGACCGGCACGACTTGTCCGCCCGCGAGGATGCGAGCCACGACGTCCACATACTGCTTGTGTACGCGCCGAGTTTTGCCGTCTGTCTGTCGATATTCCATGCCTCCTATTATCGAACGCATGTTTGCATGTTGTAAAGCGAACAGACTGTGGTTTTGGAGTGTCGTAGTAATCGCACGTGTCCGCATGGCGTGTTAGCAAAAAGAACACCCGCGGTCAACAGGGCTAATATTCAATTTTAGTGCCAAAAAGTTCACTTCTCCCATCAGAACTCGGTAAAGAGACCCGCAGGAGGTGATACGATTTATCATGTTTTTGTAACGTGTCTGCAAACTTCGAGAAAGCCCATATATGGACGTAACGTTCTCAACCTTCCTCGGCCAAATTGTGTCGAACCCAGTCCTTGCCGTCACCGTGATCCTCGCGTTGGGCGCCATCTTCGTCAATGGATGGACCGACGCGCCCAACGCCATCGCGACCTGCGTCACTACGCGTTGCATGCCCGCCCGCGCCGCCATTCTCATGAGCGCCGCATTCAACTTCCTCGGCGTGCTCATCATGACGCACTTTAACGCGAGCGTCGCCAACACCATCTCACATATCGTCGACTTTGGCGGAAACAGCACCATGGCGCTCGCCTGCCTATGCGCGGCGCTGTTCTCCATCGTCGTCTACGGCGCCACAGCGTCGCGTTTTGGCATCCCCACCTCGCAAAGCCACAGCCTTATCGCCGGCCTGACCGGTGCCGCCATCGCCCTCGGCGGTGCGAGCAGCGTCAACGTCCACGAGTGGATGAAGGTCATCTACGGCCTGGCGCTCTCCATCGGCCTGGGCTTTGTCATGGGCTGGGTCCTGTGCAAGCTCGTCTCGATTCTTTTCGCCGCCGCCAACAGGCGACGTGCCAATGTCTTCTTTAAATACGCTCAGATCGCGAGCGCTGCGGCCATGAGCTTTATGCACGGCGCGCAGGATGGACAGAAGTTCATCGGCGTGCTCTTTTTAGGCGTGGCCTTTGCCAGCGGCCAGACGAGCGTCGGCGATGCAGGCATCCCCATCTGGATTATGCTGCTGTGCTCGGCCACTATGGGTATCGGCACCAGTGTGGGCGGCGAGCGCATCATCAAGTCCGTCGGCCAGAACATGGTCAAGCTCGAAAAGTACCAGGGCTTCTCCGCCGACCTGGCGGGCGCCGCAAACCTGCTGCTTGCCACCCTTACCGGCATCCCCGTGTCCTCCACACACATTAAGACCTGCGCCATCATGGGCGTCGGTGCCGTCAAGCGCCTTTCGGCCATCAACTTTGGCGTGGTCAAGGACATGATGTTCACCTGGTTCTTTACCTTCCCCGCCTGCGGACTCATCAGCTTTGTCATGGCCAAGCTGTTCATGATGTTCATCTAGTCAAACCGAGCGTCCATCCGGACCGTAATACTTCGCCCACCCGTCTTCGCCTCGAAAGGACCCACTCATGGCAAAGAAACCCGATTCGTTCTACTTTGACAACTACGTCGCCTGCGCCGACCTTGCCGTCCAGGCCGCCGAGCTGCTCACCAAGATTTTCGAGAACTTCGATTCCGCAAAGATTCACGATATGCTCAACAAGATGCACGCGATCGAGCATGCGGCCGACAAGAAGCACCATGAGCTTGAGGACGCCCTGCTCACGGCCTTTATCACCCCGCTCGAGCGCGAGGATCTGGACCTGATGAGCTGCTCGCTCGACACCGTGCTCGATCGTATCGAGGGCGTCGTGCAGCGCGTCTACTTCACCAACATCCAGAGCATCCACCCCGATGCCATCGTGATCGCCCACAAGGTGACCGACGCCTGCCGCGCCATGAAGGACCTGATGGTCGAGCTGCCCAACTACCGCAAGTCCAAGACCCTGCGCGAGCTCGTCATCCAGATCAACACCATCGAATCCGAGGCCGACGAGCTCTACATCAACGCCATGCGCAACCTGCACGTCAACGGCAAGGACCCGCTCGAGGTCATCGCTTGGCGTGACGTGTACGCCTTCCTGGAGTACTGCGCCGACTGCTGCGAGAATGTGGCCGATGTCGTGGATTCGATTGTCATGAAGAACAGTTAATTGGGGGTACGTGTCCCACCGGTCGCGGGCCCGACCACTGATAACCTTTTTCACTCCGGCTGCAAGCAGAGTCGTTCAAAAGGTTATCAGTGGTCGGGCCCGCTCCCTTACGTACCACCATTGGGAACTTTAGCTGATGGTTAGAATGCGATGGGAACCTGGATGATGCGGCCTTTTATGCCCGATTGGATACTTTGGGGCTGTGCAGGACGTTTGGCTGGATGGGGCTTTGGGTACCTTTTGGTTTACTTTGGATTGATTCGTTGAATTTGGAGGGTTTGGTTATGGGGTATTTGGATTTGGCTCGGTCTCGGCATTCTTGTCGTTTGTTTGAGGATCATTCTGTTGAGCAGACTGTGGTGGATGCCATTGTTGAGGCTGGGCGTATTGCTCCTTCTGCTTGCAATAATCATCCAACTCGTGTGATGGTGTTGGATACGCCTGAGCTTCTGGAGAAGGCAGCTGCTTGTCAGCCTCGGTTTGCTCGTGATGAGTCTATCTTTGGGGCTCCGCTTGTCTTCCTTATTTGCAGCGTTACCGATGATGCTTGGGTGCGCCCGTATGATCAGATGAATTCCAGCGAAATCGATACGTCCATCGTGTGTGATCAGATGATGATGGAGGCCACCGAGCAGGGCCTGGGAACGTGCTGGGTATGCCATTTTAAGCCTGAGGTGGCACAGGAGCAGTTCAATCTGCCCAAGGGCGTCTATCCCTATCACATGCTCGTCTGTGGATATCCTGCCGACCACATCGCCGATCCCGAGCATCGCGAGGCCCGTACCATTCCCCTCTCCGACTTCCTCCTCAAGTAGGTTTTGGGACATGCCCTAAAACCTACCTTTTACCGCTCACCCATTCGCCGAGTTCTGCGCCACAATGTGCAGGGCTCGGTTTTTTATGTTGCGCGCCCCTGCACAGTCATAAAAAAGGACCCGCAAGCTGCGGGTCCTTTCTAGGCACTAAATTGTAGGCCGAATGTTAGTCCAGGTCGTCGGCAGCAAAGTTGTCGATCGGGGCGAAGGGATCGGCCACGGGGACAACCGGGTCAGCGACGGGCAGCGGCTCGGCGGGAACAGTCACTGCAGGAGAAGCGGCAGAACCGACCGGCGTGGAGGCCATCAGATCGGCCGGGAAGGAATTCTGGGCATCGTCCATGAAGTGCTGGATGAGCTTGAGGTACTCGGCCTTGAACTCCTCACGGGAAGCCTTGAGACGATCGATCTCCTCGAGCTCGGCCTGCTTCTCGGTCAGAGCCTGGCGGATAACCTCGCGGGCCTTGGCGTCAGCCTCGTTGCGGATACGCTCAGCGTTCTCGTTGGCATCGTTGACGATGGTCTCAGCGGTCTGCTGGGCAGCGATCAGGGCAGCGGAAATCTGGCGCTCCTGAGCGGAGAAGTCAGGGGCGGGAACAGCCACGGGGGCGGCAGGAACGGCCTGGGCGGTGGCATCCTGAGCTTGGGCAAGCTGAGCCTGCGCATCGGCAAGCTGCTGCTCGGTAGCAGTCAGACGACCCTTAAGGTCGACGATCTTAGCGAGCATAGCGTCAACCTCGGAGGACAGCGTCTCCAAGAAGACGTCGACCTCAGCAGGATCGTAGCCACGCTTGGCCTCAGAGAAAGTCTGAGCCTGGATGTCTGCAGGGGTAATAGCCATAACAAGTCTCCTTTTTCATCGCCTCGGCGCTACACGCCCGACGTAAGTTACTAAGTCAGTTCTACACGAGTATACCTATAAGAAGCTGCAGAACCAGCCTCTGCACCAACTGCAACGCAATAATCGCAACGACCGGCGAAAAATCGATACCGCCCATCGGCGGGATGAAACGACGGAACAGGTTGAGCCACGGACCGCACACGCTATCAAGCACCGCGGCAATATCCTGAAGCAAACCACCCTGCTTCATGGGAATCCACGTCATAAAGCAGTAGACGACAATAAGCGTGGAATAGAAGTTGAACAGCGTGTTGACCAGCTGGACGATAGTGTAGATGTTGATGGGAATCTCCTCGTCTTGTCTTTACTTAAGGTAGCCGTCGGCACGAAGCTTCTTGAGATCGGAATCTTTGACCTCGCAACCGGCAGGCAGCACCATGAACACGCGGTCGCCCACCTCCTTGACCGTGGCACCCAGACCGCAGGCAAAGCCGTAAGAGAAGTCCAAGACGCGCTTGGCAACTTCGGTGCGTACGCCCACAAAAATCAGTGCGACAGGCTGCTTGGTGCGAACGCGGCGCACCACGGTCTCCACGTCGTCATAGCTCTCGGGGCGCAGGACATAGGCCGGCAGCTGCGGCGTGGCGTTGATGATATTGCTCGCATAGGCCGAGGCATCGCTCGGTGCAGGCGCAGGCGCAGCGGCGGCACGGGCGCGGGTGTTCTCGGCGTAGCTCGACGGCGTGTCATAGGCACCAGGACGATAACCGCTCGCAACACTGTCCTGCGAGCGCGAAGGCGGGTTATACGTCGTGGCATGGCGGGAGTCATCGCCGACCAGCTGCCCGGAGCGTGTATACACGGCAACCGACTCAGCTTCACCACGGCGCGTCTGACCAAGCAGGCCGTTGCTCGGCTCGTCTTGGGTGTAGAAGCCCTCGCCCGAAGCACCGCTGTAGCCGTTGCCCTGATAGCCATCGTCATAGCCATCATCGTAGCCGTAGTCGTCGTCCTGGCCATAACCCTGGTCGTAACCCTGTTGGCCGCCCAGGTGCATCTTATTTTTAATCTCGTCAAGGAAGCCCATGGTTGTGTCCTCTCGCGGTTTAGTGCAGGCGCCCCGATAATCAGTGCGCACTTCAGAGCCTTATTTTACTGCAAACTCCGGGCTAAATACTACCCTGCCCAGGCGAACGAGCGTAGAGCCCTCCTCAAGGGCAGGCTCAAAGTCTTCGCTCATGCCGCAGGAAAGCTCAGGCAGGTTCAAATCGGGATGCGCCGCCTCCAGCTCATCCCTCAGCTCGCGAAGCCCCGCAAAGGTGCGGCGTGCCACATCCTTATTCCCCCGGGGCGCCATAGTCATAAGCCCCTGTACGCAAATTCCCTCAAGTTCCGCAAGCTCACCCGCGGCGGCGCGAATCTCATCGGGCGAAAAGCCTCCCTTCGACTCCTCACCGCTCACATTGACCTCAATGAGCACACGCTGGGGGCCGGCGAGCTCGCCTGCCTCAATCTTGCGGGCAGCACGGCTCGAGATCGCCTGCGCCAGATGCAGCGAACCCACCGAGTGAATCAGCTCGGCTGAGCCCAGCACCGCATTAATCTTATTGGTCTGCAGGTTCCCGATCATATCGAAGCGCACCTCGGGCAGCTCCGGATGCTCCGCCAGACCCGTGAGCTTGCGAACCAGCTCCTGCGGGCGGTTCTCGGCAAAATGGCGATACCCCGCCTGGATGGCGGCAACGGTCTCATCGACACCAACGGTCTTTGACACGGCAATGAGGCGCGCGGCGTCGTGGGGGCGGCCTGCGCGATCGAGCGCCGCATAAAAACGTTCCAGAATCTGCTCGCGGCGAGCGCGCATCAAGTCCAAATAGTTATCCATTGCCAATCGCCTCCGCTGACAGCCAAACAAGTAGTCCCATGCTAACGCAAGAGCGCGGCCCCGCATGTGCAAGGCCGCGCTCACTTAGGTATTTACAATCTTTCGACGAAAGGGGTTACTTACTCCTCGTCGTCCTCGCCATCGTCCTCGTCCTCAAGATGATCGAGCAGGTAGCGAAGACCCTCGCTGACCTCGTTAACGGGTACCTTGGCAACGCAGCGCGCGTCGACGGCGGGCCTCATGATAACACCCTCGCCCGAAGGCACGCGCATGCTCTCGAGCTCATCCTCATCAGTGCGGGCAATATCGCCGGCATTCATACGCTGAGCAGTCAACAGGAAGGTCAGACGGCAAGCGGCATCGATGGAAATCGAAGCGATGCGATCGAGGTAGCGCGAAACCATGATGGCGCGACGCAGATCGTCATAGTTGCTGTCGTCGTCCATAAAATCGCCCGTATCCATACGGTTAAAGGTGCGGAAGAACTTCTCATAGGCGGCGTGCACTGGCTCGTCCTCGACGGCCAAGTTGCAGATGATGGACATGTCGTTGGTGACGAGCGCGGAAAGCGAAGAGCCCAGCACCTGGTAGACGGCCTCAGCCTCGGCCTCGACCGTGCCGACAAGCTCCTTGGGCAGCGAGATGTCGGCCTTGATCATATGACGCGTGGCGCGGCAAATCTGGCGAACCTTATCGGTCATGCGCTGCAGGTTAAAGTCGACGTAGATGATCGTCTGCAGCAAGCGGAAGTCGGAGGCGACCGGTGACTGCGTGGCAATCAGGTTGTAGCAGACGGCCTCCAGGTTGGCGCAGCGTGCGTCAATCGAAAGCGTGCGCTTCTTGGTCTTGGTGGCGAGCTTGCGGTCGTCGGTCACATAGGCCTTCACGGCATCGTGGAGGGCCAGATCGACGGCCTCGTAGATGCTCAGCATCTCGTGACGGGCCTCGATGAGCTGACGGGAAAACAGTTTGCGCATGGTTCACTCCAATCAGTTGGGTGCGGTCATGCCGCCCGCACAGTGAATACGCACCGGACCAGATCCGATCGGCTTGGGACTAGTCGCACCGATCAGCCAAAGCGGCCGGTGATATAGTCTTCCGTCCGCGAGTCCACCGGGCTTGTGAAGATCGCGTCGGTTTGACCATACTCGATGAGCGTGGCGGGCTCGCCGGCAACTTCCTGCAAGAAGAATGCGGTGTAGTCGCTAATGCGAGCTGCCTGCTGCATTGAATGCGTGACGATGATGATCGTCATCTCGGGCACCAGCTCGGCCATCAGATCCTCGACCTTAGAGACGGACGTGGGGTCGATGGCGGAGCAGGGCTCGTCCATCAGAAGGACATCGGGTTGCACCGCAAGCACGCGCGCGATGCACAGACGCTGCTGCTGACCGCCCGAGAGCGCCAAACCATCCTTGTTGAGCTGATTGGATACCTCTTTCCAGAGGTTGGCGCGCTTGAGCGATTCTTCCACGATGTCATCGAGGTCACTTTTGCTAGTCACGCCCTGCAGACGAGGGCCAAAGGCGACATTCTCGTAGATGGATTTGGGAAACGGGTTGGGCTGCTGAAAGATCATGCCCACGCGACGACGGAGATCGACCGGATCGACACCCTCGGCATAGATATCGTTGCCGTCGAGCGTCATGGTGCCCTCGACGCGCGTGCCCTCAATCAGGTCATTCATGCGGTTGATGCAGCGCAAAAACGTCGACTTGCCGCAGCCCGAAGGGCCAATGAAGGAGGTGATGGCGTTTTTGGCGATGTTGAGGTCAAGCCCCGTCAGCGCATGAAAGTCACCGTACCAAAAGTTGAAATCCTTGGCCGTAATGGCCGCTTGCTCCAACGCGGGAGCGGACTGATAAACGGACATGGGACTCCTTAACTAGCGACGCTTGCGCGACAGGAAGCGCGCAAACAGGTTGAAGGCCAAAATGATCACCATCAGCAAGAGCGCGGTGCCGTAGGCTGCGTTCATGTTGATGCCGTCGTTGGCAAGCAGGTACAGGTGAACGGTCATGGGACGACCGGAATCGAGCGGCGAAATAGGTAGATTGATGGCCTGGCCCATGGTGTAGAGCACCACGGCGGTCTCGCCGATGGCACGGCCGATGGCAAGGACGATGCCCGTGGCAATGCGGCCAAAGGCCGAAGGAAGCACGATCTTGGAGACGACCTGCCACTTGGTAGCGCCCAGGCCGTACGCGCCCCAACGGATATAGCGCGGAACGGCGCGAATGGCTTCTTCGGTGGTGCGCATGACGATGGGAAGCATCAAGAGCGCGAGCGCCAGAGCGGCAGAGACCATCGAAAGGCCCAGGCCCATAGCCTCGACAAACAAGGCGTAGCCAAACAGGCCCATAACGATGGAGGGCACCGAGGCCAAAGCGTCAGCAGCGTAGCGAATGAGCTCGACGACCTTGCCCTGCTTGGCGTACTCGGCCAGATAGACGGCTGCCAGCACAGCGATCGGCGTGCAGATAAGCATGGCGAGCGCCGTCACGTAGACGGTCGAGACGATCGTGGGCCAAATTCCGCCCTCGGCGTTGACGCCCTGGGGCCAACCGAAGATAAAGTCGAGCGAGATGTGTGGCAGGCCGTTGATGACCACGTAGGCGATGATAGCGACCAGCACCAGCGTGGTGATGTAGGCAGCGGCACGAAACACGCCAAGCATGATCTTGTTGGACAGGTCCTTGTTGATGCGGCCCTTCTTGCCGTGGGAAAGGGCACGCTTGATGCGCTCGCGCGACGAGGTCGTATCGACCGTCGTGTCAACGGAATCGGACATAGCCTACCCCCTCTTCTTCTTGGAAATCAGACGAACGATACCCACCAGCGTGGCGGAGATGATAAACAGGACCACACCCATGCCGAACAGCGCCGAGCGGTGCAGACCCGAGGAATAGCTCATGTCGAGCGCAATCTGGCTCGTGAGCGTCGAGATGGGGCTCGCAATGCTGTCGGGAATAACCGGGGCGTTACCTACGACCATGAGCACGGCCATGGTCTCGCCGATGGCACGGCCCATACCCAGCACGATGGCATCAACGATACCCAGCTTCGCGGCAGGTAGCACGACCTTATAGATGGTCTGCCACTTGGTGGCGCCCATGGCATACGATGCCTCGCGAATGCCCATGGGAATGGAATTGAGGGCATCGATGGTGAGCGTGGTGATGGTAGGGACGATCATGATGGCGAGCACAAACCACGCCGTCAGCGCACCAAAACCAAGGCCGCCGGTCAGTTGTGCGATAAACGGGCGGATGATGATCATGCCAAAGAAGCCGTAGATGATGGAGGGTATGCCCGCCAGCAGGTCAACGGCGGGGCTGATGAGCTTGCGCACGCGCTTGCTGGCAATCTCGACCAGGTAAACGGCCGTACCCACGCCCAGCGGCACGCCCATGGCGAGCGCACCGACGGTCACCAGACCCGAGCCAGCAAGCAGCGACAAGATGCCGTAGTGGCCCTCGGAAGGCGCCCACGTAAAGCTAAAGAAGTCAGCCAGACCGATGTCAGTAAAGACGGGCAGCGCCGAGTACGTGGTAAAGACAAAAATCAGGATAACGGTAACGACCGCCAAGAACGCGCAGGCAAAGAAGATCCACTGCAGCGCCTTCTCCTTGATATAGGTACTGCGCGATACGAGCGCCAGCTCGCGCTTCTTGGGCGTCTGAACATTCTGCTCAGTCTGGGAGTTTTCCTGTGCTTCCATGCTACTCACTCCCCTTCTCGTCGTTGGTGACGGGAATAAAGCCCGCCTCGCGAATCTGCTTGTCCATCTTTTCGGACGTCACATAGTCGATGTAATCCTGCGCCTGCTGCGAAGGCACACCCTTCACAAAGAAGTAAAGGTCGCGCGAGATGGGATAGCCGCCACTCGCGACCGTCTTCTCGGACGCCTCAACATGATTGACCGAGACGGCCTTGACCGAGGTCTTGGCGTTGAGGCTATCGACGAAGCCCAGCGAAATGTAGCCGATGGCCCCACGCGAACGAGATACCACGTCGCGCACCTGGCCCGTACCCGAAAGAACAGCCGAGCGGCGATCGAACGGCGTGCCATCCATCACGATGGTACGGAAGGCCTCGCGCGTACCGGACGCCTCGTCTCGGTTGATGACCTGAATCCTCAGGTCCTCGCCACCGACCTCTTTCCAATTGGTAATCTTGCCGGCGTAGATATCGCGGAGCTGCTCGGTCGAGAGGTTATCGACGGGGTTGTCGTCGTTCACGATGACCGCAATACCGTCGTGGGCAATGACGATGGGAGTCAGGCCCAGATCCTGTTCGTCGGCATTGAGTCCACGGGAGGAGCTGGCGATATCGGCCGTGCCGGCGCTGACGGCCTCGATCCCAGCGGAAGAACCCAAACCGGAAACGAGCACGTCGATGCCGGTCTCCTCCTTAAAGCCCTCGGCCGCAATCTCGGCGATAGGAAGGCAGGTCGTGGAGCCGGCCACGGTAATGGAAGAGCTAGAAGATCCCGAAGAACAGGCGCACAGCGTAAGCGTAAGCACAGCGGCGCTCAGGACCGATACGATCTTTCTCATAGCATCACGCCGATCGCAGCATGGCGCCCACAGGTGCCGTCCTCGTTACGGTAGGAATAAAAGCGGTCGTTCTGACGCACGGTCGAAAGCTGGGTATCCACGATATTATCCGCGTCGACACCGACATCTACCAGCGCCTCGCGAATGGCAGCGGAAAGATCGAGCATGCGAGAGGTATTCGCATCGATGCAAGAGAACTCGGCGGCAAAGCGATCCATGAGTTCCTGGGATACCTCATATTCGTCACCCAAGATATGGGGGCCGATATAGGCGGAAACGTCGCTCGCATCGCAACCGGCAGCATCGCAAAGCGCCTGGCACGCCTTGGCGGAAATACGTGCAATCGTGCCCTTCCAACCGGAGTGCACCACGGCAAATCCGCCGGGGGCCACCAGCACCACGGGAACGCAGTCGGCAAAGCAGAGCAGCACGGGCACGTTATGCGCCGTGCAGACGATGGCATCACAGCCCTCGGCAATCTGCTCGCGAACGTCCTCAAGGTCATCGGCGCCGTTCGAGGTCACCGCAACGATATGATCACCATGGACCTGATTGGGAACGAGCAGGTTGTGCTCGCACTCGGCGGCACCCATAGCCTCGAGCGCACGACGACGATTTTCTTGAACAGCAAAGGGGTCATCGCCAACATGCGAGCCCAAGTTGAGTGAGGAGTACGCATCTTCGGAAACGCCACCGGCACGCTCGGTGAAGGCAAAGCGAACATCGGATGTCGCGCCCTCCACCAACGTAACTCCATCATGGTCGACACGCGAAACTTTGTCCGCACGTGCTGCCATACTAAAGCCTCCTAATAACACAAGTACCGCGGCATCGCCGCTACAGCCCGCGTTTATACGGCTGTCATACTTCTCTAAAAGGATACCTGCTGCGCTGGAGGCAATCGTAAAGGGAACGTAAAGAGATTGGAGGTTCTAGTTTACAAAGTCGAAATAAAAAGGGCGCGTCCATACGGACACGCCCCTGTGCACAACAATGCAAAGAACGACTTAGAAGCTACCGCGCTTCAGGAAGTCGGGAAGCTCGAACTGATCGTTGCCGAAGTTAGGAAGCTCGGTGCCACCGACGTTGCGGGTCGGAGCGGCCTGAGCCGGGCTCGTGGCAGGAGCGGTGCGCTGCGGCTCAGCGGAGGCAGCGGCCTTGCTCTGAGACTGCTGAGCAGCAAAGAGCTCGTCCTGACGGTTGACGTTGGAGTCGGAGAAGCCCGTAGCGATGACGGTGATACGCACCTGATCGCCCAGGGACTCGTCGACAACGGTACCGAAGATGATGTTGGCCTCGGGGTCGACGGCGTTGGCGACAACGTCGGCGGCGTCGCTGATCTCCTGGATGCCCAGGTCCTTGGAACCGGCGATGGAGAGCAGCACGCGCGTGGCGCCATCGATGGAGCTCTCGAGCAGCGGGCTGGAGATGGCCTGCTGGGCAGCGTCGACGGCACGGGTGTCCCCAGAAGAGGTACCGATACCCATCATGGCGGTACCGGCCTGCTTCATGATGGTCTTAACATCGGCGAAGTCCAGGTTGATGATACCGGGGACGGTGATGAGGTCGGTGATGCCCTGGGTGCCCTGGGAAAGGACGCCATCGGCAATCGCGAAGGCCTCGAGCATGGTGGTCTTCTTCTCGGCGATGTCGAGCAGCTTATCGTTAGGGATGACGATCATGGTGTCGACGCAATCGGAGAGGGTCTTAATGCCCTCCTCGGCGCTCTTCTTGCGCTTGCGGCCCTCGAAGGTGAAGGGCTTGGTCACGACGGCGACGGTCAGCGCACCGACCTCGTTCATCGCGATATCGGCAACGATGGGAGCAGCGCCGGTACCGGTGCCACCGCCCTCGCCGCAGGTGATGAACACCATATCGGCGCCAGCGAGCGCCTCGGCAATGTCGTCGCGGGACTCATCGGCAGCCTTGCGGCCAACCTCGGGGTTGGCGCCGGCGCCCAGGCCGCGGGTAAGGTCGGTGCCGATGTGCACCTTGATATCGGCATCAGAGATCGCGAGTGCCTGAGCATCGGTGTTGATGGCAACAAACTCGACGCCGCGGATGCCCTCTTCGATCATTCGATTGACCGCGTTGGTACCGCCGCCGCCGACGCCGACCACCTTAATGACGGCAAGGTAGTTGTTGATCTCTGTCTCGTGCATGTCGGTCCTCCGAACAAAGGTTATAGCCATAGCATGGGTCGACCCCTGCGCACATTAACCTTCAGGTTGAAAGTAAATGCAAAGGTAAACCGTATTATGTTTGCACATTATGAACGTATCAGTCAAATAATTGACCGTGAAAACCAAACAAACCAGATAAACGGCGTGGTATGGCCCCTCAACAAAGCATCAACCAGCGCTACGAGGTCGGAGCGTTCCTAAATGTATAGTTACCCGGAGAGCGCACATTGATATACGTTACGCCCTCTACCTGCGAAAGCAGCTTGGTGACTACGCGCTCCTTCTTGACGATATCGTTCGAATCGCCCAGCGACACCTCAATGCCGTTATTGAGGTTTGCCGAGATGGCTTCGACCGAAGGCGTGGAAATATCCTTGACTTGTCCCAAGAACTCGCTCGAAAAACCACGCACATAATCCAAGCCAGCCTTAACGGCCTTGGAGCTCACTGCCTGGCCGGAAACCGGAGCGACATCCGCCGAGACATCAGTCAACAACACCGCGACATAGTGCTTAGCGAGCGCCAGCGCGGCATCGATTCCGGTCAAGGTATTTGAGCCCTGCCCTGTCGTGATGACGTTGCCTTGGTCGTCCACTTCGACCGACGTCGACAGTGGGGCGATCCAGGTGTCATCATCCCCGATGGCCCAGGCAAGGTCATCGGAACTGATATAGGCAATTGCGATGACCTTGCGCTCCATCGGCGTAATGATGAGCGTATGCGGGAACTGACGCTGGACATCCACGCCCGAGACCCACGGATTCTGCTTGAGGTCCTCGGTAATCTGGTCGGGATCGACGTTAAAAAGCGACGTTCCCTCGGGCAAATCGATCAGCTGGATAGCATCGTGCTTCGTCACATGCTCGCTGCCTTGAATCTCAATATCAGTGGCGGTAAACAATCCAGAGTTAATCACCACGATAGCAACGACGACGAGCACGGCCAAGACGGCCAAAACGCCGCCCACGATTTTGCCTTTGCCTGTAACGACAGAAGCGGCGTCTGATGTTTTATTTGCCATCGCCCTAAGTGAAGACAACGGGTTGACGCCTTTTTTACCCGAAGGCTTCTTGGCGGTAACCGGCACCGATGTCAGCGAGCGCGGTTTCGATGCGCCCAGCGTGCGACCTGGACGCGCCGCCTTAGTTCCCGTCGAGGGCTTAGGAGTTGCCATGGGACGGGCAGGTTTGGCGCCCATAACAGGCTTTGACGTCACCGAGGGACGCGAGGACTTTTTTGCGGCCGGACGATTACCGAGCTGCGAGCCGACGACCGGACGACTGGTCTGTCGAGCATGCCCGACAGACTTAGAATGCGCGACGGTATTGCGTTGAGGTTTGGCAGGCGCGCCGGAACGCCCTCCGGCGCGGCGGAAGGTGGGTTTCGATGCTCTAGAAGCCGAGGAATTTAACTTCCGGTCTGAGCTCGATGCCATACGCCTCCCTCACCTTTCCGTGCACATGTCTGATAACCGCGGCAACGTCATCGGCCGAGGCAGTTCCGTTATTAACGATAAAATTAGCGTGAACGGGCGAAACTTCCGCGCCGCCAATCGAAAAACCCTTTAATCCACAATCCTCGATAAGCTTGCCCACACTCGCATCGGGCGGATTGCGAAAGACCGACCCGCAGGATGCGCGACCCATGGGCTGCGTACGCTTGCGCCTCGTCAGGTACCGCTCCATGCGCTCGCGAATGTCGGCCTTGGGCGCCGGTTTAAGCTTGAGCACGCACTCGAGGATGATCTCATTGCGGGGAAGGCTACATTCGCGGTAGCCCCAAGTGATCTCGGACCCCGCATAATGCTTGATACCGGATGCCGGGTCAAACGTTACGACATCCTCAACCAGCGAGCCAATCCACTCGGTCCGTGTGCCGGCATTCATAGATATCGCACCGCCGACCGAACCAGGGATGCCAACGGCAAACTCAAGGCCCGAGAGGCTACGCGACAGGGCATCGTTGACCAGGCGCGCAAACATCACGCCCGCACCGACCGTCAGCGTACAACCGTCATCGGCAACAACCGTGCGCTGAAACTCACGTCCGAGCGAAATGACGGCGCCGCGATAACCGCCATCGGCAACCAGCAGATTGGAGCCCTTGCCGATGATGACCCACGGCACCTGCTCGCGATCGAGCACCGCCACGGCGCGGCGGAGGGCATGATAGCTATGGCACGTCACAAAGAGGTCGGCCTTGCCGCCGATACGATAGCTCGTATGACGCGCAAGGCGCTCGTCCTCGATCACATCCGTGTCGATCATGCCCGAGAGCGCCATGACGGCGTTAAACAGACCCATTAGACTTAAGCGTCTTTCTTGGCAGTCAAATACTCGATAAACTCGGGGCCGACGGTCGTAACGTCACCGGCACCCATAGTGAGCAGCAAGTCGCCCTCGCCCACCATCTGCTCGAGCTCCTGATTGAGCTCAAGACGGCTGGAGCAGTACACGACCTCCTTGCCAGTATGCTTGGCGCGCACGGTATCGGCGAGCATCTTAGAGGTAACACCCGGAATGGGCATCTCGCCAGCCGAGAACACATCAATCAGCAGCAGTTTATCGGCATTGGCAAAGGCATCGGCAAAGTCGTCGCACAGGGCCTGCAGGCGCGAATAGCGGTGCGGCTGGAACACGACGTCGACGTGCTTGTAGCCCAGCGACGAAGCGGCAGCAAGCGTCGCCTTGATCTCGGTGGGGTGATGGCCGTAATCATCGACCACGGTGATGCCATCGATATCGCCCACGTGGGTAAAGCGACGACGGACGCCCTCAAAGCTCGAAAGCGCCTTGGCGGCGGCGTCGATGTCAAGGCCCAGGACATGGGCGACGGTGAGCACCGCCGTGGCGTTGAGCATGTTGTGGCGACCGGGATTACTCTTGATCTCCACAGCGTGCTCAGTGCCGTCCTCAAAGCGAACGATAAAGTCGCTCTGGATGCCCTTGACATCCGGGTGCATGCAGACGATGTCGTTGCTCTCGGCAAAGCCGTAGGAAAGCACGTGACGGCCCGTCGACTTGGCGAGCTCGACCAGATGCGGGTCCTCACCGCAGACGATGACGGTGCCGTCCTCGCCCACCAGGCTCATGAATTTGGCGAAAGTCGCCTCGATCTCCTCGATACCCGAGTAGTGATCGAGGTGGTCGGCCTCGACGTTGGTCACAATGACCACGTTGGGGTTCAGGAACAGGAAGGAGCTGTCGGACTCGTCGGCCTCGGCGACAAAGTAGTCGCCCGAGCCGTTCTTGCCGTTCGTGTCATAGCCCTCGACGATGCCACCGATCAGGAAGCTCGGATCCAGACCCATGCGGTCGAGCATGGTGGCGCACATCGAAGACGTGGTGGTCTTGCCATGCGTGCCGGCAACAGCGACGGTGGTGTAGCCGTGGCCCAAAGCAGAGAGCATCTTGGCACGGGGCCACACGGGAATACCAAGCTCGCGAGCGCGCACGAGTTCAGGGTTGGACTCCGGAATAGCGGTGGAGACAACAACCACGTCGGGCTTGACCTCGTCGATCGTGGCGGCCTCATGGCCCACATGCACCTTCACACCAGCGCGGGTAAGCTGGCGGATATAACGTGACGTCTTAAGGTCGGAGCCGGTAACGTCATAACCGCGCTCGTGCAGAACGAGGGCGATGCCGCTCATGCCGGCGCCGCCGATACCGATAAAGTGGGCGCTCTTAAACTCGGGCGCGGAGGTTGCAGTCTGGGAATCAGCCATGTGCTCGTGTACTCCTTGCGTAAACACTGCCTGTAACCCGTTAACTGTACCGCACCTACCGCATCAGCGCGAGGGCGACCGACGATATCCCGTCTAACTAACGCAAACCCTCTACCGCATCCGCCAGAAGAGCGGCGGCCCTATCCTGAGCCAGACCACGCGCCGCCTGACGCATGGCGTCGCGTGCCGCCGCGTCATCGACCAGGTGCAGCAGCTCATCGGCAAAGGCAGAACCGTCGATATCGGCATCGGCGCAGAGCACGCCGGCCCCGGCGTCGACCAGATAACGAGCATTGGTGGTTTGGTGGTCGGCCGTCGCATGCGGATACGGCACGAGCACCGAGGGCACGGCGAGCGCAGCGATCTCGGCCACGCTCGATGCGCCCGAACGCGAGAGCACCAAATCGGCAGCAGCCAGCATATCGCCCATGTTGTCGATGTAAGGCTGGACGCGGTAACGCTTCGCCTCCTCGGGCGCCAGCGCCAAAGCGCGCTCGGTCTCCTCAAAGCCGTCGGCACCCGTCGAATGCAACACATAGAGGTTCTTGCGCGAAAGCAGCTCGTTTTTGAGCGAAACCACGCGCTCGTTGAGGTGTTGGGCGCCAAGTGAACCGCCAAAGACGAGCAGCAGCGTAGCGTCCTCGGGAACGCCAAGTGCCTTGCGGCCGCGAGCGCGATCGCCCTCGATCACCGAGCGACGTACGGGGTTGCCGGTCATGAGCACGTGGTCAGGGTCACCTTCGCGCTCAAAGACCGAACGCGCTGCCGGCACCGAGATGCACACGCGGGCGGCGTGGGAGTTCATCATCTTGTTGGCCAGGCCCGGAACAGAGTTCTGCTCATGCAGCAGATACGGAACGCCCGCGCCCTTGCACCACCCCAGCAGCGGAACCTCGACATAGGCACCAAAACCAATGGCGGCATCGGGCTTGCCGACCTTTGAGAAATGACTGGCGAGCGCACGCTTGGCTTTGTTGACACGCCACAGCGAGGTCAGCGCCGTCCAAGGACGGGAGCGGTCGAAGCCCGTGACCGTAATGGGCACAAAATCAAACCCAGCCTCGGGGACCAGACGACCCTCGAGCTTGCGCGACTGGCCCACGAACACAACGTGGTGGCCACGGTCACGGAGCTCTTCGGCCAAGGCGAGCGCGGGGTTGATGTGCCCTGCCGTGCCGCCGGCTGCAATAGCAACGGTCATTTTATCGGTCATGGTAGTCCCTTCGTACACGCGGTCCCTGGCCGTCGGTACGCAGACGCGCCGACGGGTCTGAGTTCAAATCGATTCGATTATATCCGCCGCCCGCATTGCGAGGAGTGGGGCGCTGAGGACGACCTTGCGGCGCCGTTCGCTGACGCGGGCGGGCTGCGGGGTCGGTCGCAGAGCCATCCAGGACGGTAAAACCGTTACGCGAAGATCGCTCGCCGCGCACGTGGGGCACGCCGGCGGTACTCTCATCCATAACGGCAAAGCTCTCACGGCGGCGGTCATACTCATCGCGGCGGGCGCTCTCGTACGAAACGCGCAGGATCAACCCGGCAAGCATGAGCGACACAATAATCGACGAACCGCCGTAGCTAATAAACGGCAACGGTTTGCCCGTCATGGGAAACACGTTGAGGATGCCCAGCGCGTTAATCAAAAACTGCACTGCGAGAATGACCGCGGAGCCAGACGCCATGAGCGCGCCCCGACGATCGGTCGCCTGCTCGGCAATGCGAAACGCCGAGTAGATCAGCATCGCAAACACCAAGAAGAACAGCACGGTTCCGACAAAACCGACTTCCTCGCCAATGATGGCCAAGATGTAGTCGTTGTGTGCCTCGGGCAGATACGAGTACTTCATGGTTGAGTTGCCGATGCCACGGCCGAACAGACCGCCCGAGGCAAAGGCCATGATGGCAAGCGTGGCCTGATAGCCGTCACCATACTCGTCGGCCCAAGGGTTCAAGGCAACCTGAATACGCACCATACGGTATGGCTCTGCGACAAGCGCAATCACGATCACGAGAATGCCGAAGATTAGCACGCCGATGATAAATCTGGGGTCGAGACCCGCAAACAACGCCATGCACATGAGGGTCAACAGGATGATCAGGACAGTACCGAAATCGGGCTGGATAAAGATCAGAAAGAGCGAAATGCCCAGGTAGATGCCCATCTTGCGAAGGAATTCGTTGATGTTGCCACCGGGCGAAAAGAAGCGATCAAGCATGATGGCCGAATACGCAATGGCAAATGGCTTTAAAAACTCGGAAGGCTGGAACTGAATACCGGCGATGTTGAGCCAGCGCGTGGCGCCGCGGCTGCCGCTGCCCACCAAGAACACCAGAAGCAGTAGCCCTATCATGCCGATAAGGAAGATCCTGAGCACATCCTCCCCAAACCAGCTGTCCGGCAAAACGCGCACGATGGCAATCAGCGCCAGAACACCGACCACGGCAAACGCGGCCTGTCGACCCAGAAAAAACGTCGCCGAGCCATTCTCGTGCAGCGCCTCGACCGAAGACGCCGAGTACACCATCAGCAGGCCAAAGCATACCAAGGTAAACAAGCAGGCCATGAATATCAAACGGGGGCGCATGATACGGGCGGGAACGCCGGCAATATAGCGTTCGCTAAACGACTGCCCGCCGCGGCTGGAACGCGGTGTGGTGCGACGTGAGGAAGCACGGTCCGAGTCGGGCCTCCTCATACCTTGTCGGGGGCTCTCCTCTCTCACCGCAACCCCTATTCCATTTGTGATTTCGCTGTAGCGGCAAGCTGAGCCACGTAGTCCTTAAACACGCGGCCGCGCTCCTCATAGCCCGAGAACTCATCGAACGAAGAGCAGGCAGGAGAAAGTAAGATCACGTCACCACGGCTCGAAAGCGAACGGGCAACGTCCACGGCGTCGCGCAGGTCATCCGCCTGGGCGATATCCACATCGCCATCGACATCAGCCTCGTCCATAGCGGCGGTGAAGCGCTCGCGCGCATCGCCAAAGCAGACGACCGAGCGCACGTTGTCCATAACGACGCGCGCGAAGTCCGTGAGCGGAGTGCCCTTATCGTGGCCGCCGAGCAGCAAGATCACGTCGTCATCGGGAAATGCCGTCAGTGCCTTCTCGACCGCATCGGTGTTAGTCGCCTTGGAATCGTTGACGTAGCGCACGCCGTCAATCTCGCCACACGGCTCCACGCGGTGCTCGAGCGGCTGGAACGAGGCCAGACCGCGGCAGACACCGTCGACATCGGCACCGACTGCCAAGGCAGCCGTGGCAGCGCACAGGGCATTGATAACATTGTGATGGCCCGAGATCTTGAGCTCGGATGTAGCGATGAGCGGGGTCTCGACACCCTTCAGACGCACGATCATCTTGCCATCGCGCACAAAGGCGGCATCCTCGCCCTCAGGCTCGTCAAAGGCAACCTTGCAGATGCGACGGCCCGGCGTGTAGATGTACTCATCGAACTCGTGAATGCCGGCGTCTTCGACGTCGACAACCACCAGATCGTCATCGACCATATTGTCAAACAGTTTGATCTTGGCAAGCGCATAGTTCTTATGACTCTTATGCCAGCCCAAGTGGTCGGGAGTGATGTTGAGCAGCACCGCCACGCGGGGGTGGAGCTCGGTTGTCGTAGCAATCTGATAGCTCGAGAGCTCAGCCACAAACCACTCGTTGTGGGCTCGGCCGTCAATCTCGTTGACCGGCGGCTCGCCGATGTTGCCGACAGCAACGCTGGCCTCGCCGGCAGCCTTAAGCAGATAATCAGTCAGCGACGTGGTGGTCGTCTTGCCGTTGGTGCCCGTGATGGCAATCCAGTTATCGGGCGACAGGCGATAGGCAAACTCGGGCTCACCCATAATCTGGGCGGCATGCTCGCGCCCAGCCTTAAAGAAGCCCGAGAACTCCGAGATGCCCGGGCACGTCACGCATACGTCATAGGCGCCCTCGACCTGTTCGGTCCCATAGACAAACGACGCACCAGCAGCCTCGAGCGCACGCGTGGCGTCATTGGGCTCAGAGGTGCCACCGCCATACACGGTAACGGCACTTACGCGCTCGGGATGTGCCAGCGCCCAGCGGGCGACATCGAGACCGGATTTGCCCTGACCCAAAACGAGCAGGCTAAAGACATCAGCAAGAGACATGAAAGACCACTATCCCAACTGGAAGAACAGAGCAAGGCCAACGGCACCAAAGGCAGCAGCGATAATCCAAAAACGGATGACGACCTTGGTCTCGGCCCAGCCCTTCTTTTCGAAATGATGATGGATGGGCGCCATAAGGAAGACGCGCTTGTGCGTAAAGTGGAAGTAGACAACCTGAATCATGACCGACAGGGTCTCAACGATAAACAGGCCGCCGATGATAAGGGAGACGACCTCGGTGTTGGTCATGATGGACGTGCAGGCAAACGCGGCGCCCAGGGCAAGCGAGCCGGTATCGCCCATAAAGATGCTCGCCGGATAGCAGTTGAACCACAGAAAGCCCAAGCAGGCACCGGCACACGCGGTGCAGAAGATGGACAGGTTCACGTCTCCGTGCAAAAACGCCATGGCAGCCATGGCGAGCATGGCAATCATGGAGGTGCCGCCAGCAAGACCGTCAAGGCCATCGGTCAGGTTCACGGCATTAGAAAGACCGGCGATCATCAGCCAGCAAAAGACAATGTAGAGCCACGGGAACGAAAGGCCGCAGATGGTGGTCGAAAGCACGCCAAGGTCAATCGTCAGGCCGCCGGGAAAACGAATCTCGGGGGCGACGCCGCACCAGTTAACGGCAAGTACCGTAAAGGTGACACAGATAATGGTTAGGCCGATCATCTTGGCATGAGGCGTCAGACCGAGCGAGCGCCCATGCGTAACGGAGGTCAGGTCGTCGATCAGGCCCAGCACGCCGGTCGCCAGCGTGGCGAGCAGCACGAGCACGAGCTCGGTGGTGAGCTTGCCCATCAGCAGGCAGGTCAGCGAAATCGCAACAAGGATGATGACGCCGCCCATGGTCGGCGTACCCTGTTTAATCAAATGACGCTTGGGGCCGTCGGCTCGGACCTGTTGGCCGATACCCTCGACCTTCAGCAGCTTGATCCACCACGGCATGAGCAGCAGCGCAATGGCAGCGGCGATGCCAAGCCCCAAAAAAGCCTGATACGTTGGATACGAGGGATTGCCGAACATGGGCTAGCACACACCTTCCACAAAGCGGTCGAGCTCAACAAAGCGGGAACCCTTGACCAGTACAACATCATGTTTTTCAAGCGCGCCGCCCATGCGGTCGAGCACCTGCTGATAATCGGAGAACACCTGGATGCGGTCCTCGTCCATGCCCATCATGCGCGCGGCATCGGCCATAAGCTGGGCCAGCTCACCACCCACGCACGCCAGCATGTCGAGCTTCTTGGCGGCCGCATAGGCGCCCACGAGCTCATGCATGCGAGGAGCCTCATCGCCCATCTCGCCCATCTCGCCCAGGATCGCCATGCGAGACCCCGTGCACGAAAGCGAGCACAGTAGATCGAGGCCAGCAGCCATGGATTCGGCACTGGCGTTATAGGAATCGTCGATGACGCGGGCACCGCTCTTGGCGCGCTTGATCTCCTGGCGGTGACCGGTGATCGTGAGGCCCCTAAAGGCAGCATCGATCTGCTCGGGCGTCACGCCCAGGCGATAGGAAACCGCGGCGGCCTTAACGGCATTAGGAACGGACTGCACGCCGGGGATGGCAAGCATGGTATCGATCGTCTCACCCTGGCCAAAATCGAGCGTAAAGACCGGACGTCCCTCGTCATCAACACGAATGTCGCGGGCACGGACCTCATCATCGTCCGAGACGCCGGCCAGCATCACATCGATACCAGCAGGCTGGGCGAACGTATCGCGAATGAACGGCGTAAAGTCGTCCTCACCGCCCAAAACCAGCAGCGGCAAGAAGTCGCCGGCGGCGCACATACCCTGGACAATCTCGGCCTTAGCGCGGGCGATGTTCTCGCGGCTGCCCAAAATGCCGATGTGAGAGGTACCAATCTTGCTTACGATGGCAAGGTTGGGATTGGCGGACTGGGACAGACGCTCAATCTCGTGGAAATGGTTCATGCCCATCTCGAGCACCAGGACCTCGGTATCGGCCGGAGCGGAAAGCACCGTGAGCGGCATGCCGATCAGGTTATTGAAATTGCCCTTGGTGGCCCAGACACGATAGCGCTTGGCGAGTACAGCGGCGAGCACGTCCTTGGTCGTCGTCTTGCCGATGGAACCGGTAATGCCAACGACCAGGCAGCCAAGCTCCAGGCGATACGTGTGCGCCAAACGCAGCAGAAACTCCTCGGGATCATCGGTCAGCAAGATGGCACAGCCCCTGTCCTGTGCCAGCGAGACCAGCTCGGCCTCGGGCTCACGCGTCATCACGACGGCGCCGGCACCCGACTGGACGGCACGGGAAGCAAAATCATTGCCGTCGACGTTTTCACCGGGAAAGGCGACGAAAATCGTCCCTTCCTCGACCTGGCGCGAGTCGATAACGCACCCGCGGCATACCCGATCGGCTTCTCCCGTCACGGTTCGGGCCCCTGTTGCGGCCGCGAGGTTGTTGACGGCGATCTCTATCATTGCAGCTCCCCTGTAAACCTAATAATGCTATCGGCGTATTGTATCCCAGCGCCGCGCATGCGTGGTGCAGGGCATGTGAACACCATCATATGGGACAACAAACCAGGCCCCAAAGATTGTAACCCCCTACCTCGTGTGCGGGATACCCAGCACGTCGAGCGCGTTGGCCATAATGGACTGGAACGGCACCGCAGCGGCATCCGAGCCGCTCGGCGTTCCGTCGAGCGTGATATAGCACAGCACCTTGGGCGATTGTGCCGGTGCAAAGCCCATAAAGGACGACATATAGTTCTCCTTGAGGTAGCCGCCGTTCTCGTCGGCTCGTTCGGCCGTACCGGTCTTACCCGCCACGTCATAGCCGTCAACCGCGCCGCCAACGCCCGTTCCCTCGGACACGCCCGTCTGCATGCACGATGTCACCTGGGATGCGGCATCCTCAGAAATCGCGCGCTCGCCTTCGCCCCAGTCCTTCTCGTCGCCCTTGCTGGACTTATAGAAGTGCGGGGTCATCATCACGCCGCCGTTGGCGATACCGCCCACGGCACGTGCGATCTCAATCGGCGAGACGGACAGTGCCTGTCCAAAGCTCATCGAGCCCAGCGTGGCGCCGTCATACTGGTCACGCTCCTTGACGATACCCAGGCTCTCTCCCGGAAAATCGACACCCGAGCTGTGACCGATGCCCCACTTGTCCACATAGGCGGCAAAGTCGTCGGCACCGATCTTGCGCCCCACTAGGACAAAGCCCACGTTGGACGAACGGCGCATCATCTCGCGCACATCCATGGTCATGGCATAGTCGCGCTTGTCGGCATCGGTGACGGTATCGTCGCCCACCTTGATGCTCGCCGGCACCTCAAACGACGTACTCGATCGCACGACGCCCAAGTCGAAGCCGGCGCCCGCCACGAGCGTCTTAAAGACCGAGCCGGGCTCGTAGGCGTCGGTGACCAGGCGCAGATTCATATCCTCGGTCTTGGCATTCTCCAGATCGGTCTGGTCGTAGGTCGGGTACGAGCAGGCTGCCAAAATCTCGCCTGTCGTAGGATCGGTGACCAGCGCCGAGCCGTTCTTGGCCTTAGTCTTCTCAACTGCCTTTGCCAGGGCATCCTCGGCCGCACGCTGGATATTGACGTCGAGCGTCGTCACGATATCAACGCCGTCGACCGCAGCCACCTTTTTATAGGCACCGCCCGCGATATAGCTGCCGTCCCTCGCGCGCTCGCGTACGAGAGAACCATTCGTGCCGGTCAGAAGCTTGTTGTATTGCTTTTCGAGACCCGTCAAGCCGTCGTTGTCTACATTCACTACACCCAGCACCTGCGATGCCAGATTGCCGTATGGATATACGCGCTTCATGGCCTGCTCAAAAAGCACGCCGGGCAGGTTCTTCTTCTCCAGCGCCGCAACATCGTCTTCGTCCACCTGGCGCTTGATATACACCCAGGTTCCATCGGACTCAACGAGCTTGCGGCAGGTCTTTTTATCGATTCCAGTTGCCTTGACCAGCGCCGACACCGTCTTGTCAACATCCTCGACAAGCTGCGGGTTCACGGCGATGTTGCGACATTCGACCGACGACGCCAGCACGTTGCCGTTGCGGTCGTAGATGGTGCCGCGTTTGGCATAGAGGGTCTGCGCAAGCAGGCGGCGCGCATCGGCACGCTCGCGCAGTTTATCGGCTTCGACAATTTGATAGTCGGCAAGGCGAAAGACGCCCAAGCCCAAGCCAAGCCCGATGAAGCCCATGACGGCTTTGCGGCGAGGCAGAGGCGCGCCTGTGAGCCATTCGGTCGACGAACTCTTGCGCGACCTGGTGTTATGCACTTGAGGGCCGCCCGAGCCGCGAAGTCGCGACGCCGGGTCGTTGCCACGGGACCGCCCGGCGTTGTAAGATTGCCGACCCGTTCCTTGATAACCAGAACGTCCCCGCGACGAGGGACGTCCAGAACCGCGGCCCCCATCGGAACCGCGGCGATAGTCATTTGTCATACTCAGCTACCGTCTTGCTACTGAGCGGTCGCGGTCGCGTTGGCGCCCGCGGCTGCATCCTGCGAAAAGTCAAGTGTAACGCTCTCGCTGGGCTCCACCATGCCATAAGCGCCCGCAAGGTCGCGAATGCGCGTGTCGGCGCCATAGACCGAATGCATGACCTCCAGGTCGGAGCTCTCATCGGTCGCCTTTTCGAGCGTGCTGGTAAGCTCGGCGTTGCTGTTGAGCACCTGGGCCGTAACGCCGGCGAGCGCCACGCGGGCGACGCCGATCGTCATGAAGATAGCCGCAATGATGCAAAACGTTTTAAGAACGCTCATGAAAACCGGGCTTACCGCCTGGTTTGCCTGACGGCCCGCGCCCGTGTAGACATCAAAGCGCGGCGCGCGCTGCTCACGGGGAGCAACGGGGGCCTGCGGCGTCTCACGATAGGCGGGCATGGCGTTCATATCATAGGCGAGTGCTGCGCTTGAAGTGTTGTAGCCCATGATATGCCGCCTCCCATCCCGAGTACGTTGGTAGTGTGTTTAAGCTTCGTTTATGGTGCGAGCGGGAGGTCCAATATCGCGCGGTCGCGCCTACAGACGCTGCGCCACGCGGATTTTGGCTGATCTCGCCCGAGGGTTGCGCTCAACCTCATCAGGCTGGGCAACCAAGGGTTTGCGGGTGATGACCTTGAGTATCGGCACGTTGCCGCACACGCACACCGGAATCTCCGGCGGACACGTGCACCCCTGGCTCATCTCCTTAAAGTGGTTCTTTACGATACGGTCCTCGAGCGAGTGATACGAGATGACGCAGATACGTCCGCCCGGGTTGAGCCACCTGGTGGCGGCATCAAGCCCTCGTTCGAGCACATCGAGCTCGTGATTGACCTCGATGCGAATGGCCTGGAAACTTTTCTTGGCCGGGTGTCCGCCATGCCGACGAGCGGCAGCCGGGATACCCGCCTTGATGATCTCGACAAATTGGCCGGTGGTTTCGATCGGTTCTTGCTCGCGGCGGCGCACGATCTCGCGCGCAATCTGCGAGGCGAACTTCTCTTCTCCGTAGACGCGTAGAATCCGGGCGAGGTCGTGTTCGTTATAGGTGTTGATGACCTCAGCTGCGTTTAAGGTGTTATTACCCGGATCCATCCGCATGTCCAATGGGGCGTCCTCGTTATACGAAAAGCCCCTGCCAGGGATATCGAGTTGCGGTGACGAAACGCCCAAATCGAACAGGAAGCCATCGACCCCGGGCACCTCGGCCGAGCAAAGCAGCTCGTCCAAGTCGCCGAAGTTGCCCTTCAGCAGCTGGTGCGGAACGCCGGGAACCTCGCGGTCCAGACGGGCACCAGCGGCCTCGAGGGCCATGTCGTCCTGATCGACGCCGAGCAAAAGGCCCGTCTCCCCCACCTGCGCGGCCATCTTTACCGAATGGCCGGCACCGCCAAGGGTGCAATCGCAGACAACGGAGCCGCTCTTTAGCCGCAGCGACTCAAGCACTTCGCCGAGCATGACAGGTTCATGCCGATATTCTTGTGTCAAGATCCCACGCTCCATCCGTTACCCGTGCCTTGCCCTTACGAGAAGAAGAGGTCCAGCAGGGCCTCATCGTCATCGTCCTCATCGGCCGCGGCGCGATCCCAAACCTCAAGGTGGTCGTAGTTGCCCACAACCGTGACCTCGCGGTCGAGGTTCGCCTGCTTGCGGAGAGACTCGGAAAGACCAATACGACCGGCGCTGTCCACGTCCATCGACGTGGTGCGCTTGTTGATCGCCCTCATGAGCTTCTGGTCGTTGATGTCACGCGGGTTAAAACCCTCGTGGCCCTCACGACCCGCGAAGAGTCCTTCGACCCACTTATCGAAGGCCTCGGCAGAGAACACGTACAGAGCATCGACATCCAGGGCTTTGAACACGCGAACGTGCTCTCCAAGCTCCTCGCGAAGGGGTGCAGGCAGGGACAGACGACCTTTTGCATCGAGATTGCGCTCGTATGCACCCGTCATTCCCATGTGCGCCCTCCCCTCGGTTACTCAGATGGCACGTACGCGGGGAACCACCCCGCCTGTCGACGTCATCAATAATATGGGGAACCGCCCCATTTTTCAACACCTTTCCCCACCCCTTCCC
>CAMQHB010000009.1:0-32326 GCA_947001545.1 uncultured Collinsella sp.
GCCGGCAAATAGCGGACACTCCGTATGCAATCTATGCAAACAAACAAGTACGCTTAGCTACATTCAAGTACGCTTAGCTACATTCGGTAAGTTCGAGCACGCTGCCCTTAACGATAAGCGCCGGCTCCAGGACGACCTCTTCGGCACGCCTGCCGCCCCTACCGGCAAGACGCTTGGACATGCAGCCAAAAGCATGCTCCGCAAGGACACCAGGATCCTGCTCAATCGCGGTCAGCGCCGGCTCAAAGAGAACGTCGGCGGCCGAGTTGTCGTAACTCACCACCGAAATGTCGCCCGGAATGCTCTTCCCCATCTCGTGTAAGCGCTTGAGCAGACCAAGGGCAATGTTGTCCGAACTTGCGAACACAGCGGTGGCATCAGTTGCGAGCACCGCCTCCGAGGCCTCGTAGGCACTCGGAATGTAGTACTCGCTCTCAAACTCCAAACGTGCGTCGATAGGCAGGCCAACCTCGCGCAGCGCGCGCTCATAGCCGGCAAGTCGCTTACGCCCCGTATTGGAACGGCGCGCGTTAACCAAGCAGGCAATGCGACGGTGGCCCTGCTCGATCAGATAGCGAGTGGCCATGTAGCCACCCATCTCGTGGTCGAACATCACCTTGTCGCACTCGAGCCCCTCAATGGCACGGTCGACCATCACGGCAGGGATAGGCAGATGGCTGACTTCTTCGCGCAGGGCGCGGTCGTCGGAGAACTCGTCGCCCACAACCAGGAAGACGCCATCAACGCCGCGCGTTACCAGCTGACGCAGCAGCTCCAGATCGTCGTCGGCACTTCCACCCGAGCTGGTAATGAAGAGCGCATAGCCGTCCTCACGGCAGCGCTTTTCCAGGCTACCGGCGAGCGAGGCAAAAAAGCGGCTCTCGATGTTAGGGACGATAAGGCCCAGGGTGCGCGACTCGCGCATGACCAGGCTGCGCGCGATCTGGTTGGGAACATAGTGGTTGCGCGCCGCGACCTCTTTGATGAGCTTGCGGTTTTCTTCCGAGATGCGACAGGGCCGATTATTGAGCACAAGCGAGACCGACGAGGGGGAAAGCCCCACCTCCTGGGCGATCTGCTTGAGGGTGACTTTGTTGGCCATCTCGCTCCTTCCGGGTTTACGCGCAATCTCTTGAAAGTATAGCGACTACCCCTCTACCTCGGTGATAAACACTTTACCAATCCGGTTGACGGCTGTTTTATCGCCGCCAGCGCACCAAATCCGTCCGGGTGGGGTATATTGCAATCGATTGATGACAACGACCACCAAAAGGCGGATATTCGTATGCACGAGAACGACTTTTTTAACGAGGACCTGCTGTGCGCGCTCGCTGGCGTTGCCGGCGAGGACAACGTGTTGATGAGCGAGCCCATGCGCGAGCACACCACGTTTAAGATCGGCGGCCCGGCCGACGTCTTTGTCACGCCCGATACCGAGCAGGGCCTCGTCGCCACGCTCGACACCTGTTATCGCTGCGACCTGCCGCTCACCATCGTGGGCAACGGCTCCGACCTGCTCGTCGGCGATAAGGGCATCCGCGGCGTCGTCGTGGCGCTGGGCGAGGGACTCTCCGACATTACGGTCGACGGCACGCACGTCACGGCGGCAGCCGGCGCCTTGCTTTCCGATGTCGCCGCTGCGGCAGCCGGGGCCGGTCTCACCGGCATGGAGCCCATCTCGGGCATCCCCGGATCGGTCGGCGGCGCCTGCTACATGAACGCCGGTGCCTACGGTGCCTGCATGGCCGATGTGCTGGAGTCCGTGCGCGTCTACAAACCCGCTCGCCAGCTCGACGACGGCACCCGCGGCAGCGGCAACATCATCGAATTCGATGTCGACGAGCTCAACCTGGGCTATCGCAAGAGCCGCATCGCCGACGACGGCTTTATCGTGCTTTCGGCCACTTTCAATCTCGCCCCGGGCAACGCCGCGATGATCAAGGCCGACATGGACGACTACCGTCAGCGTCGCGAGGACAAGCAACCGCTCGACATGCCGAGTGCCGGCTCCACCTTCAAGCGCCCCGAGGGTTACTTTGCCGGCAAGCTCATCATGGATGCCGGCCTGCGAGGACACGCCGTTGGCGGCGCGCAGGTAAGCGAAAAGCACTGCGGCTTTATCGTCAACGCCGACCACGCCACCGCCGCCGACGTCGACGAACTCATCCGCCACATCCAGGCAACCGTCAAAGACCAATTCAACGTAGACCTAGAACCCGAAGTCCACCGAGTAGGCGAATTTTTATAAAAAGAAGGCCCCGAAAGGGGCCTTCACCATATTTATTCAGATAACCCAGTCCGGTGTGTCGCGCCCCGAACCCGAGAGGGCCGCGTGCCCGCCCGCAATATATTTGATTGATCGCGAGTTCCGCACGCAAAGAAGGCCACTTAATGTGGCCTTCGTCTTGCGCAGGACTGCCCGAGCAGGCAATCAAATATATTGCGGGCGGGCACGCGGCCCCGTCGGCTTTACGACAGCGCAATACCGCCGAGCCAGCCCCAACGCACGCCAGAGCCAGTGCCATAGAAGCTAATAAACGAATCAAGCGACTTAGACGTAATGGCGCCCTCATTGCTCATGACGATGCCGCCGCCAACATAGATACCCACATGACCGTAGATAAGGCCCGGAGCACCCGTGCCGCTGTGCGAGGAATCGGCCACGATCATGCCCACCTGCAGCGCCGAGCGGTCGGAGCTATAGCACCAGGCGTTAAACATATCGCACGCGTTACCGCCAAAGTAGCCAACGCCGGCGTTACGGAAGACATTGGTAACCCACGCCGCGCACCAGTTCTGGCCCGGCGAAGGCGTGGAGTAGCACGCGTTGACGACGGCCTGTTGCTTGCCCGAGCCGGCATTCTGCTGCGGAGTTCCGGGCGCATACGATCCGCCACCCGAGCTCGAACCACCCGAGTAGGAATTGTTCTTGTTCGCGGCGGCCGCGGCAGCGGCGGCCTTCCTAGCGGCCTCCTCGGCCTGGGCGGCAGCGAGAATCTCGGAATCACGCTGAGCCATGAGCTCCTTGACATCGTCAGAGAGGCCGTTCAGAACCGTCTGGACTTCCTGCTGCTTGGCCTGCATGTCCTGCATCTGGGCAGTCTGCTGGTCCTTGAGCTTCTCTAAGTCGGCCTTCTGCGACTCGAGCTCGGTCTTTTGCGCATCGAGCTCTTCCTGGATGGTCTGAATGTCCTCGATGGCGTCGCGGTCGCTCTTGTTGATCTTCTCAACGTAATGCGCGTTGGCGACGAGTTCCTCAAACGAGCCAGAGGCCAGCAGCAGCGACAGGATGTTCGTGCCGCCGGACTTGTAGCTGGCGGCCACGCGATCGGAAAGGTCGTTGCGTTTCTTCTTGAGCTCGGCCTTCTTTTCATCGATCTGGGCCTGCGTGTCGTCAATCTTGCCCTGGACATTCTCGATGTCGTTGAGGGTCTGGGCATTCTTGTTGGCCAGCGCCGCATACTCATTTGCGATGCTGTCGAGCTGGGCCTGAACCTCGTCGAGCTGGGCCTGGGCGGCATTCAGTTTATCGGTTGTTTCTTTGGAAGCCTCCGCCGCATGGGCGCGAGCGGGCAGGCCAAAAAGAACTGCCGCAGAAGCGGCGCCGAACAGGGCCTTGAGGGCAGTGCGGCGCGAGAGCTCCTGGGAAAGGATGGAATCGCTGTTTGGTGACATATGTACTCCGTTACATGTTTATTTATATGTCGCTCAACTCATACATATTAGCGTACATATGGCGCGTCCCAACGATTTCCACGAACGGCAGGAAACTACAAGGTCAGCGGCTCGTAAGCAAATGTCAAAGATCAGGTTATGCGTACGCAAGCTCTTTTATGAGTACGTTAGCACAATCCTCTGCTTTTCCCACAGCGCACGATTTGGGCGTCCCCGCCTGCGCTATACTCCCCTGAAGAAGTGTTCCTGATTCGATAGGAGACTACATGTCCAAAGCACTCGACCCCAAAGACACCTGCGTCCTCGTTACCGGTGGCGCCGGCTTTATCGGCTCGCACACCGTCGTTCAGCTGCTCGAAGGTGGCTACCAGGTCGTCATCGTCGATGATCTCTCCAACTCCAGCGCCGTCGCCGTCGACCGCGTCAAGACCATCGTGGGCGACGAGGCCGCCAAGAACCTCACCTTCTACGAGGCCAACGTGCTCGACCGCAATGCGATGAACAGAATCTTCGATACCCATCAGATCGACCGCGTCATCCACTTTGCCGGCTTTAAGGCCGTCGGCGAGTCGGTGAGCAAGCCCGTCGAGTACTACCACAACAACATCGAGAACACCCTGGTGCTCATCGACGTCATGCGCAACCATGGCTGCAAGTCCATCATCTTCTCGAGCTCCTCGACCGTCTACGGCGACCCGGACAACCCGCCCGTCACCGAGGAGGATCCTAAGAAGCCCGCGACCAACCCCTATGGTTGGACCAAGTGGATGATCGAGCAGATCCTTATGGACGTCCACACCGCCGACCCCGAGTGGGACGTCGTGCTGCTCCGTTACTTCAACCCCATCGGCGCTCATCCGTCGGGCCTGATCGGCGAGGACCCCAAGGGCATCCCCAACAACCTAGTGCCCTATGTCGCCCAGGTCGCCGTGGGCAAGCTCGAGGCCGTTCAGGTCTTTGGCAACGACTACCCCACCCCCGACGGCACCGGTGTGCGCGACTACATCCACGTGTGCGACCTGGCCTCGGGTCATGTTGCCGCCCTCAACTGGATGAACGGCAAAACCGGCGTCGAGATCTTTAACCTGGGCACCGGCACCGGCACCTCGGTACTCGAGGTCGTCGCTGCCTTCTCCAAGGCTTGTGGCAAGGAGCTGCCCTACGTGATCCGCGAGCGCCGCGCCGGCGACATCGCTGCCAACTGGTGCGATGCCTCCAAGGCCGAGCGCATGATGGGCTGGAAGGCCCAGTACGACATCGCGGACATGTGCCGCGATAGCTGGAACTGGCAGAGCCACAACCCCAACGGCTTCGCCGACGCCGAGTAGCAAAACCTACATACCGCTCTTGCCCCGATCTCACGTTGTGAGGTCGGGGCTTTTTCATGGCATATAACCATTCGCCGAAAATCGACCAACTTTTTTATCTTGCCTGTACATGTTTAAACAACATGTTTTACAATAGGCGTATCGAATCAGAACATCGGAGGCGGACTGCACACCCATCGGCAGGCCGACCCCACAACAAGAAGGTTGGTGAGCGCATTCATGGAGCGTGCAAGCGGCGTCCTCATGCCCGTCTCATCTCTGCCCGGACCATACGGAATCGGCGGCTTTGGTTGGAATGCCTACGACTTCGTCGATTTTCTCGCCTCGTGCAAACAACATTACTGGCAGATTCTGCCCCTTACGACGACCAGCTATGGCGATTCGCCCTATCAGTCGTTCTCGGCCCGCGCAGGCAACCCCAACTTTATCGACTTTGCCGAGCTTATCGAGGCAGGGTATCTGGAGCAGCGCGATATCGATGGCGTGTATCTGGGATCCGACCCCAGCAATGTCGACTACGGTGCCATCTTTGGTGGCCGCCGTCAGATTCTCGACCGCGCCGCCGAGCGCTTTGCTGCCGACAAGCCGGCCGATTTCGATGACTTTATCCAGGCCAACGAGGACTGGCTCATCCCCTACTGCGAGTTCATGACCGTCAAAGAGGAGTGCGGTCTCAAGGCGTTTTGGGAGTGGTCCGCGGAGCTCCGCCGCCGCGGCGAGGCATCCGCCAAGGTCTGCGCCGCCCATCCCGAGCGCATGCTCTACCACCAGATGACGCAGTACTTCTTCGAGCGTCAGTGGAGCCGCCTCAAGGCCTATGCCAACGAGCGCGACATCCTGATCATCGGCGACCTGCCCATCTATGTCTCGCGTGACTCCGTCGAGATGTGGGCGACACCTGAGCTCTTTAAGATCGACGCCGCCGGCAATCCCGTGAGCGTCGCCGGCACGCCGCCCGACCAGTTCTCGGCCACCGGCCAGTACTGGGGCAACCCCATCTACGACTGGGACGCCATGGAGTCCGACGGCTTCTCCTGGTGGGAGGACCGCATTCGCGCCGCCCTCGACATGTACGACGTCATCCGCCTGGATCACTTCCGCGGCTTCGAGGCCTATTGGGAGGTGCCGTTCTCCTCACCCGATTCGTCCTACGGTTCGTGGACGCAGGGCCCCGGCCTCAAGCTCTTCAAGACGCTCGAGGAAAAGCTCGGCACGCTGCCTATCATCGCCGAGGACCTGGGCTTCCTCACCCCCGGCGTCATCGACATGCGCGACAACTCGGGCTTCCCCGGCATGAAGATCCTGCAGTTTGCCTTTGAGGGCACCAACTCGTACTACCTGCCGCATAACTACATCGCCAACACCGTCGCCTATGTGGGCACCCACGACAACGAGACGGCGCGCGGTTGGTTTGAGGGAACGGCCACCCCCCGTCAGCGCGAGCAGGCAGCCCTGTACACCCATCAGCAGGCCGGCGAACCCATGGCAGATGCACTCAACCGCACCATCGCCGCCAGCGTGAGCGACACGTGCATCTACACCATGCAGGACCTGCTCAACTTGGGCAACGAGGCGCGCATCAACACCCCTGCCACGCTGGGCGGCAACTGGACCTGGCGCATGCTCGACGGCGCCATCACCCGCGAGCTCGAGCACAAACTCACCGACTGGACCGAGACCTACTTCCGCATCCCGTCGGAAGCCGAAATCGAGCTTCCTCAATAGGAGCTACCGCGCCCAACCCCTCCCCACCGTGCGGACGCGCTTGCTTTTCCCGCGCGAGGCCACCCCAATCCCCTCGCGCGGGCTTCTTATGAATTGCAGACATGAAACAACCCATCACAGGAGAAAACATGCCCCAAATTAACCTCATGGAACTCGCCGAGCAGTCTTTTGGCACCTCGCTCGAGCAGCTCGACGACCGTCGCATTTACAAGCTGCTGGTCAAACTCGTGCAGGAGCGCTCCGCCGCCTGCCCGCTCAACAACGGCAAGAAAAAGCTCTATTACATTTCCGCCGAATTTTTGATCGGCAAGCTGCTCATCAACAACATGATCGACCTTGGCATCTACGACGAGGTTAAGGACCAGCTCACCGCCGCAGGCCACGACCTCAACAAGATCGAGGAGTTCGAGGTCGAGCCGTCGCTCGGCAACGGCGGCCTGGGCCGCCTGGCCGCGTGCTTCCTGGATTCCATCGCCACGCTGGGCTTGACCGGCGATGGCGTGGGCCTCAACTATCACTACGGTCTGTTCCGTCAGCGCTTTGTCGACAACCAGCAGAAGGCCGTCCCCGACGAGTGGCTCGGTGAGCAGGACATCCTAGTCGACGATGACCGCTCCTACACCGTCGAGTTCGGCGATTTTGCCGTTACTTCCAAGCTCGTCAACATCGATGTGCCCGGTTACGGCCAGCCCACCAAGAACCGCCTGCGCCTGTTCGACCTGGCGAGCGTCGACGACGGCCTGGTCCCCGGCAGCTCCATCGACTTCGACAAGACCGAGATCGCCAAGAACCTCACCTTGTTCCTCTACCCCGACGATTCCGACGAGCAGGGCCGCCTACTTCGCATCTATCAGGAATACTTCATGGTAAGCAACGCCGCCCAGCTCCTGATCGACGAGGCCATCGAGCGCGGCAGCAACCTGCACGATCTGGCCGACTACGCCGTGGTCCAGATTAACGACACGCACCCCACCATGGTCATCCCCGAGCTCATTCGCTTGCTCACCACCGAGCATGGCATCGAGTTTGACGAGGCCGTGACCATCGTACGCTCCATGGTCGCCTACACTAACCACACGATTCTTGCCGAGGCGCTCGAGAAGTGGCCGCTCGCCAGCCTGCAGAAGGTCTCCCCTGCCATCGCCGACATTATCGTCAAGCTCGATGAGATCGCGAAGGCCGAGCACGATGACCCGCGCGTCGCCATCATCGACGAGCACGACACCGTCCACATGGCCCACATGGACATCCACTTTGGCTTCTCCATCAACGGCGTAGCCGCCCTCCACACCAAGATCCTGGAGGACACCGAGCTTCATCCGTTCTACGAGATCTATCCCAAGAAGTTCTCCAACAAGACCAACGGCATCACCTTCCGCCGCTGGATCCATGGGGCCAACCCCGCGCTCGCCAGCCTGCTCGACGATGTGATCGGCACCGACTGGCGCAGCACCGGCGACCTGAGCAAGCTCGCCGACTTCGCCGACGATAAGAGCATTCTTGAGCGCTTGGCCGCCACCAAGGCCGAAGCCAAAACCATCATGCGCGAGTTTATGGCGCTCGAACAGGGCGTGACGATCCCCTCCAACGCGATCATCGATGTTCAGGTCAAGCGCATCCACGAGTACAAGCGTCAGCAGATGCTCGCGCTCTACATCATCTGGAAGTACCTCGATATCAAGAACGGCAACAGACCTAAGCACCCTGTCACCATCATCTTTGGCGGCAAGGCGGCGCCTGCCTACACTATCGCGCAGGACATCATCCATCTGATCTTGACGCTGTCGCAGTGGATTGCAAACGACCCCGACGTGGCTCCCTACCTGCAGGTCGTCATGATCGAAAACTACAACGTCACCGCCGCCGAGCGCGTGATCCCCGCCGCTGATATCTCCGAGCAGATCAGCCTGGCCTCCAAAGAGGCGAGCGGCACTTCCAACATGAAGTTCATGCTCAACGGCGCTTTGACCCTGTGCACGCTCGACGGCGCCAACGTGGAGATTGCCGAGCTCGTGGGCGACGAGAACATCTATACCTTTGGCGCCTCGTCCAAACAGGTCGAGCAGCTCTACGCCGAAGGCACCTACAACGCCGGTGCGCTCTACCGCAAGCCCTGCATTAAACTGCTGGTGGACTTCATCACCAACCCGGCCTTTATGGCAACCGGCAACGCCGAGCGCCTGCAGCGCCTGCACGACGACATTAAGGGCAAGGACTGGTTTATGGCCCTGCTCGACATCGAGGAGTACATCCAGACCAAGGAGCGCGTGCTAGCTGACTACGAGGACCAGGGTGCTTGGTTGCGCAAGGCGCTGATCAACATCGCCAACGCCGGCACCTTCTCGTCCGACCGCACGATCTCCCAGTACAACGACGAGATCTGGCACCTGAGCTAATTTCGCTTCCCTTACCCATCCTCTTGAGAAACGGAGTCGTGGCAACACGGCTCCGTTTTTTGTGCCCGCACGTTACCCTGCGACCCGACTCGACCAAACAATCTCGATCCATAACAACTACTCAACCAAAACGGTCCCAACTGTTACAGATTGAGACATACCAGTCCCTCCCCTTGGGTTTATCTCAACCTGTAACATCTAGCAGCTGAAATTCACCTTTGGTGTTACAGATTTAGATGAAATGGTTAGCTCAGCGGAACCGTCTCGATCTGTAACATCTAACGTCCGAAATCAGCCTCACCCGTTACAGATCGAGACAAACGACCGGTCAGACAGCCCCAACACAAAGAAAGGCTCCCCTCTCGCCCAGTGGACGGGAGGGGAGCCTTATATGTGACCGCGGCAAAAGGATGGCAATACCGCAGCCGCCCAAAGGGAGGGCCTGGATGCACCGGGCCTAGATAAGGTTCTTGCCAGAGACCTTATCGAAGAGGTGGGTCGCGTTCTTCTCGAACTTGAACCAGATGGTGTCGCCAGCCTTGAGCGCGCCCTTGGCCTCGAGGTCGACGACGGGGATAATCAGGACAAACTGGCCGTCGGGAGCGGTCACGTGGACATGCTCGGTCGAGCCCATGAGCTCGGTCACCTCGACGGTACCCTGGAGCGCGCCCTCCTCGCCCTTGTCGGCAAGCAGGATCTGCTCGGGACGCACACCGGCCGTAATCTCCTTCACGTCGCCGCCGTCCCAGTTGAGGGCAAGCTGAGCGCAAGTCTCGGGGGCGAGCGCCACGTTCATATCCTCGGTCTTGACGGTAAAGCCGTTGCCCGAGCGCACCAGCTGGGCATCGAAGAAGTTCATCTGCGGCACGCCGATGAAGCCGGCGACGAAGATGTTCGCGGGATGGTTGAAGACCTCCTGCGGCGTGGCGATCTGCTGGACAACGCCGTCCTTCATGACCACGATACGGTCACCGAGGGTCATAGCCTCGGTCTGGTCGTGAGTAACATAAATGAACGTGCCCTTGATCTCGTGGCGCAGCTTAATGAGCTCGGCACGCATCTGGTTACGAAGCTTGGCGTCCAGGTTGGACAGCGGCTCGTCCATCAGGAAGACCTTGGGGTCACGCACGATGGCGCGGCCGATAGCGACACGCTGGCGCTGGCCGCCCGAAAGCGCCTTGGGCTTACGGTCGAGGTACTCGGTAATGCCCAGAATCTCGGCAGCAGAGCGAACCTTGCGGTCGATCTCGTCCTTGGGAACCTTCTTGAGCTCGAGCGTAAATGCCATGTTCTCGTACACCGTCATATTGGGGTACAGAGCGTAGCTCTGGAACACCATGGCGATGTCGCGGTCCTTGGGCGCCACGTCGTTGACACGCTTGCCGTCGATGAGCACATCGCCCGAGGTAATGTCCTCCAGGCCGGCGACCATGCGCATCGTCGTGGACTTACCGCAGCCAGAGGGGCCAACGAGGACGACGAACTCCTGGTCGTGAACGGTGAGGTTGAAGTCCTCTACAGCGAGCACACCGTCCTCGGTAACCTTGAGGTTGTGCTTCTTCTCCTCGGTCTTCTTCTTTTTGCCAAAGAAGCCCTTCTTTTTTGACTCGTTGTTGGGATACACCTTCTGAACATGTTTGAGAACGATCTCGGCCATGTCTCTACCTTTCGATATGCGGCGCCGCGCTGAGGGGCGCCGCAGAAACTTGCAAAACAGTTACGGCATCAGCCCTTGACGGCACCTGCCACCACGCCGTCGATGATGTACTTCTGACAGAGGATGTACATGATAACGATGGGGATAACGACCATCATGATGCAGGCCATCATGGGGCCGAGCTCGACGTGGCCGTAGCCGCCGCGGAAGTACTGGATCAAGATAGGAATGGTCTTGTACTTGGTGGAGTCGAGCGTAAGGTAGGGCAGCAGATAGTCGTTCCAGACCCACATGGTCTCGAGGATGCCGACCGAAAGATAGGTGGGCTTCATGATGGGAAGGACGATCTTAAAGAACACCTGGACCGGGTTGCAGCCATCAATCATGGCCGCCTCCTCGATCTCGAGCGGGATGTTCTTTACAAAACCGGCGAACATAAAGACCGCCAGGCCCGCGCCAAAGCCCAGGTAGATAAAGCAGATGTTGAACGGCGTGTTGAAGCCGATGCGGTCCGCCAAATTGGACAGCGTGAACATGAGCATCTGGAACGGCACGACCATCGAGAACACGAACAGGTAATAGAAGAAGTTCGAGATCTTGTTGTTGACACGAACCACGTACCAAGCGCACATGGAGCAGCACACCAAGATCAGCACGACCGACGTGACCGTGATGATGAGCGAGTACATAAATGCCGAGGCAAAGCCCTGCTCGTTAAGGGCGTGCATGTAGTTTGCGAGGCCGTTGAACGTCTCGGGCGTGAGCAGATCGAATGCCGTGGTGGTGCTGATTGCGGTCGCTTTCTTAAAAGAATTAAGCGCAATCATGAACACGGGGTAGATCCACGCGAGCGACAGGATCGTAAAGAAAATCGAGAGCGCGCGGTTGATAACCTTATCGCGTTTCATTACTGCTGCACCTCCTTGGACCTCGTGGCCTTAAGCTGGATCATGGAGATGGCCACGACCAGGATGCAGAAGATAACCGCCTTGGCCTGACCAATGCCCTGCCATGCGATACCGGCACGCGAATAGAACGTGTTGTAGATGTTCAGGGCGAGCATCTCGGTGGAGTGCGCGGGGGCGCCGCCGGTAAGGGCGAGGTTCTGGTCGAACAGCTTAAAGCCGTTGGTGATGGACAGGAACAGGCAGATGGTGATGGTCGGCATCAGGTTAGGGATCTTAACCTTCCAAAACGTCTGCCATGCCGTGGCACCGTCGACCTTGGCGGCCTCGATGTAGTCGGACGGAATGGACTGCAGACCAGCGATGTAGATAATCATCATGTAGCCGACCTGCTGCCACAGGGTCAGGATGATAAGGCCCCAGAAGCCAGCAGCAGAGTTAAGGGCGATGAGCTGGGCGCCCACGTTGGAGAGCAGGCAGTTGATCAGAATCTGCCAGATGTAGCCCAGCACGATGCCGCCGATCAGGTTAGGCATAAAGAAGATCGTACGGAAGATGTTGGTGCCCTTGAGCGCTTTGCGGGTGAGCGCCTGCGCGATGGCGAGGGCGATCACGTTGATGAGCACCGTCGACAGGAAGGCAAACGCCACGGTAAAGAAGAACGATGTGGCAAACTGCGGATCGGACAGTGCGCGCACGTAGTTCTCGATACCGACAAAGTGCGTGTTGTTGATGGTAATAAACTGGCAGAACGAGAGATAGAAACCCTGGATAAAGGGGATCACGAACCCGATCATAAACGCCAGACACGTGGGCAGCATAAAGAGCGGCCACCAGCGCTTGAGTGCTTTGCCCATAGAAGGGTCCTTTCAATATGCAGGGGGCGGGCAAACCAACGTCTGCCCGCCCCCTGTCGCTAATCAGATAGCTTGGGCAGCAACTGCTTACTCGGAAGCAGCCTTCTCGGTCTTCCAGCCATCGACGAAGGCGTTCTTGACGCCGTCCCACTTGCTGTTGTCGGCAGCATAGGCAATCAGAGCCTGCTTGAGGTTCTTCTTCCACTCCTCAGAGGGGATGTAAACGAAGTCCCAAGCGACGGTCTTCTTGCCGTCCTTGGCCATGGCAACGGCCTGCTGCGAGAAGACGTTGGTGGTCTCCTTAGCGCTCTTGAACGGGGCAGTCAGACCCATCTTGTCAGCGATGATGCTGGTGGCGGTGTCAGAAGTGACGCACCAATACATGAAGTCCTCGGTGGCCTTCTGGGCATCCTCGGAAGCCTGGGAGCTGACGCACCAGTAGTTCTCGCCGCCGGAGCACAGGCCCTGGTTCTCCTCGCCGTCGACACCGATGTAGATGGGCATCATGCCAATCTGATCGTCGGTCATGCCGGCCTTGGTGAGGTCAGCGTAGGCCCAAGAACCGTTCTGATAGAAGACGGCCTTGCCAGTTGCGAACTCGTTGGTGGCGTCGTCGCCGGTCTTGGAGGCAAGCTGCGAAGGATCGCAGGTGGAGTCGGTGATGTACAGGTCGAAAATCTGCTTGAAGTTGTCGAGATACTCACCCTTGATCTCGTCGTCCTCCTGGTTGTGCTCCTTCTCGAACTCGTAGTAGAGCGGGAGGTTGGCGAGGTGGGTGGTGTAGCGCCAGCTGGAGGAGTCATCCATGCCGGCAGAAGTGAAGGCACCCTCAACGCCAAGCTCGTCCTTGCGGGCCTGGATGTCGTCAGCGCAAGCCTTCAGCTTGTCGAAGGAGTTGATGTCCTCGGCCTTGTAGCCAGCCTTCTCGAGCAGCTGCTTGTTGTAGATGATGCCGTAGCTCTCCTGGACCCAGTCGATACCCAGATCCTTGCCATCGGACTGCAGAGCCAGGGAGTCGTCAATGAGCTCACCGCGGAGCTTGGTATCGGACAGGTCGGCGCAGTAATCCTTCCAGTTCTTAAGACCGGTGGGGCCGTTGACCTGGAACAGGGTCGGAGCGGAGCTCTTGGACATCTCGGACTTGAGCTTCTCCTCGTAGGTGTTGGAGGCGGCGGTCACGATCTTGACCTCGACGCCCTTCTCCTCCTTGTACGCCTTGGCGATCTCCTTCCACTCCTTGTCGACCTCGGGCTTAAATTGGAGGAAGTAGACCTCGGCAGCGTCACCAGAAGCAGAGGAGCCGGAGCCGGCGGAGCCACCGCAGCCCACGAGACCCAGACCAAGAACCGCAGCCGCGGAACCAGCAAAGCCCAGGAACTGCCTTCTGCTCATTTCGTTCTTCATTACAATCCACCCTTTCACACCGTGGCGGCACCCTTTGCCGCCGCCTTCGGAGATTGGCTCGGGGACTTTGCCCCTTTTGCTGATTTGTACGATACGCTATTTGGCTACTTGTTTGAACAAGTATTACTAGAGCGGTAGAAAAACTTCGGTGAACGGTAATTTCAACTTGATACTTGACAAGTTTGTATTTAAACAATTATTTGTTATCAAATGCAGAGAAAACGCCCGGTCAAGCCGATGCATCGTCGGTTTGACCGGGCGTTTTCGCTTTGAGGGCATGAGTCTCGTCAGGCTGCGAGCTAGCCGGCTATCGCTTGGAGTTGACGCGGTAATGGAAGATCTCGGGATGCGTGCGGGCATGCGTGACCTCGAACAAGATGCCGTCCGAGGTGTACGACTGGCTCTCCATGACGGCGACACAGTTGTATTTGCCGAGGTCAAGATAGCTGCAGTCCTCATCGTTGGCAAGCTCGACGCTCACTGTACGGCGACTCGCCATCACCTTGACGCCGCGTTTGTGCTCCAGATAGTCGTAAATTGACTTTGCGGCGATCTCGGGCGTCAGGCCCTTGGCGATTGACTCCAAAAAGTAACCATGGTCTACTTGGCGTGCATTGCCGTTAAGGCTTCGGACACGCACCACGCGAATCAACTCCTCGCCCACCTTAAAGCCCAGGCGACGAGAGAGCTGCTCAGTGCAAATCAAATGTTCAAAAGACTTGACCTCGGTCGATGCGACGGCATTGTTGCGCTTTGCAAATTCGCCAAACGACTCGACTTCCTCGAGTGCGCCCAGCATGTCGGTTTCGCCCTTGAGCCAAATAACGCGCACGCCCTTGCCGTGTATAGGCTGCACAAACATCTGGTCGGCCAGCATGCTCAAGGCGCGTCGAACGGTATTGCGCGTGCAGCCAAACTCCGCGGTCAGCTCGGCTTCGGTTGGCAGCATCTCCTGAAACGCATAAGTCCCGTTAATGATGCGCGAACGGATCTCGCGGTAGATTCCTTCGTAAATCGCTTTTGGCATGACTTCACCTCTAATGAATATGTATGGTTAGGCACGATAGCATTTCTTAAAGTTGTTTAAACCGATTATCGGCAAAGCGACAGGATTTAACCGTTGACGGTTTCTGTCCCGCCCAAACCGGTTTCGATCAAAACTGCCGGTACGACAATCGTCTGGTCCTCTACAATGAATCCATTGTTTAAACGTTTCACCACGCGCAACGCGCCTCGATATTCGGGAGGCAGAACATGCTGCAAAAAATCCAACGCTTTGGCGGGGCAATGTTCGCGCCCGCCATGCTGTTTTCCATATCGGGCCTTATGGTCGGCGTCTCCGCCCTCGCAACGTCTGCGGATATCGTCGGCGACCTCGCCGTATACGGAACCCCTTGGTACGTTTTTTGGACTATCATTCAGCGCGGCTCGTGGACGGTCTTTAAACGACTTCCGCTCCTTTTTGCCGTAGCGCTGCCCATCGGCCTTGCCCAAAAACAACCGGCTCGTTGCTGCCTCGAGGCTCTCGTCGCCTATTTTGCCTATTGCTTCTTTTTGAGCGAAATCATTAAGCTGAGCGAAGACAATCTTGGACTTAAGTACCCGTCGTCTTTGACCTCCGCCAGCGGCATCACCATCATCGACGGCATCAAGACGCTCGACACCGGCATTATCGGCCCGCTGGCGGTGTCGGCAACCGTCGTCGCCATCCATGACCGCTTCTACGATGCCAAGGTTCCCGATTGGCTCGGTACCTTCTCGGGCTCCTCGCTGGTCTACCTCATCAGCTTTTTTGCCGTGTTCGCCCTTGCCGCCATCTCGGCCGCCATCGTGCCCTTCGTATACGCTGTGACCGAAACGCTGCGCCATGCACTTACGAGCGTCGGCCCCTTTGGCGTGGGCATCTTTGTGCTTTTGGAGCGAGCGCTCGAGCCCATGGGGCTGCACCACCTGCTCTACATGCCGATCTACTACGACAACCTGGTCATTAACGACGGCATCTACGCCACGTGGAGCAGCTTGCTCCCCATCCTCTCCCATAGCACGCGCCCCCTTAATGAACTTGCGCCGTGGGCCGGTTTTACCGCCACCGGCTGGGTCAAGCTCTTTGGCCTTCCCGCCATCGCAGCCGCGTTCTACTCCACCGCAAAACCAGAGCGCCGCGCCGGCCTCAGGGTCATCCTTGTTCCCGCCATCATCGCCTCGGTGGTTTGCGGCGTTACCGAGCCACTCGAGTTTCTCTTTATGTTCACCCACCCCGGGCTCTTTTTTCTCTACGCCGTCTTATCGTCTTGCCTTGCCACAGCCATGAATCTCTTTGGCATCGTCGGCATCTTCTCGGGCGGCCTCATGGAGATGGCAGCCTTCAACTTTATTCCGCTCATGCGCACGCATGCCGGTGCCTATCTTTTGGCGCTCGGTATCGGCCTTGCCTTTAGCCTCATCTTTTTTGTTAGTTTTCGAGCACTCATCTTGGTCTATGACCTTAAGACTCCGGGCCGCGAGGATCATGTCGTCAATCGCGCGGCAATCGATTGTTTAACGGGAAGCGACTTTGCCAAAGAGCAATCTCCCAATGACGAGGTCAATAGTCGATCCGATCAAGATCACGTCCTCGCTGAGCGGGTAATTCAGCTTTTAGGTGGCGTTGGCAATATCGTGGGCGCAACCAACTGCGCCACGCGCCTGCGCGTCGAGGTCGCAGACCCTTCCATCGTTGCAGATAACGCGTCGTTTGTCGCGGTGGGCGCCAAGGGCCTCATCATTACGGGCAAGACCGCCCAGGTGATTATCGGCATCTCCGTTCCCCGCGTTAAAGAGCATTTTGACCAGATCATGGGCCTCGAGCCGGAATTTGTGCCCACCACCTCGGCCTCCCCTGCCGCCAGCGCAGCCCATAAGCGCGGCGATATTTGCTTCTTCGATATCGACGGAACGCTCGCCTGGCAAGACCCCAGGCTCGCCCAAGACCTTCCCGAAGACGAGCGGGACCTCTCCCCCTATCCCAACGAGGCGGTTTCGCAGGCAATCCGCGAGTTTGTCGCCAACGGCAACATGGCCTTCATCTGCACAGGGCGCACCCTCAGCTGCATCCACCCCAAACTTCTTGAGCTGCCCTGGACCGGCATCGTCTGTCTTGCGGGCGGTTACGCCGAGATCGACGGACACGCAATTCGCGATCTGTCGATGACACCCAGCATGCTGCAGCATCTTGCCCCCTATCTTGAGCAATCGGGCGAGGTCATCCGCTTTGAGGGCCTCAACGGCGTCGTGCGCATGAGTGCCGATGCCCCCGATGCCCCCGGATACGCGCGCACCCTGGGCGACGCAGTCACGCAGCTGCAACATTACAGTGTCTACAAGATCTTGATGTCTACATCGCTCGCCAACCACATCGCTCAAGATAAGACACTTGAGCCGCTGCTGTGCTTTAACGAGCTCGAACTCGAGGTAACCGAAATCTCGCCCCGCGAATGCACGAAGCGCGGGGGCATCCAGTCTGTACTCGACGCCCTCGATCCCCACCACGGAACCGTATACGGCATTGGCGACGCCAGCAATGACATCTCGCTGATGAACGCCGTCGATGTCGGTATCGCCATGGGCAACGCACCAGACTATCTCAAGGATAAGGCCGATTACGTGACCGACACCGTCGATCACGACGGTGTCGTTGCGGCGCTCGAGCATTTTAGGCTGATTTAGGCACACTCCATCAAACGCACGCCCGTTGTCCTAAATCGCCAAAACTGCCGCGCCAAACGCCCTGATGTGGCAATATGTTGTCTGCATATTGCATCAATGCAACCTCAGAAAGAATGCGAGAACCCGTGTCCAGTCCGTTTACCAGCTTTTTAGCCCAACACTTTGACCAGATTAACGACTATCTGGCCACGTTCTTTGACGGACAGGCGACCTCTGCCGATATCGAGCGCTACCTGTACGCGCCGCTCTCGGCTTTTACGGCCAACGCCGGCAAGCGCCACCGCCCGCTTATCTGCATGCTCGCCGCAACCGCAGTGGGCGGCAGCTTTGAGAGCGCCCGCAGCGCCGCGGCAGCTATCGAGCATTTCCAGTCGGGCGCGCTGATCCACGACGACATCGCCGACAACGGACAGCTTCGTCGAGGCAAGCCCTGTATGCACCTTACCGAGGGCACGGGCCTTGCCATCAATTGTGGCGACCTGGCGCTCACCATGGTCACCAAGACGGTTCTCGACGACCCTACGCTGGAGTCCGACGTGAAGCTGCGCGTGCTCCACGAGCTTACCGAGATGATCGTCCGCACCATTGAGGGTCAAGCACTCGACCTGGGTTGGGTCCGTGACGGGCGCTTTGATATCTCGGTTGATGACTACCTGGACATGGCGACGCACAAGACCGCGTTTTACAGCGGAGCCACGCCGCTTGCCGCCGGAGCCATTATCGGCGGCGGCAGCGATGAGCAAATCGGAGCGCTGCGCGCCTTTGGCCTACACACAGGCCTTGCCTTTCAGATTCAGGACGACCTGCTCAACCTTGTCGGCACTAAGGAAGCCGCCAACAAGGACTTCCGCACCGACATCACCGAGGGCAAGCGCACGCTTGTCGCCGTACACGCCCTCTCTGATGAGCGCCACCACGACGAGGTCGAGGCGATTCTTTCCTCGGGCACCGATGATCCCGCGCAGCTCGCACGCGCCGTGGAGATCTTCCAGGAGACCGGCTCTATCGATTACGCCCACACTTACGCGCTCGACCTGACCGCTAAGGCCAAAGCGGCCATCGAGAACGTTGAGCTTGATCCGCACGCACGCGAGCTGTTCCTCTCCATGGCAGATTTCTTTGTGGAGCGCCTTAACTAACGGGGGTTATAAAACCTGTCAGCAGCGTATTTAGGCACAACTTGCTACACTGTTGAGTGCATGTTTATGCATCCCTTTGCGTTGTCTATCCGACAGACGCTCAAATAGTACGAATGGTACGCCGAAAGGGGTTCGTTCATGGAACCTATTACAACGGGCATGCAAGGAGCAGCCGTCGAGGACGTGCAGTCTCGTCTCCTGCAGCTCGGCTACACGATTGATGCCGCCGAAGTCACCGACAAGTACTTTGGAGCCACCACTGAGCAGGCCGTCAGCACCTTCAGGCTCGACAGCGGCCTTGCTGCCGGTCATGCCGTCGATATCCCCTGTTGGAGCGCCCTTGTAGACGCTTCGTATAAGCTGGGCGACCGCACCCTCTATCTGCGCATGCCCAATTTCCATGGCGCCGATGTGCAGGCCCTGCAGCGCGCTCTCAACGTTTTGGGCTTTGCCTGTGGCGAAGACGACGGCTACTTTGGTCCGCATACCGAGGCCGCCCTGCAGCAGTTCCAGGAAAATGTCGGCCTGTTTGCCGACGGCATGGCCTTCCAGGACACCTACGCCTACATCAACCGCCTGCACCATGTGTGGGAGGGCAAGCCCTCGGTCACCGAAGCCGAGTCCCGCATCGGTTTTGCTCGCGCCGCCAACGTGCTCGAGCGCTTCCAGATTGCCGTTATCGGCGAGGACCCCATCGCGCGCAGTGTTGCGTCGCGCATGTGGAATATCGCCACGGCAACGACCGACAACAGCGGCATGATGCTCTGCGACTCCGAGGTCCCAACCGACGTTGACCTGGTGCTCGAAATCGCAAGCGACGAGCTGCCCGCCGACGCCGCACCGCGCGCCACGATTGCCCTCGCCGAGTGTCACAACCTGGCCCAGCGCATCCGCACTGCCAATGTCGCCGCGCAGCAGAAGCCGGCTCGCATTCGCATTGAGCTCACGGGCATGACGCGCTACAACGGCACTTTCACGGCCAGCGACGCGCAGACACTCGCCGTACGCCTGCTCGACGGCGTTTGCGATGCCCTCGCAGATTAGGTAAACTAAACGAGTTGCTTTTGGGCAACGCCACACATTGGGACGTAGTTCAACGGTAGAACTCCGGTTTTTGGTGCCGGCTGTTGGGGGTTCGAATCCCTCCGTCCCAGCCATTAAAACTGAGCGCCCTGAGCCCATAACGGCCCAGGGCGCTTTTATGTGGGCAAGCGGAGGGATTCGAACCCGCAAGGGTGCGAAGCCGAGGAAACGCGAAGGCGCCCCAAGCCCATTAGGACCAAGAGCGCCTAACATCAAGAAAATATCAGCCCAGTTCCGAAAAGCGAGCCGCATGCAACAACCAGGTAACCACAGGCCCCGGGAGAGCGGGGACACCGGCTTAGGTTTATCGCGAGTTCCGCACGAACAGGAGGCCACTTAATGTGGCCTCCGTCGTGAGCAGGACTGTAGAGCAGGAAACCTAAGCCGGTGCCCCCGCTCTCCCGGGGCCGAACGCCCTAGTTGTTGAGCATGCGGTCGAAGCTTCCCGAGTCGCCATCCCGATAGTCTGCGGTCATCAGAATCTCCTGCGGAATGCGCCCGCCCTCGCGCAGCACGTTGCGGAACTGCACGCGCGTAACCATGGGCAGATCCTTGATCGTCGCCGCCAGGTTCTGCGGCACGCCCTGGTTGGCAGCCGCGGGCTCGCACTCGCCGCCGGCCTTCACGCGACGCTTATGCTCGGCGAGCATGGCACGGTACATGCCGGCATGCAGGCGAATCTCAACCACATTGGCATTGCGAGCCTGCTCGACAATGCGCGCGCCCTCGCGATCGATGTCGCCTACGTAGTAGACGTAGTTAAAGCGATAGCCAATCTCAGCCAGATAATCGTCCAGGGCATGCGAGACGCTCGCCTTGCATCCGCCGCCAAAAATCACGCCGCCCACCTTGATGCCAAAGAGCTTGGCGTGCTTGCGGCCACGCAGCAGCTTGACGATCTCGTCGTAGGTGTCCAGGTTCTCGACCATAATGAACGGCTTGTCGGCGCCCAGCGTAAAGAAGCCCGTAAAGTGCACGGGGCGATTGGGGGCGACCTTGATCGCCTGCATGCTGATGCCCTTTTCGGTCATACTCCTGATCAAGCGCTCACCGTGCTTGCCGTCAAAAGCCTTCTCGTCGTTAAAGATCTGGTAGGCACGCTGGCGGCGCGAGGCAACCGGTGTATCGGCACCTCGGTTCTGCTCGATCCAAGCCTGGATGATTGCGATTTCCTCGGCAATCTTGCGGTTGGACATCTCGTTGTGCTGAGTGCGCTGCGGAGCCTTTTTGCCGTCCTTGCCCTCGACCTTTACGATCTGTGTCTGCTGCTCCTTGATCTTAGAGAGCGCCGTAGGCGTAGGGACAACCTTGAGCAGCTGCCTGCCTAAAACGCGGGCAAGGGCAAACGCCGAGACCTCGCCGTGGACGGACGACTTGGGCTGCTGGGCAGCAGTATCTGCTGCGGCAGACTCCGGCTTCTTCTGAGACTTGCGCTTAGAATCGCCCTGGGAATTGCGCTCGTGCTTCGGCATAGACGCCTGCTTCTGCGGACGAACGGACTTGCTCTCCTTCGCCGGCTGGCGCTTAGGCTGCCCCGAAGAAACCTCGGCCTTCGCATCTTCGTCCTGCGGCGTGGTCTTCTCGGCCGCAGTCTCGGCATGGGAACTGCGGCCCCCACGATGGCGACGGCGGCGAGGCTTGCTCGATGCGTCCTGCTCCGTCTGCTCATCAGTAGGCTGATGGCCCTTGGCCTCGGCATCAACCTCAAGCTGCGGCTCAACAGGCTTCTGCTCGCGAGCCTCCGGCTCAACGGCCTTCTCGTCCTGGGTGGTCGAAACCGACTCGCCCTTCTCCTGATGCTTTACGGGATACGCGCGTCCCGCAAAACCGCGGCCGGGACGACACGAACCCGGAGCCTTCTTGGCAGACCCCTCAACATCGTCTGCAACCTCAGAAGACTCTTCAACCTCACGCGCGGCATCCTGCTGTGCAGTCTTAAAGTGAGCACCGCGACGACGCTTGGGCTCTTGGGCCTCCACGGGCTTTTGCTCCCTCGCGGGCTTCTGCGACTCGGCAGCAACCTCGGTCTCAACAGCCTCAGCATCCGTCTCACCCTTTCGAGCAACGGCGCGACGGAAGCGCTCCTGCTGGGCGCGGCGCTGCGCATCGCGCTTGCCACCCCCGCCAAAACCGCCGCGTCCTGCCTTGGCCGTAAAGGCACGCACGACGTTCTCATCGAGCAACTCATCGGTATCGACATGCTCACGCGGAGCAGCTTCTTCCACAGCAGGCACGTCAGCGGAATCCTCGACGACAAAATCTTCGACGGACTCGGCAGGCTGCTCCTGGACATCGCGGATCTCGGCATTGATGGTATAGAACGCCGGGCGCCCGTTAATGCCGCTACCCTCGATCTTGGTCACGATCTTTGCCGCGATAAGCTCATCGCGCATCGACTTTGTGTCGCATTCCTTATCGACGGAGCGGAAAATCTGCGCCAGCGCACTCGACTTAATCTTGAGCGCCTTGCGGCAAAGCAGGTCGTAGGCAACCAGCTTGGCACGCTCAGCAGAAAGCGACGTCTGGCTGCTCAGGCGCTCAGCCAAAGCATCGACATTGTTTTGATTATCGGAATATACCGTCTTGGCCACGGGGCCCCTTTCATATGTACACATATACGTCTATATGGTACAACGCGCGCCCTTATCCACGCAAAACATCTGCGAGAACACTCGAGCGTCACCCGCTTTCGCATGAAAAAAAGACCGAGCCCGCGAAGTCGCGGACCCGATCTTTCCGAGTCATATGGATGGAACGGTTAGTCCATCAAGCTGACTAGGCCTTGGCGGCCTCGGCGTCAGCGGGAGCCTCGGCGGCAGCGGCGCGACCGTACTCGGCCTTGCCCATCTCGGACCACTCGGGCTCCTCATCAGGCATGGAGCCAGCCTCCTTGCCGAAGAACTCCTTGAGGCAGTTGACGGCGACGATGAGGCCCAGGACCATCAGCAGGACGGCAAAGACGAGCTGCAGGCCCTTGGTGGCGGCGACGGAGACGGCGGCCGTGGTGGCGGTAGCCGGGATGGTGCCGAAGAAGCCGTAGGCCTGGACAGCGGCCATGCAGCCCATGGCGCTCTGGACCAGCGAGGTGAAGGTGCAGCAGAGCAGGAAGGCGACGGGCACGTAGAGCATCCAACCCTTGCGGCCGGTGCACTTGCAGAACACAGCGAGGGTGATCATGGTCATGCCGCCGAGCAGCTGGTTGGAAGCACCAAAGAGCGGCCAGATGTTGGCATAGCCACCAAAAGCGAGGGCGAGACCGGGAAGCAGGGTGACGACCGTGGCGAACCAGGGGTTGCCGAGGACCTTCATGTAGCCGGCCTTGGACTCGATGGCCAGGGCGTCGTTGGTCTCGGCAAAGAACTCGGAGAACGAGGTGCGGGCGATGCGGGCGACGGCGTCGAGCGAGGTCAGGGCCAGAGCGGAGACGTTCATGGTCATAAAGACGGTAGCAAGCGTGCCGTCAACACCGAAGGCCTGCATACCGCGGGAGATGCCAGCGGCGAAGATCTGGAACGGGGTGGAAGCGACACCGGCGTTGAGGGCGCCGGTACCGGCGGTGTTCATGTCGGAGAACATGATGCCGGCGACGATGATGGCAAGGATGCCGACGAAGGACTCGACGATCATGGCGCCGTAACCGACCTTGACGGCGTCCTGCTCCTTCTCGACCTGCTTAGAAGAGGTGCCGGAAGAAACGAGGCTGTGGAAACCGGAGAGAGCACCGCAAGCGACAGAGACGAACAGGACCGGGAACATCATGCCGGAGGCAGTGGAGAAGCCGGTGAAGACCGGAGCGGTGATAGTGGCCTGACCGTTGACGCCCAGGACGACGATGCCGAGGACAGCGCAGACGATCATGACGATCATCATGATGGAAGTGAGGTAGTCACGCGGAGTCTTGAGCATCTGGATGGGCATAGCGCCAGCGAAGACCAGGTAGACCATGACGACGGCGAACCACTGGAACTTATCCAGGTAGACCGGGAACTGCATACCGACGGCGAACATGAGAACCATGAGGACCACGCCGGTGACGAACTCGGCAGCGCCGGTGAGGTTGAACTTCTTCTGGGCCCAACCAAAGGCGATAGCGACGAAGGTGAACAGGATGGAGATGGTACCAGCGCAGCCGGCGGCATAGGACTTGGTGAAGTCGATGGCACCGGTAGCAGCACCAGAAGCGTCAACGGCCGGGGTGAACATGAACGTCTTGCAAACCATGTCGGTGAAGGCGGCGATGACGATGATGCAGAACAGCCAGCAGAACAGCAGGAACAGGCGACGGCCGGTCTTGCCGATGTACTTCTCGATGAGCTGAGCGAGCGACTTGCCGTTGTTCTTCATCGAGGCGTACAGGGCGCCAAAGTCGTGGACGGCGCCAAAGAAGATGCCGCCGACGAGGACCCAGAGCACGACGGGCAGCCAGCCGAAGGCCATGGCGACGATCGTACCCGTGACAGGGCCAGCACCGCAGATCGAGCTGAACTGGTGCGAGAACGCGGTGAAGGCGGAGACGGGCGAGAAGCTGTTGCCGTCCTTCATGCGCTTGGCCGGCGTGAGGGCCTCTTTGTCAACGCCCCACTTGTTGGCCAGCCATCGGCCATAGCCCAGATAGCCGCAGGCGAGCACCGCCGCGGCCACAACCATGAGCAAAACTCCGTTCATTACATTTCCTCCTCTAAAAAGAACTTCCTAGACATAAAAAATGAGGGTCGTCGGTTGCGCTCGACGGCCCTCATCTTCATCAGCCGCCCGTTATCGTACGGGCTAGCTGTATGTGCTAACCCGCATCAGATAATTACTACGCTGATAATGTTTAGCTGATGCGTGAACATGTCTAAGAAATCCTCTTCAATCATGATGCGAACGATCCGTGCGTGTTCACATCCCCCAGTGGTTGAAAAGGAGTATGAAACTTTAGTTACCTAAAGTCAACGCAAATTTGTAATGAATTTTCAACTTTTTTTGATTTCTCGGTATAAAACGCCACTGACCTCGGACTTTACCTCACGACAGTTTTTGCATGAGAGATGCCCCTGAGAGCCGCGGGAGCCGGGCGGCGCATATGAACTTTCCTGCTCTACAGTCCTGCGCAAGACGGAAAGCACATTAAGTGCTTTCCTTTGCGTGCGGAACTCGCGATAAAGTTCATATGCGCCGCCCGGCTCCCGCGGCTCTCAGGGGCTCCCATCCCAAATGCGGAGCAAAGCTCCGCACACCAACTTTTTTCTTTCAGCTAAAGAACGCCGGAAATTCGACACTGGCTTGTTAACTTTGCTGGACGTTGTCGACGCCAAACCAGCTCAGAAGCTATATCGACACAGAAAGGTCCCCGGACGGAGGGGCCGGATATAAGGTTTATCGCGAGTTCCGCACGCAAAGAAGGCCACTTAATGTGGCCTTCGTCTTGCGCAGGACTGTAGAGCAGGAAACCTTATATCCGGCCCCTCCGTCCGGGGACCGCGCCGTACCAGCTACAGCGTCATGTTCGGATCGGCGTCGGCGTCGAACGGCGAGATTTCACCTCGGTCGAATTTACGGCGGGCGACCTCCGCGATCATGGCTGCGTTATCGGTACAGGCAGACAAGGGCGGCACCGTTACGCGAATCCCCTGACGCCCAAGCTTCTTGATCATCATCTCGCGCAGATGCGGATTAGCCGAGACGCCGCCACCGATGCAGTATTCCTTGCATCCGGTAGCGTGCAATGCGTTTTTGGCCTTCTTGTACTGCACGTCAAAGACAGCTGCCTCAAACGAAGCTGCCAGATCGGGCAGGTGAATCGTGCGCCCGGCCTTGGTCTCCTGCTCGATGTAGAGCGTCACGGCCGTTTTAAGACCCGAAAGCGAGAAACGATAATCTCCCCTGCTGTTAAGCGCGCGAGGAAAATCGATCGCGCGGGGATTGCCCGTCTCGGCCAGCTTGGAGATGATGGGGCCACCGGGATAGCCCAGACCCAACGCCTTGGCTACCTTGTCGAAGGCCTCGCCCACAGCATCGTCGAGTGTCTCACCAAGTACCTCGTAGTCGCCCCATGCCTTCACGTGCACGAGCATGGTGTGCCCGCCCGAGACAAGCGTGAAGATGAACGGCGGCTTGAGGTCGGGCTGCGCCAGCAAGTTGGCAAACAGGTGCCCCTCCAGATGGTTGACGCATACGAGCGGCTTACCGGCAGCGTAGGCAAAGCCTTTGGCAAAGGCAACGCCCACCACGAGGGCGCCCACCAGGCCCGGACCCTGTGTCACGCCCACGGCGGCAAGCTCGCTGGGGGCAATGGCTCCACCCTCAAGACCAAGCGATGCTGCGGCATCCTCGAGCGCCGCATCCACGACACTCACAATCACCTCAACGTGTTTGCGCGAGGCGATCTCGGGCACCACGCCGCCAAAGCGGGCATGAAAATCAATCTGTGTCGACACCTGGTTGGCCAGCATATTGCCATCCGCATCGATAATCGCCACGGCCGTCTCGTCGCAGGAACTCTCGATAGCGAGCACTAGGCGGCGGCGCTCAATTTCGGCACGCTCCCCCTCGGAGCGCCCAGGCGCAGGCAGCGGCCATACGCGCTGCTCTGCCGCCGTCGGCTCGGGCGAAGCATTGTCGACCGGAAGCACCAGGGGCAGCGGAGCCGTCATGACGATGGCATCCTTGCCGGCACCATAGTAGCCGAGGCGCCGTCCTGCCTCGGTAAAGCCCAGAGCGTTATAAAGCGCGATCGCTCCCTCGTTACCGTCCTCGACCTCGAGCGAAGCCGTGGTGCAGCCGAGCATCTGGGCATCATAGCTCACGTGCGACAGCAGCTTGCGGGCAATGCCCTCGCGGCGATGTGCCGGGTCGACGGCGACATCCAGAATCTGCACATCACCGTCCACGACCATACCGCCGGCAAGCCCCAGCAGCTTGCCGTCGTCGTGTGCCACCCACCAACTACGCGGCGCAGCGACGTCCTCGCCCAGTTCGGACAGGAACATGCCCGGCGTCCACGCCTCGTGTCCGGCACCTTCAAAGCAGGCAGCCTCCAGCGCGCTCGCGCCCTCGGCATCCGCCGCGCCCATGGGACGGAACTGCAGATGACGACCGGCGAGCTCATCGGCAACACCCGTAATTTCGCTCTGCGCACTCTCGGCAAGACCAAGACGCTTGCGCTCGTTTTCCTCGGCATCCGAAAGGCGCGTGTAAATCGGCAAGACGCGGGCCGGATCGCCGTCACCCGCAGCGTGCGCGAGCAGCAAGCCCTCGCCCGAAGGCCACCACAGGTCGCGCTCCACGCAGCGGGCGGTCTCGTCCTCACCCAGCAGCTTGCCATAGCGCACGAGACCGTCACCGGTCAGCTGAACCTGGTCCCAGTCCGCTGCTTGGCGCCACTCATCGAGCGCCACGGCGGCCTTGACCACGTGTTCGCGCTCAAATTGACGCTCGAGACCCTCATCGACCAGCATATACAGCGCCGGATATACCTCACCGCGCATAGCATCGGCCAAGATACCAAGCTTGCCGCGCACGCCAGCCTTCCACGCCGTCCAAGCGCAAGCGTCGAGCGTCGACACGCCCAGCAGCGGAACATTGGCACCGCGCGCGAGGCCCTTGGCAGTGGAGATGCCGATGCGCACACCCGTAAACGACCCCGGGCCGCGGCCGACCACGTAGCAACCAACATCGCTGCGATCCAGACCGGCTTGAGCCAGCACGCCATCAACGGTATTCACGAGCTCAACGTTTGCGTGACGGCGACACATGTGGTCGCCACTCACGAGCTTCGTCTCGCCCGTCTGCCCATCAATCCAGCTTGCCGCGCAGGCAAGCATGTCGGTCGAGGTATCGAGCGCCACCACCAGCGCGTTGTCGTTATGCAAGCTCATCTTGTACAGCCTTATCAATCAAATGGGAAAGCTCCATTGCGCGGTCACCGTGCGCCTCAAGCGTTATCGTTCGCACATCGCTGTCGCCCTCATCACGCTTGAGCGTCACCGAAAGATACTCATCCGTCAGCTCGTCCTGGAATTGTTCGCCCCATTCCAGCAGGCAAGCACCCTCATAGCCCAGCACATCGAAAATGCCCGTATCCTCGAGCTCGTAGGCATGCTCCAGGCGGTATAGATCAAAGTGAAACAGCGGAATACGACCTTGATCGTGAACGGCCATGAGCGCAAACGTAGGGCTCGTAACCATATGCTCATCGCCCAGCCCGCGCGAGACGCCCTTGGTAAAGTGAGTTTTGCCCACTCCCAGGCCGCCGGTCAGGATGAGCACATCGCCGTCCTCAAGGCACGGTGCAATTAGCTCGCCAAAGTACTCCGTATCGGCAGCGCAAGTCGTTTTGTAAGTACCTACCCCCAGGCGCTCCAGGGACATATATGCTCCTTATTATTCCGAGGCGTCCTCTGGTGCGGGATGTCGCTCCAGATAGTCGCCCAGCATCTTAAAGTCTTCCTCCAACAGCTCCTGCCACGCCGGATTGCGCAGCGCTGCTGCCGGATGGAACGTGGGCATTACTACAAAATGCCCCATCTGGTGGAACCTACCGCGCAGCTTAGTAATGCCAATCTCGGTCTTAAGCACAAAGTGCGTCGCGGGGTTGCCGAGCGTCACGATGATATCGGGCCAGATGCTTCGAATCTGCTCACGCAAAAACGGCGAGCAAGCCAGCACTTCCTCGGGACGCGGATTGCGGTTTCCCGGCGGGCGGCACTTAAGCACATTGGCAATGTAGACGTCTTCGCGTTTGAGCCCCGCCAGCGACAAAATGCCGTTGAGGTCCTCGCCTGCCGCCCCCACAAAGGGCTCGCCCTGCAAATCCTCATTGCGGCCCGGCGCCTCGCCAATAAACATCACACGAGCGCGGGGGTTTCCCACGCCAAACACGATATTGTGACGCGACTGGTAGAGCTGGCAGAGGTGACAATCGCCCAGAACGGCCTCGATCTCCTCGAGTGCGACCTCACGTGGTGCCTGATGGGTATGGCCGGGGATGTGCATGACGCCCATGGCGACTCCTACACGTAGACCTTGTCGAGGCGCATGCCAAAGCCGCAGGCGACCTCGTAGTTAATCGTTCCGCGCAGTCGGGCCATCTCGTCCATAGTGATCTCGGCATCGCCATCGCGGCCGACAATAATCATCTCGTCACCATACTCGGCCTCGGGAATCTCGTGTGCCGGGTTGGACTGAATGGCGACCATAAACTGGTCCATGCAGATATTGCCAACCTGATGCACGCGCTCGCCGCGATACAGCACATCCATACGATTGGAAAGCGTACGCGATAGGCCGTCGGCATAACCGATCGGCAGCGTGCAGATCTGAACGCGCGTGCGCGGTACGCGGTAGGTAAAGCCGTAGCCCACGCCCTCACCCATCGCAGGGTGTGCCACACGCGTCACGCGCGCATGGACGCTCATAACGGGATCAAGCTGCATCACGCGGCCACTCAGCTCGCACGGCTGCATGCCATACAAGCCAACGCCGGCGCGAATCATATCAAAATGCATCGAGGGGTCGAGCATCGAGGACGGCGTGTTGGCGCAGTGCACGATACCGCACTCAAAGCCCGCATCCTTAATGGCCTGAACGGCCTCGGTAAAGCGCTGACACTGCAGTTTGTAGTCCCAGCCCGAAGGTTCATCGGCCGTGGCGAAGTGCGTAAATACGCCGTCGCACTGAATACCGCGATGGAAATTAATACCGCGCACAAAGTCGAGCACCTGCGTGTAGTGTACGCCGATACGATTCATACCTGTCTCGATGGCGAGATGATACTTGCCCACCTTGCCCGCCGCGACGGCACATTCGCCATACGCAAGAGCAAAGTCAGACGTATAGACCGAAGGCATGATATCAAACTCGAGCAACGTCGGAATGGCCTCGATAGGCGGCTCGCTTAGGATGAGGATGGGCTTCGTAATCCCGCCCTGTCGGAGCTCAACGCCCTCGTTAACCGTCGCCACGGCAAACATGTCGGCACCGGCCGAATACATGATCTTGGCGCACTCAACAGCTCCATGACCATAAGCATCGGCCTTGACCACGCAGCACAGGCGCTGACGTGGATTCAGCAAGTTCTTATAGGCCCTCGTGTTGCGACGGAGCGCCCCACGGTCGATCTCGACCCAGGACCAGCGCGTCAAATCGGCTTTATTCATGATTAGTCATCCGACCCTTCGTCCATGATTCCCAGATCTTCGAGCGCATCCTTTGCCGCCAGCTCCATGGCAGGACCGATCAAGTCGATAAGATCGGTCGCGATAACGCTCTTCTCACCATACTCCGTCGCCGCGGCAAAACCGGCGTAGCTGTGAAGTGCGACGGCGTACGAATACAGCAACTCCCAACGATCCATCTCGTCGCGCATGGTGGCAAGCGTGCCGGCCAAAATACCCGCGAGAACATCACCCGAACCGGCAGTTGCCAGAGAAGCCGGACCCGAGAGCGGCAGCAGTACACGCTCAACGCCACAGATAGCCGTCGTCGGCCCCTTGGCAATGACCACCAGGTTGTCGGAGCCTGCAGCCCAGACAACCTTCTGCGCGGCTGCAATCGCGGTACCAAGGTCGTTCACCTCGTCTCCGGCAACCAGACGCGAAAGCTCACGATAGTGCGGCGTCATAACCAACGGCTGCTCGCGACGATACATCTCGGGGTTACTATCAATACCGTCAATGGCAATCTTAGCAAGGCAGTTGAGTGCATCGGCGTCCAAAATAAGCGGCACATCAAGCTCGAGCAAGCCCGAAACCACCTGCATAGCGCCGGCAGATGTCGTCATACCAGGACCGCACAGTACGCAGCTGTACTTCTTTGCAATCTCGCACACCGTCATGCGCGCAGCGGCGCCAAAGGAGCCGCGGGAATCAGACGGAATAGCAAAGACGGGAATCGAAGGAAGTGCCATGCGAATAAGATTGGCGCAGGCGTCAGGAGCCGCAACTGCCACGTAACCAGCACCCGCGCGAGCTGCAGACTTGGCCGCCATAATGGCAGCACCAGGATATTGCGCAGATCCGGCGACAATAAGCACAGAGCCACGGGAATACTTATCGATATTCGTAGGTAGTGGAGCAAAGTATTCAACTAAGTCACCGGGCTCGACAATCTCGGCGGCGTGGTCGACATCATCGATGACCTCGTCAAGACGGTCGTAAAGATTGCCGCAGATCAAATCGCCAGCATACTCAGGGCCATCGGCGCTATACAAACCAATCTTGGGCGCAATCATCGTCACCGTATGCTCGGCACGAATGCAGTCGTCATCAACAACGCCCGTCTCGGCATTCAGGCCCGAGGGGACATCAATGGATACGACACAGTCGGCGCATTCATTGACCGTAGGAATCCAGATGGAGAACGGCGCACGCAGATTCCCGTGAAAACCGGTACCAAAAATGGCATCGACAACAACATCGGCCTTATCGATCAAAACCTCGAGTTCATCACGCGAGGGGCCGACGCAAACGTGCACATCGCGGCCGGCAGTACGACGAGCAACATGACGTGCCAGAGCAGCAGGAATCTCATCCGGCTCAACCGGAGAAACGATATCGACGTCCACACCCTTATGGCTCAGAATATCGGCGGCAACCCAACCGTCGCCGCCATTATTACCAAAACCGACCAGAACGAGAACCCGATCGGGATTGAGCTTCAAGATCTCGTTGGCGGCAAACTCACCCGCGAGCTCCATAAGCTCGGCCTTCGAAGTCCCTTCGCGTTCGATGATATCCTCGAGACGAACGACTTCTTCGGTACTCAAAACCGGTTTCATCTATGCTCCTAGCGTATCTTGCGAAGCATCGCCCAGGTGCTCCGTCAATGCTGAATTCTGCAGCTGCTCAAGCTCATCTAAAACAGAGCGAGCCTCTTTAAATGTCTGCGCAACGCGTTTCTTAGTGCTCACCTTTTCATCTTTTGGCTTAGGCCGAGCATCTTCGGTAATCGCGATGGCATTTGCAACGGCTAAGTCTCCTGTAAGCGTAATGGAAAGAGCGACCTCAACAACACCCAGCTCATGAGCGATCTCGAGTGCACGGCCCGAAAGCAGCGCCTTCGGTTTGCCGAGTTTATCACGCGTTACCGAAACATCCTTGCGACCCACGCCTTGACTAAAACCCGTGCCGAGAGCTTTAAGCACCGCCTCGCGCGAAGCAAAGCGGCTCGCATAGTGAGCAGCGGGACGCGATGATGCATCGCAATACGCACGCTCTTCTTCGGTAAACACACGCCGAGCAAACGACGGCGTCTTTTCAAGAATTGATTTCATACGGGAAATCTCGACGATATCAACGCCGATACCAGCTTCAGCCATGTTCACCTCCATATCGCACAGACTAAGTTATTGTAGCCCGTTCACAGAAGATGCGACAAACGAGGGTTATAAAACACAGCTACTATGTGAGACAAAAAGCCCGTAAACGCAAAAAAGGGGGAGGCCGCGAGGCCTCCCCCTTCTCAGTTCAAGC
>CAMQHB010000010.1:0-31467 GCA_947001545.1 uncultured Collinsella sp.
TTGCGGGCGCGGTTTTTAAAGTTCTCGACGGCCTCTTCCATGCCCAGAGGTACATAGGTGAGCTCATCGAGGTTTTCGGGCAGGTAGCAGGCAAGGCTTTGCTCCTGCATGCGGCCCGTCGTGAGCTGTTCATCGCTGGGCTGCGCGCCGGGTGTGGCACAAATGCCATAGACGACGGCACCCATCTCGCGCGTGCGGCATTCATATTCGGTCTCGGGATGCTCGGGATGGTCGCGGCGAACGTCGTCGCTTACCCAAAGTGTGTCGTAGCCGGCCGCGGCAAACTGTCCCAGGGCGTAATCGCGCAATGGCTTGCTGTCGGTGCGCAGCGTGACGGTGGCGCCGGCTGCAAGGAGCGGGCGGTAGAGCATCAGATGGTCGACATGGACGAGTCGTTTTTTGGCGTACTTGGCCTTGGGCTGCGGCGTGGGAAAGTTAATGGTGATGGCATCGAGCTCGCCTGCGGCAAACAGCTGCGGCAGCGATGCGGCGCCTCGGGGCAGGACGAGTGCGTTGGTCAGTTCCTGCTCACAGATTTTCTGCGCGGCATAGGCGATGCAGATGGGCTCCTGGTCCATGCCGATAAAGAGCGTGTTTGGCTCGTGGGCCGCGCGCTCTACAAGGTACGTTCCCTTGCCACAGCCCAGATCCAGGTGAAGGTGTTCGAAGGGCTTGCCGCCTGCGGGCGCACAGGCCTCGCGCCAATCTCCGGCATAGGCCTCGGGATTCGTCTCAATCGCATCGGCGTAGCGCTCCAGGCGCTCTTCGAGCACAAAGTTCTTAGGCGTGCGAACGTGGACGGCTCCCATGAGGCTCCTTGGTCATAAGTGTGGAACGCATAGCTGCGCGTTCCGTCAATGGGTTGAAAAAGGGTGGGCATAGTTTGCTCTAAAGATGCGGTACAGCTCGGCGGCGAGTCGTCGGTGCCTACAGACGCTTGAGAATCACATAGCGGTTGAGCTCGCCGCTACGACCGTCAGCATGGAAACGCTCAAGCTCGCGCACGGGGACCTCGCCGCTCTTGTAGAACGTACGCACGCCGCGCACCAGGTCGGTGATCTGCTGATCGTCAAAGTGATGACAATAGCGGTAGGCGTGGCGGTCGTTTTGCCAGCCAATGAGGTGGTCGCCGGCTTCAAACTGCACGGAATCGTAACCCTCAAACGGCGGGGTGAGCTCGGCGCGGGCTTCGGCTCGAACGGCCTTGCGCGCCATGCGCTCGTCGTTCATAAACTCCCAAAAGCTGATGGCGATGATGCCGCCTGGGCGCGTTTGCCGCACCAGGGCGTCGAGCACGCGTACGCGGTACTCGCACGACGGCACGTGGTGCATAAAGCCAAAGCAGACCGAGATATCGGCGAGCGGGGCGTCGAAAAGCACGTTGGGCGTCTCGGCGGGGTTGAGCTTCATGAGGGCGTCGAGCACGTCGAGTTCCTGGAAGTGCAGGTTGGGAATGCGCAGGGCGTGACCGTGCGCATCGATAGCCAAATCCTGACACGAGTCAACACCATAGAACTCAAACGGGCAGCTGGCATCTGCCGAGGGGTTTGCGCCGTCGACGCCCTTGGCGGCAAGTGCGCCGCCGGCGGCAAAGTTCTCGAATCGCATATTGCCGCAGGCAAGATCGAAGACGCGGACGGGATGCTCGATCGTGGCGACGTCGAGCTGTTCGAGCGCGATATCCATGGTGCGCACCCAGCCGGGCCACGGGGCCTGGCGCGTATCGGAAAAGGAAGCGGAGCGCTCGCGATAGAACGTATTGTTGAGCTGGATGAGCGATGAGGCGAAATCGCGGTTCACGGCGCGGAACTCCCTCCGTTGGCGGTGCGGAATAAACAGTACGACCATACTACCGTTAACGCCGCAACGGGGACAACCGAGCCGTGGGTCATTGCTTTGTTTGGACACATTTCTGCAGCTCATATGTGCCCGCAACCGCCGGTTGTCAAAAATCTCACTAGAATAGGTGGCATGCTTTTGGCGGTGGCGGATAGATTTTTAACTGTGCAAGGCGCCTTAAGAACAAAAACGGTCCGGCGGCACGGCTGGCATCACATAGGAGGAACCATGAATGTAGAAACTGCGCAGCGGCTCGCCGACCTTCGCCGCAGCAAGGGCTTTAGCCAAGAAGGGCTGGCGCGAAAGCTGGGGCTGTCGCGCCAGGCGGTCAGTAAATGGGAGCGTGCGGAGAGCTCGCCCGATACCGAGAACCTGATCTCGCTCGCCAAGCTCTATGGTGTGAGTCTGGACGAGCTGCTCAATCCGAGCGATGAGATTGAGGACGATATCGAGTTTGAGAACGAGGACCGCGCTCGTCAGCGCGAGGCCGAGGCGGCAGAGCGCGCACGCACCCATGAGGCGGCGGCGCGCGCTACCGAGGCGGCAACGCAGGCGAGTGATGCTGCGGCCAAGGCGGCGCAAGCGGCAAGCTGGAGTGCGCAGGCCGCCAATGCCGCTACGGCGCAGGCGACGAGTGGCACCGCGGTTGGCTCGACTCCGGTGAAGGGCCCGTTCCAGTCGTTCCCGTATTGGGCCGTATGCTGGCTGCTGTTCTTTTTGCTGATGTTCCTGTTTGGTGCCGGCCCCTTTGCCGCGCTGATCTTCTTTACGATTCCCATCTATCACTGGGTAGCGCGTGCGCTCGATGGTGATTGGGCGCGCGGGGATATTCAGGTTGGTCCGGCACCGGCGGTCGCTAGGGCTCAGAATGTTTCCGCTCCGGTTGATACTGACGTGGCTACCGCGACTACCGCTGAGCCGATTGCCAAAGAGGGTGGTGAATGATGAAGCTTTCGCATGAATCCAAGGTGCGCTTGGGCATTGGCATAGGAGCGTTTGCGCTCATCATCGGACTTGTCTTTGGCACTTCGCGGCTATTGGCTCATTCCGATATGGTGCGTACGACCGGTATTCTATCTGGCCATTTGTCTGATTTTGGCGATATGTTTGACGATGACGATCTCTTGGACGACGGCAGCTATTCCGCTCGGCCTCAGCAACTTTCGAGCATGACTTTTGATGCCGATGAGTTCCGCTACCTCGATTTCGATATCAATGCGGCTTCGGTGGACGTCAAGGTTGTTGATGGCAACAAGGCTCGCGTTATCGAGCGGGGGCGCGTTGCCAAGGGTATGGATGCCTCCAAGGCCGCGACGCAAAACATCGCATCCGTCGAGGACTCGACGCTCAAGGTTTCCCAGTTTGGAAGTGATGACGGTAAGGCAATTGACCGCTCGGTTACGGTCGAGCTGCCGCGCCGTGTTGCCGAACATCTGAAGGGAGTCAACGCGCACGTGGGCTCGGGTGATCTGCAGATTGTCGGTGTCATCTGTGATGGTTTCGACCTTTTCCTGGGTGCGGGAGATGTAGAGTTTACGGGCAGCGTGACTGATGCGCTCAGCGCTGAGGTCGGTTCGGGCGATGTGACGTTCGAGCTCTATCAGGCCCCCGCGAAGTCGATGGACGTGAGTGTGGGCTCGGGCGATGTGGAGATGACGGTTCCGAACTCTACGGGCTTTAAGGCGAGCCTCACCTTGGGCAGCGGCGACTTCGAGAGCGATTTCCTTCCGCTTGGCTACGATGGCGAGACCATTTTGAATCTTGAATTCGATAACGGGGATAAGTCTGCTACGTATCGTTTTGAGGTCGGTTCGGGCGACATGTCGTTTGATTCGGAGTAGTGAGGCAGACGAAAGCCTAGGCGAAGATATAGACGCGCTGTTTGATGAAGGCGCCGAAGCCGAGAACGGCTCCGGCGCCTTTGCCTTTACAATGGGGGCATGGAACAGATTATCTTGAACATACTCGAGGCCCTGCGTCATGGCGAGAACGTGGACGACAAAGCGCTCGTCAAACTGATACATGCCGAGGCGCGCCGTGAGGGTGCCGACAAACGCGATTTGGCCAAGCGCCGTCTGCTGCCGTTTTACCAGCGGGTAAAACGTGAGGAGCCGGCTCGTTGGGCTGGGTGGAATGTCGATGCCGAGCTGGAACGTCGACTGCTGCAGGTGCTGCGTATGAAGCCTCGTCGCACGGCCTCGGGCGTGGCGACCATTACCGTCATCACCAAGCCCTGGCCGTGCTCGGGCGATTGCCTGTTTTGCCCCAACGATCTGCGCATGCCTAAAAGCTATCTGCATGCCGAGCCGGCGTGCTCCCGTGCGGAGCAAAACTGCTTCGACCCGTATCTGCAGGTGAGTGCCCGTTTGACGGCGCTTTCTCAAATGGGGCATGCGACCGATAAGATCGAGCTCATTGTGCTTGGCGGTACCTGGAGCGACTATCCGCAAGGGTATCAGGCATGGTTTATGTCGGAGCTCTTCCGTGCGCTCAATGACGATGCCGTGGCTGGTGTGGCGGCTAATCCCATGTTGGCGCGTCCGGGCATCAGCCGTGCCGAGGCGGGGCGCCTGCTCGATGACGCGCCCGCCGATGCGCTGCCGCCGGTGGTAGCGGAGCGCCGCGAGCGCTATCGGGCTGCCGGTATTGCGACCGACGAGGCCGAGCTCGCTACCGGCGTTGCCGACGAGCAAGGGCGTGTGGATGCTGCCGTGGGTGGCTATAACCGCGCGATGCGTCGTCTGTACGGTCCCGGTACGCCGTGGGGCCAGGTCGCCGAGTGGCAGACGGCCACGATGGAGGAGCTTGAACGTCAGCAGCGCATCAACGAGACGGCGAAGCATCGCGTGGTGGGCCTCGTTATCGAGACGCGTCCCGATGCCGTGACGCCACAGGCCCTCACGCTCATCCGCCGCCTGGGCTGCACCAAGATCCAGATGGGCATCCAGAGCCTCGACCAGCACCTGCTCGATATCAACGAGCGTCGCATTTCGGTGGCGCAGATTGAGCGGGCGTTTTCGCTTGCACGCCTGTTTGGCTTTAAGATCCACGCGCATTTTATGCTCAACTTGCTGGGCGCCACGCCCGAGGGGGACAAGCGTGACTACGAGTGCTTTATGACCGAGGGGGCCTTTATGCCCGACGAGGTCAAGGTCTACCCGTGTGCGCTCATCGAGGGCTCGCGTCTGGTGGGTTGCTATGAGCGCGGCGAGTGGCGTCCCTATACCGAGGAAGAGCTGCTCGATGTGCTGGCCGACGACATCGTGGTGACACCGGCGTTCTGCCGCATCAGTCGCATGATCCGCGACTTTAGCTCCGACGACATCATGGTGGGCAACAAGAAGCCCAACCTGCGCCAGCTCGTTGAGAACCGCCTGGCTGCTCGGGGTGATGGTGCGACGGTGCGTGAGATTCGCTATCGCGAGATCAGCACGGCGGGTGCCGACCTGGACGAGTTGACCCTTGACGAAGAAGTGGCGTACGAGACGCCGGTGACGCGCGAGCGCTTTTTGCAGTGGGTGACGCCGCAGGGCAAGATCGCGGGCTTTTTGCGGTTGTCGCTGCCCGATCGCGCTTTTGTTGCCGCACATGCGGACGAGTTGCCGACGATGCCGGACGAGGCGATGATTCGCGAGGTACACGTGTATGGCATGGCGGCGCGCGTGGGGGATCAAGGCCAGGCGGCCCAGCACCATGGATTGGGACGGTCGCTGGTGGAGCGTGCGTGCCATATTGCTCGGGACGCGGGCTATGCGCGCATCAACGTGATTAGCGCGATTGGCACACGCGAGTACTATCGCCATCTTGGATTTTATGACCATGGCCTTTATCTGCAAAAGGAGCTCTAGATGAACAAGCCGAGTGTTTCTGCCGGCGTCGTTGCCGGCGTTGCTCTGGGAGCCGCGGCGCTTGGTGCGGCTGCTGTCGCTGTTCGTGCTGCCTGTCTGCAGGTTGCGCGAACCCGCAATGGGTTGGCGCGTGTGAAACGCGTGCACAATGAGAGCGACGATGAGATTCGCGTCTTGGTGCAAGGCGGCGTCTACCAAAGCGCAAGCTACGTTGGCGAGCGTTGGGCGGAGCCGGTCTTTGCGTACTATCGCGCATTTGACGATGTGTTTGAGGCCGAGGACGCAATGCGTGATGCTTGCGGGCATGGTATCGACCGCATGCTTATGCTGGGCGGCGGCGGGTTTGCTTATCCTAAGTTCGCCCTGATGTCACACGCGGGCTTGCGCATGGACGTCATCGAGTATGACGGAGAGATTACGCGCTTGGCGCGCCGCTGGTTCTACCTGGACGAGCTGGAGCGCGCGGTGGGCGACCGCTTGCGGGTGATTACCGCTGAGGCTCGCTCGTATCTGGGTGTGACGAGCGTGGGCCATCGTCGCTACGATGTGGTCGTGAGTGATTGCTTTGGCGGTGCCGAGCCCGTACGCGAGCTGGCGACGGTTGAGGCGTTGCGTTTGGTGCGAGGCAGCCTGAACCCCGGGGGTATCTACGTTGCCAATATCGTGAGCGCGAACGAGGGGAGCGACGTGACGTTCCTGCGCGATTGCGCCGCCACGGCGCTCGAGGTGTTCGCCCACGCCTGGGTGGTCCCATGTGGCGATATGGAGTTCGGCGGCGAGGAGAACTACCTGCTCATCGCCAGCGACGGCGACTACGCCTTTGCCGAAGCCGTGCCCTTCGACGCTGAGTTCCTCGGCACCGTCCTTCACGACAAGTAAATCTCCCCGTCCCAAAAAGACTGGTCTTAGGCGTGGTCGCGCCAGCTGAGGACGCGCTGCTTCATACCCTCGATGTCGAGCACGCCTTCGGCAAAGCCCTTGCGCACGAGCTCTTCGGGAACGAACTCATCGTAACGATCAAAGTAAGGCACCTCGCCGGGATAGACGAGCTCGATGGGATCGAAGTCCTTCTCGGCCTCGGCGGCGAGCACCTCAAAGAACGTCTCCTCGTCGGCCTTCATCTTAAACTGCATAAAGTACGGGCGCGACGGATCGAGTCCGCGAAGGCCAAGCTCCGCGGCGCATTTAATCTTGAGCATGCGCTCGAGCGCCAAAAAGGCGTAGCTGCCCAACCAGGGGAAGAGCACCCAGGTGTCGCCACCCAGGTTGATGAGCGGCTTAGTTCCCGCGCCCGAAATCTCGGCGGTATGACGAGCCTGCGCCAAGCGAGCCCGTGCGTTACCCATAAGGTACGGATATGCTGCGTGCTCAGTGAGCGCTTGGCGCATGCGCTCGAGTACATGTGTGTTGATGTCACCGGGGCAGTCGCCAAAGTAGGCCGGCACACGGCCCTTGACCTGCGTGGCAAAGACGGTGTGACGCTTCCAGTCCACTTCTTCGACAATCCAGCAATGTCCGGCGATGGCGATGCGCTCACCGGGCGGTGGCGGGTTGACAATCGTGCCCAGCTCGGCCGATTCACTGCGAACGGTAAACTCCTCGTTTTCCTGGAACACAGCGTAGAACTTAAAGTTGTTAATGATGCGCTCGCCCGCGAGGCCCACGATCAGCCCGCCGCCCTCGGTGACCTGGATGTGGTCGATCTTGATGAGGTGGCGCAGCAGTACGCGATAGTCATCGGCTGAGACGCGGTGGAAATAACTGAGCGTGAGCACGCGTTGGGCAAGTTCGGCCGGCGTGAGCTCTCCGGTGCTGGCAAGCGTCGACATGGTCTGGTGATAGAGCAGACTGTAGGGGAGTCGATCGAGCTCGGGCGGCTCGACCCACTTCTCCTCGCGATAGAGTTGTACGAGCGCGATGCCCTGCAGGAGCTTCCACGGAATGGTCTCGGGCATCATCGTGCGCGGCTCGGGCTCTTCCTCGCGCATGACAAACCACATCTCGGGCGGAAGATCGCGGCGTCCCGTGCGCCCCATGCGCTGCAAAAAGGAGCTGACGGTAAACGGTGCATCGATCTGGAACGCGCGCTCCAGGCGACCGATGTCAATGCCGAGCTCCAGCGTGGAGGTGGTGACGGTTGTCTGTGCCTGTTCCTCGTCGCGCATGAGCTCCTCGGCGGTCTCGCGTAGCGATGCCGAGAGGTTGCCATGATGGATAAGGAAGCGGTCGGGCTCGTGCCGGCTTTCGCAGTAGCTGCGCAGCATGGAGCATACGGCCTCTGCCTCCTCGCGCGAGTTGGCAAAGACCAGGCACTTGCGGCCGCGGGTATGTTCAAAGATGTAGCTCATGCCGGGGTCGGCGTTGTCGGGTGCGGTGTCGGTGGGGTTGAGCAGTGCCTGTTCGGTTGCCTGCGGGATGTCGACTTCGCCCTCGGGGGCTGAGGAAGTGCGACTGTCCTTGGGGGCAGCCTTGCCCCGTGCCTGCTCGCGACGTTGGCGGCGTTCCTCCTGTGGGAGTTGCCCGCTAGGGCGCATGCCTTGGGTGCTGACGGGCAGTGCCGCGGGTGGTGCCGTCTCAATGCGCTCGCATGCGAGCACCTCAGCTTCCTGCGGACCTGTGCTCTCGAATCCTCGCTGCTGTGCCTGGGGACCCGAGTTGTAGAAGTGCTCCATGGAGATGCGCCACACGCGGCGCGGTTCCTCAAAACGGGGGATAACGCAGTCGCGTCCCGTTCCCTGTGAGAGAAAGGCACCCGTGCGTTCGGGGTCGCCGATGGTGGCCGAAAGGCCAATGCGACGGGGCTGCACGCCTGCCATGCGTGAGAGACGCTCGATAAGGCAGAGCGTCTGCCCGCCGCGGTCACCGCGCATGAGCGAGTGGACCTCGTCGATGACCACATAGCGCAGGTCGCAGAACATACGCGGGATTGCCATGTGCTTGTGGATCAGGAGTGCCTCGAGTGATTCGGGCGTAATCTGTAGGATACCGCTCGGCTTTTTGATGAGCTTTGCCTTGTGCGACTGCGAGACATCGCCGTGCCAGTGCCAGACGGGGATATCGGCCTCTTCGCACAGATCGTTGAGGCGAACGAACTGGTCGTTGATGAGTGCCTTGAGGGGGCCAATATAGAGGGCGCCCACGCTCGCGGGCGGGTTCTCCCAAAACTCGGTCAGGATGGGAAAGAAGGCCGCCTCAGTTTTGCCTGATGCCGTGGATGCCGTCAGGAGCACATTGTCTTGCGTGTTGAAGATGGCATCTGCCGCCGCAACCTGGATGGAGCGCAGACTCTCCCAATCGTGGGAGTAAATGAAATCCTGGATAAACGGGGCATATCGGTCAAAAGCGTTCATGGGACCTCCTCTCATCAACGGGTCGATCAACGCAACGGGCAACGGCTCGATATCTTGCAACATCGGCGTTTGCCCAGATAAAACCTACCAAAATAAACCTGTCCCTTTTTGGCAGGCTAGATGGTGAATTCGGCGAAGTTGCGGTCGCCGTCTGCGGTGCCGGTGTCGCCTGTTGCGGCTGCCGGTGCCAACGCGTCGCCGCCGACGCTTTGCAGCAACTCGGCCACGTTGGCATCGGGGTTTTGACACAGGATATCGAGCAGCTCGATAAAGTCACGGATGACCTCACGCGGCGTCAAGTGCGTATCGGCTCCCACGCGGCCAAACTCAATCTTGAGGAAGTCCACCAAGTCGTTCTCGGTAAGCGTGGGCGTCCAGCCAAAGTAGCCGGCGTGAATTTGCATGAGTTTTTCGATCAGCACCAGCAGCTCCTCGTAGGTGAGTGGCTGCAGACGGATGATGGGCGCGAGCATGTCCTTAAGGTCCTCGCGCGCAAAGCGACCCTGAGCGAGTCGGCTACGCAGAGCCTCGTAGGAGAACACGCCGCGGCGACGGTCCTCGATGGAGGTTGGCGTGCCGCCCATGATCATGCCCAGGTACTGCGCCTTGCCCTGGAGCGTGTCGTTGTACATGGTCAGGATCTTCTCGTAGTTGTACTGACGCGTGATGGCGTTGGGAATCTTATACAGATTCACGAGCTCGTCGATGAGCACCAGCATGCCCTTGTAGCCGCTGCAAACCAAAAAACGCGCGATGAGTTTGACGTAGTCGTACCAGTCGTCATCGCTGATGATGGTCGAGGAGCCCAGCTCGGCGCGAGCCTCGCTCTTGGTGCGATATTCGCCGCGGATCCATTTGGTCACGCGGCTCATGGCCTCTTCGTCGCCCTCGGATACGGCCATGCGATAGCGGCGGAGCATGCGGGTGAAGTCGAAGCCGTGGACCATCTCTTCGAGTGGAGCGAGTTGGGCATTAACGGCAGGCTCGTCGGCGTCGGCACACGAGGCGACCCAGCGATCCAAAATAAGGTTGAGCGCACCGCCCTCGGGGCGCGTCTTGGTCGATATATTGCGGATGAGCTCGCGGTAGGTGGCGAGGCCCTGTCCCTGACCGCCCTGCAGACGGCGCTCGGGCGACAGATCGGCATCGGCGACGACGAATCCCTCGCCCATGGCGTGCGTGCGGGTGGTCTGAAGCAAGAAGCTCTTGCCGGCGCCGTAGCGACCGACTAAAAAGCGGAAGCTCGCGCCGCCATCGGCGATGAGACTCAAATCGGTGAGCAGGGCGCGAATCTCGACCTCGCGTCCCACGGTGATATAGGGAAGGCCGATGCGCGGGACCACGCCGCCCTTGAGTGAGTTGAGAATGACGGCGGCGACGCGCTTGGGCACGCGGGGTGCTGCGGATGCGGTATCACTCATAGTCTAGGTATCCTCTCACGTCTGCTTCGTAGTCCTCGATAATGCGCGGTCCTGCCGCGCCAAATTCAATTACGGTGTCACCCACCAGGTCAAAGAGCGCCTCGTTGATGGTATCGACGAGCATGTCCTCGCTCTGGCCCGACCTCTCCACTGCCGATGCCGTCTGTGCCGTGTTCTGCTCGAGCAGCGCGCGCAGATAGGCGGCTGCGGCGGGCGCGAGTTCGGTTGCGGTGCCAGCGGGTGCAGTCGATACGACCGCGGGCGTCGGCGCGAGAAGCGGTGCCACGACACCAAACTGTTCGGTGGATATGGTCGGCTCGTCGGTCAAGTCCTGCCGAATGGGTGCCACGACCGCCTCGACAATCGCGTCGGTTACGGGCTCGGCTTCCGGTTGCCCTGAGTCCGCTGCCTCGGCTTCTGCGGACGCGCCGTCCTCGCGTTCCTCGTCGATCAAAAGCGCTTCGCGCGTTTGCGCAGCGGCGCTCCGAATGTGCCCCAGCTGACTCAGATCGATATCGATCTTGACGGGCTGGTGTGCGGCGTCCCACGAAAGCCATGCCACAATCTCGTCATCGATAATCTTGGCCAGATATTTGGGGACCTTTTCTTCCTTAAGGGGATGGGCGGGGTCCAGCGCCAGGCGCAGGCGTTGGTCGCAGGCGCGCATCATTTCACCGAGCTTGCTGCTCTTTTGCCTACTACCATGGATACGCATACATTCCCAAAAGCCGTTTTGGCAACGGTAGATATGGATGGGATCCAGGCGGTATTCGCAGTCCTCGTGGCGCTCGGGCGCAAAGAATACGGCCGAGGCAAACATGGTGTAGGGCATGGCCGTCTCCTCCCCAAACAAGCTCGCTACGATGCCGGTCTTTCGGTGCGTGTCATAGTAGCGCGCCATGTGGACATACACGGCGCATGCCACGTGGCGCAGATCGCGGTGGTGGCTGCGGTCGAGCCGCGAGTTACTTAGGTTGTACGTGGAGAGGGCGTTGATGGCGGCCATGAGTCGCTCCTCGCGCACCTCATCGGGCGGAAGGGGGAGCGTGGGCTCGGAGGTTTTGCGACGTTTGGGGGTCTGGTCGGACGGTGCCGGTGCCGGTACAAGGTCTCGTGCCGCGCGCCGCAGCTCGATAAGGGCGTTATCGAACATGACGGTTTTAGAGTCGCGGAGCAGCTTGGGGTCGAGCCCATGGAATACGGCGTAATCCTGCAACCACACGCGTGCAAACCGATCAATGCCGGGCTCGAAGGCGCGATAGACATCCCAAAAGGCCTTGATCTTGTTAAAACCGTCGAGCGGGTCATCTACGCCAATGCCGCAAATCAGCTCATAGAGATACAGAAAGGCAAAGGACGTAGACGTTTCCTCGACGGTTCCGCGGCGCACTTGGGCACGCCAGGTAAAGTAGCCGCGCAGCTGCCGGTCGCTCATGGCGTTGTAGGTGGGAAAGTACGACTTAAAGGTGCCGCTGTAGGGGCAGTCGTCCTCAAAATCGGCCATCAGCAGGCCCTGGCGGTAAAAAAGCTCGGCTTCCGAAAGCCAGCGGCCCGCACCGCCCTTGGGGTCATCCTGCCAGCGCGATATCTCGCGCATTTTACGGTACTGGTCGGGGAGGAAATTCTGCATCTGTCGGCCGGTTTTGAGAATCGGCTCGTCTGCGTAGATTTCGTTTGAGAAGCGGGTGGACTGATGGGTCCGGGCCTCGGCCATAATGCGCTCGATGAGCATCTTGATGTCCTGGTCGGCCACCGCTTCTCCTCTCCTAACGCAGCTACGGTGGCCTCATATCATAGCACAGCATCAAACAGATGTTCGAGATACCGCTGCGTTGATAGATTTAGAACAGGAGGGCGTAGATGACGGCGATGACGACGGAGGGGAGCATATTGGCCGTGCGGAAGGTCTGAGGACGGATGAGGTTGACGCCGACGCAGAAGATGAGCATGGAGCCTACGAGCGAAAGGCTGTCGAGGGCTGCCGTGGTCATGATGGGGGAGAGCGCGCCGGCAAACAACGTGATCGTCCCCTGGAACACGGCGACGGGCAGGGCGGAGAAAATGCAGCCGCGGCCAAGCGACGCCGTCATGGTGCAGACGATGATGCAGTCCAATGCGCCTTTCAAGGCAAGCGTTGACCAGTCACCGAGCAGACCGTCCTGGATCGATCCCACGATAGCCATGGCACCGATGCAGACGGTCAGCGATGTCGAGACAAAAGCGTTGGTGAACTCGTTATCGCCCTCGCTGCCGGTTTTGCGCTTGAGCCATTCGCCAAGGTTCTCGATGGCGGCCTCCAAGTTGACGGCCTCGCCGATGAGCGAACCGAGGGCGAACGAGACGATGAGCATGGTGGTGCCGGTGGTCGCTAGCGCCTTCCCATCGATAAGGAGCATCTTTTGCATGGTGCCGCCAAGGCCGATAAACAGGACGCACAGCCCCGATGCTTTCATGAGCGTGTCTTGGATGCGCGGTGTGATGAAGCGGCCGCCCGCTAATCCCAAAAGACCGCCCGCAACTAAAAGCACAACGTTGATGATTGTTCCCAAGCCCGGCATGAGCCCTCCTGTATTGATGCCAACGTGGCAATCGTAGCAGAACGAAATGCGAGGCACATCGCGACTCATCTAATACGTTATATAAGTGGTGTTAGGAATGATGTGCAGCATTTAAGCCTCAGGTGGTTGTCGGGACATAGGGATAGTATTCAAAGCGCAGTGTCATAAGCCGCTGCGGGGATTCAATAGCCGCGGCGATGATATTGGCATCGCGGGCACGATCAAACCCTTCGAGTTCGATCTGATACGAGACGTCTTGCATAATGTCCAGACGTCGCCAGGCTAGGAGTGTGTCACCATCGAATTCCAAGGTCTTGCCTCCATCTGGAGCAACGGCGTATAGACGCAGCTTGGCGGTGGTTGCGGGGTCGACAACCGTGACCTTTTTAATTTCGTTTCGAGTATTCTTGGCGCCCAACAAGGTGAGCAGTGTTGGGGCCACGACCTCGCCCGATGGCAAAAAGACGACTTCGATGGATTCGGGAAATGCGATGATAGCCGACTTGCGGACGGGCTGATTGGCGGCGGCAACTTCGATGTTCGCAGGGTCGATGACCTCTGTGTGGTCGAGCGCGGCAAGCACGCAGCAGTTACCTTCATCGATCTCTTGAGGATCAGCAAGCCCCAGACTGTCCGCGAGTTCGGGATCGTTTGGATCGGTAGCGGGTTCATTCGGTGCTTCGAGAGAAGCTGGGACGCTGTTTGTCGGCGATGGCGTGTCGCCCGCACCTGCTTCTTTGTCCGCGCTCTCTTCTTGTATGGTTGCGTTGATGGGTTCGTCGTTTGAGGGGAGCGTCTTGGCGTCAAGCGCGGAGGGGAGAATTCCGATGGCTCCGGATCCGTTCCACTCCATTTCGAGAAGCGCCGGGTCGGCAAGAATGCGTTGCCTGTATTGCGCGTGGGCATCGATCTCAATAGGGCCTGCCTCCGTCCCGCGCGTAAGGCTGAGAGATCCGGCTGGCTTCTCGAAATGAGCGTCTGTGTCTTTTGCGCTGACGGCGTAGAACAGCAGGGACGCTTCTCCCGCCGCGATGGCATCGGTGCCGGCTTTGGTCAGCCGCAACGATGCCGTGAATGAGAGGGTGGGCTGCGTGTCGTCTGCATTCGCGGCGGCGCAGCCCAGACATATACCGCCTCCTTTCTCAAAAAACGTACCGTCGAAGGCGACCTTCGCTCCGTTCGCCGAGTCATCGACCGAAGCGATGTCGATGCGCAACTCCAAATCGCACGGATCGCCATCTGCATCGAACACAACCGAGCGCCACGTGCAGACGGCACACCCCGCCTGGGAGCCGTTTGCCTTGTTCGAACGATTGATATCCACGACTATCGAGCCGTCCGTATTACGACGAAGGCATCCCGAGGTTGAGATTGCGGCCTGTGCGATCGAAAAACGCTTGCACGCAATGGCGCTCGACGGATTTGGTGCGGAGCTTAGGGCTGCTGGTAAGGAGTCTGCCATGACGGGAGTCGCCCAAGCGGCGACAGGCGTTCCGGTTGCGAGCGCGCCGCAGAGTGCGACGACGGGCAAAAGGTTCTTCGATGCCATGGGGTCTCCTTAGCTAATTTAGTGCGGCCTGTCCGTGTTTTGTTTCTGGCTGCGTTTGATGTGCAGACCGAGGCCGGCGGTCCCCGCGCCTGCTGCTGTGGCGCCTGCTGCCAAGAGCCATCGTCTGTCGCCTGTCTGCGCCAACGGTTCTTCGCGGTCGCCGCGGTCGAGCTCCGAGAGGTCGACCGTCACTTGCGTGGCGGCCTGCGCCTGTTCTTGCTGGGCAAAGGCCATGGCTGGCCCAAACGCTAGGATGCTGACGGCGGCGGCCAGGGCGACGGCCTTATGCCGTGTGCGCACCGGGCTCGACCGTCCAGGTGATCGTTGCAACCTGATCGCCTTTGCCGGTTACGCGGAAGATGTCGCGCGTGACGCGGGCGACGTTTCCGCTTGTCTTGAGCTTAATTTTGTCCGTGCCGCCGGCAATGCCCTGGTAGCCCATGTCGAAGGCTGCGTTCTTGGAAAGATCGAGGCCCGTCCCCTGCATTGCGGCGCTGGCGTTCTGGAGTTCCCCGTCGGGGCCGACCTTAAAGTCGATGGAGTTCTGTGCGGTTCCGGCTTTGGCGTCGGCAGCAATGGTCCAGGTGTTCATGGCGTCGATCTTCATGTTGGTGACATGGATGCCGTAGGCCGAATGATTGTCGATGGTGGTCGCGTCTTCTGAGGGGCCCTGAAGCGTGCCGTCGGCCTTGGCGACGAAGGGAATAACCGTCGGAACTTTGAACTCAACGTTGTCGATCTCGGTCCTGACCATTACTTTCGTGGTTCCAACGCGCCCGGCTGCCATAGCTGGCGTCGGGGCGGCGCCCATTGCGAGCGCGAGCGCGAGCCCTGCGCCCACGACGAGCGCTTTGGCTCCGTTCATGTTCCTGGTGATGTCCATGGTCGTTCCTTTCTATTCGCCGCGGGCCGTCCCCGCGATGATTGGACGAATGCTGGTGAATTGCGTGCGGCGCCGCGTCGGCCGGAAAGCTAGTTCTCGGCTTGCTCAACCCGTACCTTGACACGTGTCGGATTGCCGTGGCTGTCGAGGGTCTTGGCATCGAGTGCCTGGATCTCGATGTACGCCTCGCCTTCTTTGATGTCGCCGGCGGGGCACGTTTCGATTGTCTTGCCGGTCTTGACCACACCGGATTCGTACATGGTCTCGTCGTTTTGGATGACGCGGAATCGCTGGGGAAACTTGTTGTCTTGGACGTTTTGCACGTTGACGCGCAGCTTGCCGTCCTCCTGCAGCTGAGCGACCGGTGCGACCGAAATCGTCATCATGTTGTCGCGGACGATGGCGTCGAGCTCATCTTGGATTTCCTGACGCGTTTTGCCCTCGGCCGTCGTAACCGAAGCGCCCGCCTCGGGTACGGGCTGCGACTGCCAAGCGTATAGTCCTACGGCGACAAGGGCACAGACGATGGCCAAGCAGGCAACGATGGGCTTCTTGCGACGACTCAGACCTGCAAAGTGGGGTGGCTTTTTCGCGCTCATGCGGCATCCTTGGCGGTATAGATGCGCGCAAAGGTGGACGGGTCCGCTCCAAAGAGCATGCGAAGCATCAGGCGGCGCGAGTAGACAAGCTCGTCGAAGTCGGGAGGGAGGTCGATGTCGTGGATACGTGCGATGTGGTGGGCGAGCGCCGAGAACGACTCAGGGTCGCAGATCACATCGGTGGTAACGTGGTAGACCGTCGTATCGGGGAATGCCTCTTCGTCGAAAGGCAGGAGATGGGGATCGTCGTCGACTTCGATGGCGATGCCGTACTGGGGCCAGTAATATGCCATGGGAACCTCCCTGCTTCTGGGGCCAAAACTTCTATCGGTTTTGGCTGTCGACGCCGACCGTATCAGCCGCTACTTGACCAATTTCTAACCAAATGCTTGACGGATTGGCGTCTCCGCAGGTAAAAGGCGGCAAAAAATACTCCAACTTTTTTCGAGCGACAATCACGCGGTCGGCGACGGCGGGGCCATATGTGTCAAAAGCATCGTCTGCCGAGGAAATCAAGCCGCTCGCCGAATTGCACGAACGTAAAAATCGCCAATTATGGAGACGGTCTCGAACACGTCGACGAAACGATGCGGTAACATCTCCCTGCAAACACTGTAGTTAGCTAAAGGGGAGTTCGCGTGTCTGTAACCATCAAACCCTTCACCGACGAGTTCGAAGAGTATGGTCGCGATGAGTCTCGCGCATCGGGCGAGGCCTCGAGCATCTCGTTTCCGACAACGGAAGACGAGGTCCGTGCCATTTTGGAAAAGCTCCATGCCGAGCGTGTCCCGGTAACGGTTCAGGGCGCCCGAACCGGCCTTGCCGCCGGTGCCGTGCCCCACGGCGGGCATATCCTCAATACTTCCCGTATGAATCGCTACTTGGGCCTTCGCCGCGATGAACAAGGCCGCTTTCTACTGCGTGTGGAGCCGGGCGTCGTGCTCTCGGAGCTGCGCAAGCAGCTGAGCAAGAAGGTGCTGCCGATCGCTGGTTGGGACCAGGCATCGCTTGAGGCCTACGAGGAGTTCCAAGAGGCCCCGGAGCAGTTTTTTCCCACCGATCCCACTGAGGCATCTGCCTGTCTGGGTGGCATGGCGGCATGCAACGCCTCCGGCGCCCGCAGCTACGCTTACGGCCCCATGCGCCCGCATATCACGGGACTCCACGTCGCGCTGGCTGATGGCGATTTGCTTGAGCTTCAGCGCGGCGAGGCTTTTGCCCAGGGCCGCCGCCTGTCGCTCGTGACGGCAGCGGGCCGTGCACTCGAGCTCGATCTTCCTGACTACACCATGCCCAAGACAAAAAATGCCTCAGGCTATTTCGTTGCGGACGAAATGGACGCCATCGACCTCTTTATCGGTGCTTGCGGCACGCTCGGCGTTATCACCGAGCTCGAGATTGCCCTGCAGGCGGCGCCTGCGGTCGTTTGGGGTGTGAGCTGCTTTTTCGATAGCGAAGACAAGGCCGTGTCCTTTACCGATTCCGTGCGCCCCGTCCTGTCCCATGCGGCTGCCATCGAGTACTTCGACGCTGGCGCCCTGGATATTCTACGTCGCCAGCGCGAGCAGTCGACCGCGTTCGCCTCGCTGCCGGCGCTCGACAAAGACGCTAAGGTCTGTGTTTACGTGGAGCTCGACTGCGACGACGAAGCCCAGGCGACTGAGGAGCTGTATCACTTGGGGTGGGTACTAGAGCTTGCGGGCGGCAGCGACGATGCGACATGGGTCGCGCGCACCGAAGTCGATCGCGAATGCCAGCGGTTCTTCCGCCACGCGGTGCCCGAGAGCGTCAACATGCTTATCGACGAGCGTCGCCGCACGGATCCCACCATCACCAAACTGGGTTCGGACATGTCGGTGCCCAATGCACGCCTTGCCGATGTCGTGGCCCTCTATCGCCGCACACTGGCCGAAAGCGGGCTTGAATCTGCTGCCTGGGGGCACATCGGTAACAACCATCTGCATGTGAACATCCTGCCGCGCGATGCGCAGGACTACCGTCGCGGTGGCGAGCTGTTTGCCCAGTGGGCTGCGGAGGTAACGGCTATGGGCGGTGCCGTTTCTGCCGAGCACGGCGTCGGCAAGATCAAGGCGGGCTTCTTAGAGACGATGTACGGTCACGAGGCCATGGTCGAGTCGGCGCGGCTCAAGCTCCAGCTCGATCCCGACGGGCAGCTGGGTCGCGGCAACCTGTTTTCGGAGAAGCTCTTGGATGAGCTCGTCCAGAAAGGGAGTGCGTGAAGATGAGCGATTTCCATATGGTGGTGTGCGTCAAGGCCGTGCCGGGCAGCACCGAGGTCAAGATGGACCCCAAGACCAATACCATCGTGCGCGATGGCAAGCAGACGGTCATTAATCCCTTTGATGCGAGCGCTTTGGAATGCGCGCTGGCGCTGAAAGACGACTTTATCGGCTTTGGCATGGATGTGCGCGTGACGGTGGTGTCGATGGGCATCCCCGCGACCGAGTCGCTGCTGCGCGACCGCATCGCTCGAGGCGCCGACGACGCGCTGCTGCTGACCGATCGCGCCTTTGCAGGTGCCGATACCCTAGCCACCACCTATGCCCTCAAATGCGGTATCGAGGCGCTCGATGAGGACTTCGACCTGCTCATCTGCGGCAAGATGGCAGTGGACGGCGATACGGCCCAGATCGGCCCCGAGCTTGCCGGTGCCTTTGAGATCCCCTGCGTGACCGACGTGAGCTGCGTGCAAAGCGCGGGCTTTACGACGTGTGGCTCGCTGGCGCTCGTTCACGGATGCGATGCCGGCGAGGAGACGGTGTACCTTGAGATGCCGTGCGCGATGACGACCGCCAAGGAGATTGGCCAGTTGCGTATGCCGAGTATTGCCGGTATTCGCGCGGCAGAGGAGGCGGACGTGCGCGTGGTCAGTGCCGCCGACGTGAACGCCGATCCCTCGCGTTGTGGCCTTGCCGGGTCGCCGACACAGGTCGTGCGCTCGTTTGTGCCCGACCGTGACCAAACGTGCGAGACCGTTGAGGGGACGGCGTCCGAGCAGGCGGCAAAGCTTGCCAAGATTATCGAGGGGATGGCATAGATGAGCGGACTGATTATCGATAGCGAAGCCTGTATCGGCTGCGGTCGCTGCGTTCGCGCCTGTGCCTCGGGCGGCATTGTGGTGGAGGGCGAGCGCCCCAATCGCTGTGCCCGCGTAACCGACGGCTGTATCCTGTGCGGCGGGTGCGTCGACGCCTGCCCCGTCAACGCCATCTCGATCGAGCGTGACGAGGCCGCTGGTACGGTGGACCTTGATGCATATCGAGACATTTGGGTCTTCGTGCAGACTGACGAGCACGATGCCGTGGCTCCCGTGGCCTACGAGCTCATGGGCAAGGGGTGCGAGCTTGCCGATGCTCGCGGCTGCCGTCTGGTGGCACTGGTCGGCATAAGCCCCGAGGGCTCGCTTGGGGACCTGGAGCATCTGGTTTGCGCGGGCGCCGACGAAGTCCTGGCCTGTCGCGACGAGCGTCTGCGCCAAAACGATGCGGAGGTCTACGCCCGCTTGATCTGCGATTTGGTAGCCGAACGCAAACCCGAGGCCATCCTATATGGTGCGACCGCTTTTGGTCGCGAACTGGCACCCGGCGTTGCCGTGCGTTTGCAGACGGGTCTTACGGCCGACTGCACCGTGCTTTCGATGGATGCGGAGTCGGGCCTACTGCAGCAGACGCGCCCGGCGTTTGGCGGCAACTTGATGGCCACCATCATTTGCCCCAACCACCGTCCGCAGATGGCAACGGTTCGTCCCGGCATCTTTAAGGCGCCCGACTTCGACTACGGCCGTTCCGGCGCGATCACCCAGGTGATGCTTGCGGAAGACGTTAAGGCCCGTGTCGAGATCTCGATTCCCGCCGAGGAGTGGGGGCAGCAGGCTTCGATTGCCGATGCCGAGCGCCTTGTCGTGGTGGGTCGCGGCATTGGTTCCAAGAAAAACCTGCCGCTGATGCGAAGGCTCGCCGATGCCCTGGGTGCCGAGCTTGGTTGCACGCGTCCCGTCGTGGAGGCGGGTTGGCTGGAGTATCGCCACCAGATTGGCCAGACGGGCGTATCGGTTTCGCCCAGGCTTCTCGTGAGTATCGGTGTTTCGGGCGCCATCCAACATCTTGCCGGCATCGGTGGGGCGGAGTGCATCATCGCCATCAACGAGGACCCGGATGTCCCCATTTTTGGTGCTGCCCAGTACAAGGTTGTCGGTGATGCCGTCGAGGTCGTCGAGGAGCTGCTGGCCCAGCTTGAGCGCTAGGCGCGCGCCAGCCAGTCGCGCATCTCGTCCTTTAGGCGGCTCCAAGTTGCCTGCGTGGCGGGGTCGGTAAAGGGCCGCGTAATGCCAAAGGGCGCGTCGAGCAGGCGGTGGATATCGCCCTGTTCGCGCGCCAGCGCGCGGCTTGCTGGATAGACGAGCTCAAACATAAAGCAGATAAGCCCCACCAAGAAGTCGGCGGGCTCATCGCGCTCATCGCGTGCGACGCAGCGGTGCTCGTCAAAGGCGGCAAGTGTCGGCGACGAGAAACGGCTGCCGAGAAACGTCTTCTCGTCCACCTTGAGGATAGTGTCGACGGTGCTGTCGGCGATGGTGCGCATAATGTCGATCTTGTCACCATCGCGCACGATATCGCAGAAGCTCCGCGTGCGCACGTCGAGCTGCACGGGTAGGCGGAAATCGCTGTGATAGGCAATGCTCGCTCGGATGAGCCCATCTTCTGCCGGGTCATCGATAAAGTCGCGGATGCTCGTTACGGCGGGTGCATCGGCGGGATTCTCGCCAAAGAGGACCTCGATGCCCAGCGCCGCATGGCTCATGCTCTCGGCGTCCTTAAAGGTGTCCCAGCGTCGCAGCTGCTCAAAGCGGCCCATATCGTGTAGCAGGCCGCAAAGCCATGCCAGGTCAATATCTTCTGACGACCAGCCCTGCTCGCGCGCTACGGCATCGCATGCCTCGGCCACGTGGTACGTATGCTCGATTTTGAGCGCGATGCGTGGGTTGGTGGCGTCGTAGGCATCGGTGTAGCTTTTGAAGGCCGCGCGCGCCCGGTCTCGATCGATAGCTGTCATAATGACTTCCTAAAAAGTTGTGTCTTTCGATCCGGTGGCAATTGTAGGTGAACTCGGTTGCTGCCGGATGATGATTCTGCCGTGTCGCTACATGCGGCTCGGAGACCTTGTCAGGATGAGAAACGTATGGTGCTCAAAATCGTTAGGACCGTCTGGCCAGTGATGCTTACCTATGTTGCAATAGGCGCGCCGTGCGGAATGATCATGGGGCAGACGGGAATGGAGCCCTGGATGGTCTTTGCTCTAAGCAGTACGTTTGTGACGGGCAGCGGCCAGTTTATGATCTGCAACCTGTGGCTGGCGGGTGTGCCTGCAGCATCGATCGTCGCGAGCGTTGCCGCCATCTCCTCGCGTTTTGCGCTTTACTCGGCATCGATCGCACCGCATCTGAGGGGTGCCTCGAAGCGTCAGACGCTGGCTGTTGCCGCGACACTTACCGAGGAGGCATATGGCATCTCGCTTGCCAAGTTGGTTGAAGGGGAGGATTGGGGCCCGCGCGAGTCCTTTGTGCTCAACGTGATCCTCATCGCAACATGGGGCGTTTCGTGTACGATGGGCGCCATCGTCGGCGCCGTTGTCGATGTTCCCACCGCCATTGCAGCCTTTGTCTGCACCTCGCTCTTTATCTGCCTGCTCTTTTCGCAGCGGCTGTCGCGCGGTAACGTTGTCGCGGCGGTTTCGGGCGCGGTGTCCGTCGCCGTATGCAAGTTCTTGGGCCTCGCGAATATTGCCGTGCCGGCAAGCGTCGTGGTCGGCATTGCCATTGCGCTGGCGTGCGATGCTGTATTTGACGGAAGAGGTGCCCGCGATGCCCGCTAACGAGTTCTTGGTTCTATGGCTGTCGTCGTGGGCTGCTATCGCGTTCTTTCGCATCGCGCCGGCGTTCGCCTTGCGCGGGCGGACCCTGTCGCCCCGCATTACCGAGGCCCTGGGCTATATCCCGCCCGCTGCCTTTGCCGCGCTGGTCGCCAACGACTTGGTGAACCCCGGCGCGTTCGACGCGGGACTCTGGCCTGCCTTGGTTCCCTGGATTGCGGCCACCGGCGTCGTGGCGGTGGTAATCAAGACAAAGTCGATGTTGTGGTGCTGCGTTTCGGGCATCGTGTTCTATATCGTTTTGAGCCTCGTATAGGAGCAGGACGCGTTATCGTCCCGGCCTAACGAATCGAATTTATCACCGAGGCGGTCTGCTTCTTCTGGTACCATGGTCAAACTTTACTGTAGCAAAGCGTGACGTGGGCTTTTGTTCTGCGTCAGCGGAAATGGGGGTTTCATGGCACAGGAAGCGACCGCCAGCGAGCAAAAGAAATTCAAGGTACCGCGCATCCCGGGCGACATCATGATCTATCCGATGATCGTCGGCCTTTTGCTCAATACCTTCTGCCCGCAGGTCTTTGAGGTCGGCGGCTTCTTTAAGGCTGCCTGCCGCGGCGGCTCCAACACCATCGTTGCCGCGATCTTGCTGTTCGTGGGCGCCGGCATCAGCTTTAAGTCCACGCCGGGCGCCATCAAGACCGGCATCGTCGTGCTGATTCCTAAGCTTGTAGTGGCAGCCGCGCTGGGTCTGGGCGTCGCGTACTTCTTTAACGATAACTTTTTAGGCCTGAGCTCGGTTTCCATCATCGGCGGCATTACGTTTTGCAACATGGCGCTCTATACGGGCATCATGGGCGAGTTCGGCGATGAGTCCGAGCAGGGCGCTGTCGGTATCCTGTTCTTTACGGCCGGCCCCGCCGTCACGATGATCATCCTTGGTGTTTCGGGTCTCGCCAACATCCCCGTCGGCACCATCATCGGATCCATCCTGCCGCTTGTTATCGGCATGGTCCTGGGCAACTTGTTCCCGTTTATCAAGAACCTGCTGGTTCCCGGCGCCAATCCCGCGATCGCTGTAATTGGTTTTCAGCTCGGTGCGTCCATGAGCCTTTCGAGCTTCATCGCCGGTGGCATTTCGGGCATCCTGCTGGGCCTCATCACGCTCTTTATCGTCGGTCCCATTACCTTTGCCTTCGAGCGCCTGTGTGGCGGCAATGGTAAGGCGGCTGTGGCATGTTCCACCATTGCCGGCACGGCCATGACCACGCCGGTCGCCCTCGCCGAGGTCGCTCCGCGCTATGCCGAGCTTGCGCCCACCGCGTATGCGCAGATCGCCACTGCCGTCATCATCACGGCAATCATGGCCCCGATTCTGACCGGCTGGGTCGATAAGAAGTTCTGCCAGAGCAAGGAAGACCTGTCGCCTGCCGGTGTCGAGGCCATCGAAGAGGCTGTCGCGACCGACATCGATGGCGAGTAGCAATCGATACCCATCAATGATTCCGGCGTGCAACTCGCGCCGTTCGGGCGCTCTGCTATTATTCCCCTTACCCCTGCGGAGTAGGGGGTGTTTGTTGCCCAGATTCGAATTGGGCGATTCTGGCCACTTGGATATTGAAGGGAGGGCGTCTAGTGGTAAAGGCACTCAAGATCGAGATATTCCTGCTGTGCATGATTGTTCTTATCGGGCTTGCCGTACGAAGCCGTCGCTCCCTGTTCTCGAGCACCCAGCAGTTATTGTTTAGTACGCTCGGTTACACCTCTGCCGCGTACATGCTATTCGATATAATCTGGACGCTTTCGGACGGTGTGGGCGGCACGCTGGGCATTGCTGCCAACTGGATTTCCAACGCGGTTTCGTTTTCGCTCTTTGCCGCCGCGTGCCTCATTTGGTTTATCTATTCCGAGACGGTGCAGGGTTCTCGCCTTTTGACCGCGCGCTATAGGATGGCGTTTGTAACGCTGCCTGCGGTGCTGGTAGTCGTACTGGCGTTTACTAGCTACTGGACGCACGCCCTGTTCTATATCGATGCGCAGGGCGCGTATCGTCGCGGTTTTGTCTATATGATCCAGCCCATCGTCAGCTACTGCTACGTTATATATACGTCCCTGCATGCGTTTATACAATCTTGCAAGGTCGAGAGCCTACAAAAGAAGGCCATCTATCAAACCTTGGCATTTTTCGCCATTCCGGCCTTGGTGGCCGGTGTCTTTCAGGTCTTTTATTCGGGTCCCTGCCTTAGTGTCGGCATCATGTTAAGTATGTTGCAGCTCTACATTGTTTGTCAGGAGCAGCTGATCTCGACCGACCCGTTGACTGGCCTTAACAATCGCAACCGTTTTGAGACCTATATGCTGTCGCTGTTCTCGGGTGCTGACCAGGCCGATGATGTGTATCTGCTTATGATGGATGCCGACGGCTTTAAGCAAATTAACGACCGGTATGGACATGTTGAGGGCGATCATGCCCTCCAGGTCATATCTGCTACGCTCAAAGAGGTCTGCTCGGAGTCTGGTGGTTTTATCGCACGCTATGGTGGCGATGAGTTCGTGGTGCTTCAAAAGGCGACGGCGGAACAGGACATCATAGACCTGTGTTCGGCGATTAACGACGAGCTCGCTCGTGCCGAGGTGCCGTATGCATTGCGGATGTCCATCGGTTACGCGCGGGTCGGCGATAGTGTTGATACCTGGCAAGACTTACTTCGCGCTGCCGATGCGGAGCTCTACCGCGTCAAGGCCGAGAAAAAGAAAGCCGGCGTCCAGATACGCTAGGAAAAGGGGTGCACGCTTGCGTGCGTGGCGGCCCTCAGCTCACCGATGTACTCCATTAAGCTAAAGTACATGAATCCCCTCTGCTAAATAAGGGCAGTTCGTTAAGCTTTTTTGGGTTTGTTGACGATGATGATGCCGCTGCAGACCAACAGCAGGGCAACGATGACGGTAACGGGGCTCGTGCCAGCACCCTCGCCGAGCAGCAGCGCGCTCAGCAGCACACCAAAGACGGGGTTCATAAACCCAAAGACCGAGACGCGGCTGACGGGGTTGACGGCAAGCAGGCGCGACCACAGCGAGTAGGCGACCGCGGAGATAAGCGCCATGTAGATGATGAGCGCGATGGCGGGGGCAATCGCCGTGGGGGAGAGCGCGCCACCCATCATAAAGCCGATGGCGGTGAGGACCAGGCCGCCGACCAAGAACTGCCACCCGGCAAGCAAGACGCCGTCGTGCTCGCGCGAGAAGATGCCGATCAGGCAGGTCGAAAGGGCGCCCGCGACGGTGGAGGCCAGGATGAAGCCCTCGCCGTCGAGCGTAAAGCCAAAGGTGCCGTCCGCGCCCGAAAGGTTGACGAGCGCGACGCCGGCAAAGCCCAGTACGCAGCCGAGCACCTTGGCCGCATCGAGCTTTTCGGTGCGAAACGCCAGGACGGCAAAGAGGATAGCCAAGAAGTTGGCGCTGGCCTCGATGATGGAGCTTGACATAGCGCTTGCACGGGAGAGACCAAGGTAGAAAAAGAAGTACTGGCCGATGGTCTGGAAGAGCGACAAGATGCAGATGGGCTTGATATCACGCGCTTGCGGAACGAGCGGTCGGCGCTGGGCCACGCTCATGCCAACAATGACCAGCATGCCGGCAAGGGTGAAGCGCAGACCCGCGAAGAGCAGCTGCGAGGCGCTGTCGTGCGCGGGAATGCCAAAGAGGCCGTAGCCGATCTTGATGTAGGGGAAGGCGGAGCCCCAGAGCGCGCAGCAAACGAGACAGCCCAGGATGAGTCCGGGCAGGGTGGCGAGATACGGCTTGCGGCTTTTCATGATGTCCTTTCTACATGCGCGAAGCAAAAAAGAACCCGCCACCGGATGCGTCGGTGGCGGGTGTTGTTACCCGAGGGGATTGTACCCGATGGGAACGTATTAAGCGAAGTAGGCTACGCCGCTCTCAAAGATCGGCATGAACTTGTCGCCGGGGACATGCTCGGGCACGTTGCGGTACAGGTTGTCGCCGCGACGCTCGGCATGGCCCATCTTGCCTAGGACGCGGCCGTCGGGGCTCGTGATGCCCTCAATGGCGAGTGCGGAGCCGTTGGGGTTGACGGAAAGATCCATGCTGGGCTTGCCGTCCTCGCCCACGTACTGCGTGGCGACCTGGCCGTTGGCGATCAGCTGGGCGAGTACTTCGTCATTGGCGACAAAGCGGCCCTCGCCGTGGCTGATGGCGACGGTGTAGGGGTCGTCCAGGCTGCACTGCGACAGCCATGGGGACAGGTTGGACGAGATGCGGGTGCGCACCAGGCGGCTCTGATGGCGACCGATGGTGTTGAACGTCAGCGTGGGCGCATCGGGCGTGGCGTCGACGATGTCACCGTAGGGCACCAGGCCGAGCTTGACCAGAGCCTGGAAGCCGTTGCAGATGCCCAGCATCAGGCCGTCGCGGGCCTTGAGCAGGTCGCGGACTGCCTCGGTGACCTCGGGAGCACGGAAGAACGCCGTGATGAACTTGGCGGAGCCGTCGGGCTCGTCGCCGCCCGAGAAGCCGCCGGGGATCATGACGATCTGGCTTGCACGGATGCGGCGGGCAAGCTCGTGGGTGCTCTCGGCGACGGCCTCGGGCGTGAGGTTGTTGATCACGAAGGTGTCGGCCTCGGCACCGGCGGCACGGAAGGCGCGGGCGCTGTCGTACTCGCAGTTGTTGCCGGGGAACACGGGGATGATCACGCGCGGGCGGGCGATCTTGGCGCCGCCGTACACGTGGATATCCTTGGCGCGGAAGTCGATGGTCTCGACCTCGGGGGTCTCGCCGGCGCTGCGGTAGGCGAAGACGCCCTCGATGCCGCTCTCCCAGGCCTCCTGGAGCTCGGCGAGCTCGATGACCTCGGAGCCGGTGTCGATGACATAGCCCTCGACGGTGGTACCCAGGGGCTCGACGACAACGCCGTCGGCGACCTCGGGCAGCTCGGCGTCCTCGGCGAGCTCGACGATAAAGCTGCCGTAGAGCGGGGTGAAGAGGCTCTCCACGTCCACATCCTCGGCAAGCTCGATGCCGATCTGGTTGCCGACGCACATCTTAAAGAGGCTCTCGGCGCCACAGCCGTAGCCGGGCGTGGAGACGGCCAGGGCGTCGCCGGTAGCAGTGAGCGCCTCGACGGCGTCAAACGCGGCGAGCAGCTGCTGGGCGTCGGGGCGGTAGTCCTCGCCGTAGGTGGCGGGGGCGATGCGGACGACGCGGTGCGTCAGGCCCTTGAACTCAGGGGAGACGGCGCGCGCCGCGCGGCCCACGGCAACAGCGAAGCTGATCAGAGTCGGCGGAACGTTGAGCTCGCCGGCCTCGTCCTCAAACGAGCCGCTCATGGAGTCCTTGCCGCCGATGGCGCCGGCACCCAGGTCGACTTGGGCCATGAGGGCGCCCAGGACGGCTGCTGTGGGCTTGCCCCAGCGCTCGGCCTCGGTGCGCAGACGCTCGAAGTACTCCTGGAAGGAGAGATAGGCGCGTTTGTGCTCAAAGCCGGCAGCCACAAGTTTGGCGATGGACTCGACCACGGACAGATAGGCGCCCGCAAACTGGTCGGCCTCCATCAGATAGGGGTTGAAGCCCCATGCCATGGCGCTTGCCGTGGTGGTCTCGCCGTCCACGGGGAACTTGGCGACCATGGCCGAGCTCGGGGTGAGCTGCGTCTTGCCGCCAAAAGGCATAAGCACGGTTGCGGCACCGATGGTGGAGTCGAAGCGCTCGGAAAGGCCCTTGTTGGAGGCAACGTTGAGGTCGGTGACAAGCGAGGTCATGCGCTCGGCAAGCGTGGTGCCGGCCCAGCTGGGCTGCCACACGCTGCGGGCGCACACGTGGGCGACCTGGTGCTTGGGCGCGCCGTTGGAGTTGAGGAACTCGCGGGATAGGTCGACGATGGCGACACCGTTCCAGGCCATGCGCATGCGCGGCTCGGCGGTAACCTCGGCGATAACGGTCGCCTCCAGGTTTTCCTCGGCGGCGTAGCCCATGAACTCCTCGACGTCACCGTCGGCGACGGCGCAGGCCATGCGCTCCTGGGACTCGGAAATGGCGAGCTCGGTGCCGTCCAGGCCGTCGTACTTCTTGGTCACGGTGTCCAGGTCGACATACAGGCCGTCGGCAAGCTCGCCCACGGCGACCGAGACGCCGCCGGCGCCAAAGTCGTTGCAACGCTTGATCAGGCGGCAGGCGTCGCCGCGGCGGAAGAGGCGCTGCAGCTTGCGCTCGACCGGGGCGTTGCCCTTCTGGACCTCGGCACCCGAGGTCTCGATGGACTCGGTGTTCTGGGTCTTGGAGGAGCCGGTGGCACCGCCGATGCCGTCACGGCCGGTGCGGCCGCCCAGCAGGATGATCTTGTCGGTGGGGGCGGGGCACTCGCGGCGCACGTGGTTTGCCGGGGTAGCGCCCACGACGGCGCCGACCTCCATGCGCTTGGCCACGTAGCCGGGGTGATAGAGCTCGTTGACCTGGCCGGTGGCAAGGCCGATCTGGTTGCCGTAGCTGGAGTAGCCGGCGGCAGCGGTGGTTACGAGCTTGCGCTGCGGCAGCTTGCCCTCGAGCGTCTCGGACACGGGGACGGTGGGGTCGCCGGCGCCGGTGACACGCATGGCCTGGTACACGTAGCTGCGGCCCGAGAGCGGGTCGCGGATGGCGCCGCCCACGCAGGTGGCGGCACCGCCGAAGGGCTCGATCTCGGTCGGGTGGTTGTGGGTCTCGTTCTTAAACAGGAACAGCCAGTCCTGGTCCTCGCCGTCGACATCGACCTTCACCTTGACGGTGCAGGCGTTGATTTCCTCGGACTCATCGACATCGGTCATGACGCCGGTCTTCTTAAGGTACTTAGCGCCGATGGTGCCCATGTCCATGAGGCAGACGGGCTTGGCGTCGCGGCCGAGTTCGTGGCGCATCTCCATGTAGCGGTCGAAGGCCTGCTGCACCACGGCGTCGTCGATCGTCACGTCGTCCAGGACGGTGCCGAAGGTGGTATGGCGGCAGTGATCGGACCAATAGGTGTCGATCACGCGGATTTCGGTGATGGTGGGGTCGCGATCCTCATCGCGGAAGTACTGCTGGCAGAAGGCGATATCCGCTTCGTCCATGGCAAGGCCGCGATCGGCGATAAAGGCGGCAAGGCCGGCCTCGTCGAGCTCGCGGAAGCCGTCGAGCACCTCGACGGGCTGGGGCTCGACGGCTTCCATGTACAGCGTCTCGGGCAGGTCGAGCGAGGCGATGCGCGCCTCGACGGGGTTCACCACATAGTGCTTGATGGCCTCGATGGCGGCTTCGTCCAGAGCGCCCGAGATCATATAGACCTTGGCGGAGCGCACGGCGGGGCGCTCGCCCTGGCTGATGAGCTGCACGCACTCGCTGGCGGAGTCGGCGCGCTGGTCAAACTGGCCAGGCAGGAATTCGACGGCAAAGACGGCGCCATCGCTTACGGGGAGCTCGTCGTAGGTCACATCGACCTGGGGCTCGCTAAAGACGGTCGGCACGCAGGAGCGGAAAAGCTCCTCGTCGATGCCCTCGACGTCGTAGCGGTTGATGATCCTCAGGGCCTCGATGCCCTTGATGCCGAGAATTTCGGTCAGCTCGCCCTTGAGCTGCTGAGCCTCGACGTCGAACCCGGGTTTCTTCTCCACGTAGATACGAGAGACCATTGGTTCCTGCCTTCCTGATCGGTTGGGCGTACGGTACGGTATGCGGCAGCGGTCGGTTTGCGGGGTCTGCCCTGCGGTCGCCTTGAGCCACATGTTTGTAAACCTCACTATGATACGACAGCTCGTGGCGCGTTGAGGACGGCGAGGGTGCTACAGTGAAGCGCAAACAAGAGAAAGGCATCACATGGCATTCGTTTCACTCGCCATCATCGCGCTCGTGGCCTTTGCAAGTCCCTTCATCGCCTCGGCGATTCCCGGAAAGCCCGTTCCCGAGACGGTCTTTTTGCTCGTGTTCGGTGCGGTGCTGGGACCCCATATGCTCGGCGTCATCCATGTAGATGCCGAGGTCTCGCTGGTGTCCGAGCTGGGTCTGGCCTTTTTGTTCCTGCTTGCCGGCTTTGAGATCGACCCTAAGAACATTACGGGTGTGGAGGGGCGCTACGGCTTGGCGACGTGGGCCGTCACGTTTGGCATCGCCTGGCTTGCCGTGCGCTTTACGCCGTGGTTCTCGGTCAGCCATTTCGACGGTATCGCCGTGACGCTCGCCCTTACTTCCACGGCGCTCGGCACGCTTGTGCCCATCATGCGCGAGCGCTCGCTCACCGGCACGCGCGTTGGCGACTCGATTCTCGCGTATGGCACTTGGGGCGAGCTCGGTCCCGTGCTCGCCATGTCGGTGCTGCTGTCTGCCCGCACCGGCATCCAGACGCTCGTGATTCTTGGCCTGTTTGCTGTGGTCTGCGTGCTGCTGGCCGTGGTCCCAAGTCGTTCCAGGCGCGTCGGCAGCCGCTTCTTTTCGTTTGTCGAGGAACGCGCCGATACCACGTCGCAGACCTTCGTGCGTCTGACGGTGTTCATCCTGGTCACGCTCGTGGCGTTCTCGGCCATCTTTGACCTCGACATCGTGTTGGGTTCTTTTGCCGCCGGCTTTGTCCTGCGCTATATCATCCCCGAGGGCAACCATACGCTCGAGACCAAGCTCGACGGCCTGGCCTACGGCTTTTTGATTCCGGTGTTCTTTACCGTATCGGGCGCAAAGATCGACCTGACGGCCGTGGCGTCGCGCCCGGGCTTGCTCGCGGGCTTTATCGTGGCGTTGCTGATTATTCGTGCCGTGCCCATCCTTATTTCTATGAGCATTTGTCCTGCGACGCGCGATGTGTCGGCGTATGGTCGCATTACCGTGGCCCTGTACTGCACCACGGCGCTTCCGATCATCGTTGCCGTGACGAGCGTTGCCGTCAACGCGGGCGCGCTGTCGCAAGATATTGCGTCGGCCATGGTTGCCGCCGGTGCCATCACGGTGTTCTTGATGCCGCTGCTCGCGCAGCTCTTCTACCGCGTGGTCGACGCCGCACCGGTCGCTGCCGTGGCAGAGGTTGCCGAGCATCCATCCGATGCGCTCGACATCTTGCGCGCCCATCACGATTTGGCGAGCCTGCTCGCACGCGAGCACGAGCTGCTGACCTCGCATGGACATGGGCGTTCGCTCGACGGCATACCTACCCTTGATTCCATTGCCGACCGCCTCTCGACCGAGGCGGCAAGCGGGCACATCGATGCCCGTATCGTGGACGCCGCTCATTTGCTGGCCGAGAAGACCTATGGCGACGAGATCGACCCGTCCAAGCTGACTCCGCGTGAGCGCCGCCGCCTGGAGCGCGCCAAGCTCGCCGTGCACGAATACCGCCGCCGCATGCTGGAGCTCTACGCGCGCGATGAAGCCCAGGACGACGACGGTAAGTAGTAAGGAATGCCGGGATACGGGTTCCGTCCAAATAATAGAAGGGGGGGGGCGCGGGGGGGGGTGGGGGCGGGCGCCCGGGGGGGGGGGGGGGGGGGGGGGGGGGGGGGGGGGGGGGGGGGGGCGGGG
>CAMQHB010000011.1:0-29550 GCA_947001545.1 uncultured Collinsella sp.
CGCACATGTGCGGATGAATGTGGGAGGTGTTCGGATGAAGTTGATAATCAAGGCTAGGAATAGTGATTCTCGGTGCTGTACATCTCTGCGAGATGGTGTAGCATACCTAGCTATCATACAAAAGCTCTTCGGGGGTTTTAAGGGTGACGCTTTCGACAAGAGAGTGTTGCCCTTTTTCATGCGTGTAATGTCTGATATGCTGGCTAGGCGCCATTCCGGCAATGGAATGGCCGAGCATGGACGGTTTGGCACCTTATACCTGCTGTCATTGGTGTAGCAAGCACTTGATTTAGCTTACTTAAAGTCTATAATCAAAGAAAAACTCTGATATATCTTTTCAAAATAATGAAAGGAATGTTGAGTATCATGCTTTGCCAGTTCACCTTCAGGAACTATAGATCCTATCGCGACGAGGCGGAGCTTTCTATGCAGGCGACGCCGATGAAGGAGTTCGAGCGCTCTCTCATAGCGTGCCCTGATGGGCAGGGCTTTCTCCCGGTGGCCGCGGTGTACGGACCCAACGCTGGCGGTAAGTCTAACCTGCTCGAGGCTCTCGATTACGTTCGCTCGGCTGTAGCCAGACCGATCAGGCTGCTGTCTGCCAGCGCTGATGCGCCAGGGGGTGATCGCCCTTCGATACCCCGTTGTTCTGCGTTCGGGTTCGATGACGTGTCTGCTACAGAGCCCACCGAGTTCGAGCTCTACTACCGCGCTGGCGACCACGAGTACCGCTATGCCTTGTCCGTGCACGCCGACGAGATCGTGTCCGAAGGGTTGTGGCGGCGTAAATTGGGAGCGTCGCGTACGGCGATGCTGTTCGAGCGCGAGGGTGCAAAGGTTGAGCTCGGTCCCACGCTGCGTAAGCTTGTGACGGCCGCGAGATTCAATCCGAGCCTGCCGTATCTATCGTTTCTTTGCATCAACTTCGATGCGCCGGTGGTCCAGGAGGCGGCCAGCTGGTTTCTCGACGCCGTGTTTCTCAACTACAATAGTTCCTATTTGGAGCGGATGCTCGAGCAAATGCTCGACGAGGGTGACTCGCGGGAGGTCACGCGTTTCCTGTGTGCCGTTGATGTGCGTATCGATGGCTTCAGAGTGGAGAGGGCGCCGGAATGGCGCGGCCAGCGCGTCTTCGTGAGGCACGAGGTGGGCGGCAAGGCGTACGAGCTGCGTTTATCCGAGGAATCTGCCGGAACCCAGAAGCTCATGGGGTTGGCTGCGTATCTGATGACAGCGCTTGAGCGTGGTGGCACCGTTGTGGTAGACGAGCTCGACGCCAAACTGCACTCGAAGCTTCTTCGTTATGTGATTCTGCTGTTTAAGGATCCTGAGGTCAACAAGAGTGGTGCGCAGCTCATCTTCACGTCCCAAGATGTGTCAACCATGCGAAACGATGTGTTCCGCCGTGACGAGATATGGTTCGCAGCGCGCGGCGAGGGGGAGGCGAGCCAACTGTGGTCTCTCGCCGACATCCACGAGGCAAACGGCAATCTGGTAAGCAAGAACGCGGCTTTCGACAAGCAATACCTGTCCGGTCGCTACGGCGCCGATCCGTATCTCACCCGCATCGAGGAGTGGGATTAGCATGGTGGCGAAGAAGTCGAAGGGCTGGCGTAGTGGCAAGCGCGAGGGCCGCTCGCGCATGGTTCAGATGACGCGTCATCTTGTAGTGAGCGAGGGCAAGGAGACCGAACCTCGCTACTTTGAGGGTGTGCGTGCGGCGTTGGGCGCGGCGAACGAGCGCAAGGTCGCCATTGTCGTTAAGGGGACCGGTAAACACACGCTTGACCTGCTTGACTTCGCCGTCGAACACTGCCGCTATGCGCCCGAGACATTCGACCATGTGTGGCTCGTGTATGACAAGGATGACTTCCCTGCGTCCGACTTTGACGCGATGGAGTGCAAGTGTAAAGAGCTCTCTGATGGTTCTAGGACCTTCCACGCGTTATGGTCCAACCCCTGCTTCGAGCTGTGGCCGCTTCTGCACTTTCGCTACACGACCGCGCATATGTCCGCGTCCGACTGCCAGCATGTCCTCGCGCAGGAGATGTCGAAGAACTTGGGCATCGAGTACCGCAAGAACCTGGACGGGATGTTTGGGGCAGTGGATGATAGGCGAGACGAAGCATTGCGGCGTGCTGGGCGCCTCGTCGCGTACCATAGGGAACTGGGTAACATTAAGCCATCTGCGCAAAACCCTTTAACTAAGGTTGGCGAGATATTCGATGTGATTGGGCCGTATCTGGTTTGACGGTCAAGTTCGATCGGGCTTGATAGGACTGGAGATTCATGAAAGACGTTGTTTCGGGCTGCCTGCCGTCTTTAATTGGATTGACCTTTTGGGACTCGATAGGATACTAGAGTGAATCTAGCGTTCCTGCTTAGAGCGCTCGGTTTTATCGTAGCTTTCGAAAGTATGCGGCAAATTCCGGAATCCCCGAGCACACCACCTTTATCGCACAAAGAAGCTGCAGGTAAACGCGTTGGCGCCACTTGGCGTGGTCGACCTATCCTGATTTTGCCGCATACTTCTGGTTTTAGCCATCGTTGTGGTTGATCGACCGTCAAAACAATTCGATTAGCAAGACTTTCGAGGATAATCATTTCTAGATTTCGGAATAATTTATAACTAATTCGCAAAAATATATCGATATCTAGTATGATTATCAGCAACTTCCACGCTAGGAGACTGCTGATGGTTCGTATTGTTCAGATCGCGTTGCATGATTTTAAGAATATTGCCTTTGGCGAGATTGCCTTTACGAAATCGAAGCCCGGCTCTGCCTTTGTGCCCGGGGCGGACGTTATAGGCATTTATGGCCAAAATGGCTCCGGCAAGACTTCTGTAATTGAGGCGATTGACCTGGTCAAAACCCTGATGACGGGTGCCGCATATGACAGGCAGAAAGTTCTCGATTACTTTTATCCTGGCAAAGACTCTTTTTCAATTGACATTGAGTTTAACATTGATACAGCGGATGAATTATTTCTTACGTTCTATACCGTCACTTTTTCGCGTAGAGCAGACTCTGCTTGGATTTCGCACGAAAAAATGGCTGTAAAACAATTTAATGTCGATAAAGACAAATGGGGGTCTAAGAGGACTCTCGTGGAGCTTGTTCAAGAGGCCCCCGAGTCTGCCGCGGCGGTTCTGCCCAGAAATCGCTGGTCCCATCTTTTGAACGCGGATCAACAGCTTAAGATGTCGATGTTGGTTTCGCTAGGTGTTCTTCAGCGGGGCAACATGTCCCCCATGCTTTCCATACAAACTGTTAAATATCTGATCTCGCTTTTTGCCTGCGATTTCAATCTTTATATGCAGGAGGAACCTCCGGAGCAATTGCAGATTAATGAGGCTGTGTACGAGATGCAATCGGCTTCTTTCAAGAGTGCCCATCAAGAGATTCTCACTCCGCTGTATTACCTGCTTGCCGAGCTTGGGCTTTATTTCCGTTACCGAGTCAATGTGTTTACGACGCTGGCAAATGCAACTTGCAGCTTAAACGTACTTTCGATGGATATTATCGATGACCGCGTGTTTGGCCAGAAGGGTCACCTTTCTGTCAATCTTTTTAAGCCCGCTGTTATTAAGGACGATGATTTCCCAGCCGTTTCGTCTGCGATTAAGCGTGTGAGCGGATTAATTGGCACGCTTGTACCGGGCCTTTCCATCGAGGTTAAAGTCATAGGATCTCAGCTTTTGGATAAGGGCGATTCACCCGCCAAGCAAGTCGAGTTTCTTTCTTGCCGCCATGGGGTCGAGATTCCACTGCGCTGTGAATCTGAGGGCGTAAGAAAACTCATCTCTTTCTCGCTCTGCCTTATGGAAGTTCATTCGTACTCCGACGCATTCCTTGCAATTGACGAGCTCGACTCGGGCGTATTCGAATTCCTCTTGGGGCAGCTTCTTTCCGTGCTTGAGTCGTTTGGCAAGGGGCAGCTCTTGTTTACTGCCCACAACCTACGTGTTCTTGAATTGCTGCCGGCATCAGAGATTCTTCTGACCACTGCAGATCCTGATAACAGGTTTGTTCGCTTTAAAGGCGTTAAGCCCACCAATAACATGCGTGACCAGTATTTGCGCGCGATTAGCCTTGGCGATAGCGGACAGCGTTTGTACGATTCTACGGACAGGTACTCAATCGATGCCGCGCTCTGCTTGGATGGTGACGAGTAGTGGGTGCCACCGAGTTCGTTCTTTTTATCGTCGAAGGCGAAACTGATGAGCTGGCATTGGGTCGTGCTCTTACAAGTTTGTTTGCAAGCGGGGAACATCCTGGTCCTCGTTTTGGGATTGTGCACGGCGACATCACATCGGTACATGCTCTCGGTGCAGGAAATCCCGCTTCGACTATTAAGAGGCGGTTGGTTGATACCGTGAAGGAATTTCTCGCTAAGGACAAGTTGCGTGCCACCGATTTAGACGCCATTGTGCTGTTGTCCGATACCGATGGTGCATTTATCGATGATTCACTGGTTGTCTATGATGAAGATGGGCCTCATTGTTCCTATTTTGAAGATAGGATCGAAACGTCGAACGTCGCCTCGCTGCGTCAGAGAAATCAATGTAAATCTTCGTGTCTTAAGACGTTATCTAGGACGCATGAGCTGACCTGTAACAAAAGGAAGATTCCTTTTAAAGCTGCATATATGTCACGCAACCTTGAGCATGCTTTGTCCGATTTTTCAGGTAGGGCAACACAGCAGAAAAAGTATGATCTGGCGCGCAAGTTTTCTAAAAAATACGGCACGGACGTTATTGGTTTCTTGGAGCTCCTTACGTTCCTTGCTCCCGTTGGCTCATATCAGGATGGTTGGGTTTATATCGCCCAGGACAATAACTCTCTTTTGAGGGGCTCTAACATGAAACAGACGCTCGAGGCTTTGCCCTCTAGTCCAATCAAAGCTGCCTCCTCCCTCTAAAAAAGTTCTTAAAACAGCCTTAAAGGTGCTCGAGCTCGCGTTGACAGCGTAAAATACGCGTGTTTGACTATGACTAAAGTGGATTTTAGGGGAGGGGTGCGCCATGGAGGTGCTGGTTGTTGGCAACACCGCATATGTTGACGATGACTTTTGTGCCAAGGCGTTCCCCGGGGACCACGTTAAGGTCGTAGCCGCCGAAGCGCGCCGCGAGGAGTCGTCGCCCCATGCCTCGTGGAAAGAGCTGCTCCAGCACTTGGAGCAGGCCTACGAGTTCGACCGCATGGTCTACCTGTCTAATTACCTTACCCCGCATACCGATATCGTGGGCGATATCGAACTGTTGCGCTCGGTCTTTCGTGCGTGCGCGGGTCGCCGGGTCCAACTGCTGTATGTAGCGGGGCCCGCGGGTGCCGAGGGTGCCGCCGATGCCGCGGGGCGAACGGGCAAGGGCATTATCGCGCACGCAGCCAACGACCTGTGCCGCTACTACGCTGCTCGCGAGGGCGTTCAGACCAAGATCCTGCGCATGCCGTTCCTGTATACCGCGTCTGCCGCACTGGAGGACCCGTTTTTGGTGCCGTTGTTCGACGCGTGCTCAACCGGATCGGTCGCTCTGCAGGGCGCGCAGGATGCGGCGTTTCCCCTGCTGTGTGCCGAGGAGCTTGCGGTGCTGGTACGCCGTATCTTCGACAGCTGGGATGGCAACTTTGAGACGCTCGACGTAGCCGATACCTTCCATCACACGGCGGGTGAGGTGGGCGACGCCCTCAAGGCGCTGTTCCCGGGCCTTGCCGTTGCTTATGGCGATTCTGCCGGCTATGCCCTGCCCGCCAGCGACGTCGCTCGCGTGCGCTATGGCTGGTTTCAGCGCTACGACCTGCTGCGCGATCTTTCGACCATTCAAGCGCGTTGGGATGCTGGCCGCGCAAAGAAGGTCAACCCCTTGCGCGCCGCCATCGACCGCATCCAGATGCGCACGCTGCCTATTAAATGCCTGGAGACGGGCGTTGCCTGGGTTCTGTTCGAGGTGCTGGAGCATCTGTTCTCCCAATCTGCCCAGCTCAACGTGCTCGATTATCGCCTGCTCTATGTGGTGCTGATCGGCACGCTGTATGGCCTGGACTTTGGCTTGGTCGCGGCGCTTCTGGCCTCGGTGGGCTTGGCAGCGAGCTACTTTACCCAGTACGGCTATACCTTCCAGGGTCTGTTCTACGAGCCGTCCAACTGGCTGCCGTTTATTGCGTACTTTGTGGTGGGTGCCGTGTGCGGCTATGTGCAGCTACGCAACAGCGAAGCTATTAGGGCGGAGCGCGATCAAAATGAGCTCGTTCGCAACCGCAATACGTTCCTTACGCAGCTCTACCAAGACGCGATCGAGGACAAGCGCGCGTACAGGCGCCAGATCGTGGGTCGCCACGACAGCTTTGGCAAGATCTTTGCCGTGACGCAGGAGCTCGACGTGCTCAACCCGCGCGATATCTATCGCAAGTGCTGCGAGCTTCTGGGCGAGATCCTCGAGAACGATTCGGTCGCGATCTACCATGTTTCGGGCGGGGCATTTGCACGCCTGGTGGCAGCAAGTCCCGCGATTGCCGAAGATGCCGCACGTTCGCTCACGCTTGAGCAGCTTGTACCTCTTTTGGGCGACGGGGCTCGTTCGAACCTGTGGGTGAACCGCGAGCTGACGCCGGGGCTTCCCATGTTTGGATACACGATCGAGCGCGACGGGGCACCCGCCGTGTTGATCTTTGTGTGTAGTGCGGCCGAAAACCAAATGACCCTCTATTATCAAAACCTGTTCCGCATCTTGTGCGGGCTGGTCGAAAGCGCGCTGGGCCGTGCTTTTGACTATGAGGCGGTGGCGCAGGATAAACGCTGCGTTGACGGCACTTGCGTGCTCAAGCAGGCTGCCTTTGGCCAAGAGCTCGCGGCGGAGCAGGCGCTGGCAGATAGCAAGATGGGGAGTTTTTTGCTCCTGCGCGTGGTACCGGGCGTGGAGCCTGTCGGCGAGCTGGTGGGCGCAATCGGGTCGGCAATCCGCGAGAGCGACGCGGCGGGCTTGGTCGACGGCGACGTGCTCTATCTGCTTATGCGCCAGGCAAAGGCGTGCGATCTGCCCATTATCCGCGAGCGCCTGAGCGCCAAGCAGATTGCGGTGGAGCCCGTCGACGGCGAGGACATCGTGGCGCTGCTGCAGCACATCTCTTACACCGGTGACGGCGAGGGGGGTGCCGCTTGATCTCGCTTGTCGTTGCTGCCGTCTTGCTGCTTATTCATGCGCTGGTTTGCCTGATGCTGTGGACGCTTATGAAGCTGGGCCTGCTGCCGGTGCGCGGGCACATGTTGGCTGTGATAGTGCTGGTGCCGCTGTGGGGCCCGTTGCTGGTGGTTCTGCTATCGGTCCGCAGCGCGGTGTTTGGCGAGGGGCTGAAAGAGTCTGCGCTGGAGTCGCTGCGCTTCAACGACGAGCTGCATCGCAGTATGTCGGTACCGAGTGGTGAGGACGATGCAGGCGTAGTGCCGCTCGAGGAAGCGCTCATCGTCAACGACCCGGCATACCGGCGTCGCCTAATGCTCTCCATGCTCACCGAGGAGCCCGACGCGTACCTGGCGCAGCTGCAGGTGGCTAAGCTTAACGACGACGTTGAGGTGGCGCACTATGCCGCGACTGCGGTGGCGCAGATCTCCAAGGAGTCCGACCTTAAACTGCAGCAGCTGGAGCGTGCCTTTAAGACGGACCCGAGAGCGCAAAACCTCAACGAATACTGTGATTTTCTTGGTGAATACTTGGACTCGGGCTTGGCTGAGGGTCGCGTGGCTCAGATTCAGCGCCAACAGTACGCGCGCCTGCTTGCGCGTCGCTGCGAGCGCGAGGATACCCTTGAGCTGCGCATTCGATACGCGACGGCGCTGGCCGATGTCGGACAGATCGACGAGGCGCAGGCCGTGACCGATCAGTTGGTGCTCGACGTGCCCGAGGAGCAGGAGGTTTGGATGCTTTGCCTGCGCCTGGCCGTGATGCGCCGCGACGGTGACGAGGTTCACCGTGTGATCGATGCGATTGACAAGCAACATGTGTATTTGAGCGCCGACAACCGCGAAAAGATGGCGTTTTGGCGCGACGGGGAGGAGGCCAGATGAGCGTGGTGCACCATATCCGCGACCGTGCAGGCCGCTTTCGTTGGATGGGACTCCTCGTGGTGTGGACGGTCTTTATTGCCATGGCCGCCGTGCTGCTGGTGGAGCGTGCCGGCGTGCAGTACAGTGCGGGTCAGCATAAGCTGGGGATGCTTGCCGCCAACGATGCGGTGCCGGCCTCCTCGGCAATCTTTGGCCAAAAGCCCACGTGCCTGGTTATTTCCGATTCCGATCAAGCTGGCGTCGACGACGTTAAAGACCAGTTCGACCAGATTTTGTTGGACATGAAGATCGTCCATCGCGATGTTGATATTGCCACCGACGGTGCGGACGCGATCCCATCGCTCACGTCGTTTGATCGCGTGATTGTGCTTATGCCCTCGCTTGACGGACTGGGTACGCATCTGACCGATCTGATGAGTTGGGTGAGTGCGGGCGGCTCACTTATGTTGGGCATGACGCCAGATAACTCGAACTACCTGCAGGCTATTGCTTCCAAGCTTGGGATCGAATCGGCCGGATATGACTATGCGAAAGCCGAAAGTATCGTTCCGAGCGAGGACTTTATGTTGGGCGGAGGAGAGCGCTACGAGTTCTCGGATCCCTTCGATTCTTCGCTCTCGGTTTCATTGCGCGATATGGCGCACGTATGGGCAAAGACCGGTGACGCGGGCACGCCGCTCATTTGGTCTAACGATTGCGGCAGTGGTCACACCGTGGTGTGCAACATTGGCATCTACGACAAGGTCATGCGTGGGTTCTATGCTTCGGCCGTAAGCTTGCTGGGTGATACCACGGCCTATCCGGTCATCAACAGCGCCGTGTTCTATTTGGACGACTTTCCTAGCCCCGTGCCCTCGGGCGATGGTACTTATATCAAGCGTGACTACGGCCTTTCCATTGCGGATTTTTACACCAAGGTCTGGTGGCCCGATCTGCAAAAGCTCGCGCAAAAATATGGCATTCGCTATACTGGCGTGATGATCGAAAACTACGAGGACGCGGTCAACCAGACCGAGCCCGCGCGACAGGCCGATACCACGCAGTTTCGATATTTTGGCGGCATGCTGCTGCAGATGGGCGGAGAGCTGGGCTTTCACGGCTACAACCATCAGCCTCTGGCACTCTGGGACACCGATTACGGCACGTTGTACGACTACAAGACGTGGAAGAACAAGGAAACGCTTGTCGCATCGCTCAACGAGCTTATCGCTTTCCAGGACGAGGTACTGCCCAGCGCGCACGGCTCGGTCTATGTGCCACCGTCGAATATCCTTTCGGCACGTGCACGCAAGCTTATCGGCACCGACGTTCCGCGCATTAAGACTATTGCCAGTACGTATTTTGAGGACGGCACCGATCTGCCGTACGTGCAGGAGTTTGGCGTGGCGAGCGACGGCATTGTGGAGCAGCCGCGTATCGTCTCGGGCGGCATGGTCGACGATTCCTACATGCGCCTGGCTGCCGTGTCCGAACTCAATATGCACTACGTGAGCACGCACTTTATGCATCCGGACGACCTGCTCGATCCCGATCGCGGCGCCAGGGAGGGCTGGGAGGTCTACAAGGGCGGCCTGACTGACTACCTGGACTGGCTTACCAAGTCTGCGCCCGACCTGCGGCGCCAGACCGGTTCGGAATGCTCGGGCGCCATCCAGCGCTTTTCGTCCGTGACGGTGAGCGTGGATACAAGCGCGGATGCCTGGACGCTCAGCCTGGGCAATTTCCACGACGAGGCGTGGCTCATGTTCCGCGCCAACAACGGCGAGCCGGGTGCAGTCACGGGTGGCGAGATTACGCATCTGACGGGTGATCTGTACCTGGTCAAAGCTACGGACAAGACGGTGACCATTGCACGCAAGGAGGGTGGCGACAAATGAGAATCTGCTTGGTACTCGAGGGTTGCTACCCCTATGTGCACGGCGGCGTATCTACCTGGATGCATGGCTATATCCAGGCCATGCCCGAGCACGAGTTTGTGCTGTGGGTGATCGGCGCGCATGCTGCCGACCGCGGCAAGTTTGTCTACGAGCTGCCTGGCAATGTGGTCGAGGTGCACGAGGTGTTTCTGGACGACGCCCTGCGCCTATCGGGCGAGCAAGAAGAGGCCGACTTTAACGCCCGCGAGCGCGAGGCGCTGCGTCGCCTGGTATCGCTCTCCAATCCGGACTGGGACGTACTATTCGATATCTTCCAGCGCCGTCGCGTGCATCCGCTCTCGTTTTTGCAGAGCCGCGCCTTTATGGATATCTTTCGCGACGTGTGCCTGGCCGAGTACCCATACACGCCCTTTGCCGATGCATTCCACACCATGCGCTCTATGCTGCTGCCCGTGCTCTACCTTCTGGGCAGCGAGGTGCCGGTGGCCGATGTGTACCACGCCATTTCGACCGGCTACGGTGGCCTGCTCGCCTGCTTGGGCTCAAGCGTTCACCATGCGCCGGTGCTGCTGACCGAGCATGGCATCTATACCCGCGAGCGCGAGGAAGAGATCATTCGCGCCGATTGGGTGGTGCCGTCGTTTAAGGACCGCTGGATCCGCTTTTTCTACCTGCTTTCGGAGGAGATCTACCGCCGCGCCTTCCGCGTGACGAGCTTGTTCCATAACGCCCGCAAGACGCAGATCGATATGGGCTGCGATGCGGACAAATGCCTGGTTATTCCCAACGGCATCCAGTTCGACCGCTTTAATGACATTCCCTTAAAGCCCGATGACGGCTGGGTGGACATTGGCGCGGTGGTGCGTCTGGCGCCCATCAAGGACGTCAAGACCATGATCTATGCCTTCTTTGAGCTGCACGAGCGCCTGCCCAAGGTGCGCCTGCACATCATGGGCGGCGTGGATGACGAGGAGTACGGAGCCGAGTGCCATGCGCTCGTCGATACCCTGGGCGTGCGCGATCTGATCTTTACCGGGCGCGTCAACGTGGTCGAGTACATGGAAAAGCTCGACTTTACCATTCTGACGAGCATCTCCGAGGGCCAGCCGCTCAGCGTGCTGGAGTCGCTTGCAGCGCGCCGTCCTTGCGTGACGACCGAGGTGGGCTGCTGTCGCGAGCTTCTCGAAGGCGCCCCGGGCGATGACTTTGGCGTGGCGGGTTTTGTGACGCCGCCTATGTATCGCAAGGGCTTGGCCGATGCCATGGAACGCATGTGTACAAGCCGCGCCCGCCGTATCGAGATGGGGGAGCGCGGCCAGCGTCGCGTTGCCACGTACTTCTTGCACGAGCAGATGCTCGCCAACTATCGCGCGCTGTACGACGAGACGGCGCAAGCGTTTGACCTGCCCAGAGAGGGGGAGTAGCCGGTGGCCGGAATCGGTTTTGAGCTCAAGCGCCTGTTTAGGCGCAAGGGTCTGTTTGCCACGATGCGCGCCTATGGCTACGCTGGCATTGTGTGCACGGGCCCCATGCTGCTGGGCGTGCTGCTCCAGGTTGGTGTCTTGGTGCTGTGTGGTCTGTGGGGTGTGGGCCGCGCCAACCAGGATCTGCTGGTGTGCATGGTGACCTATACGCTGCTGGCATCGCTCACGCTCACAAGCTTTTTCTCCATGCCGGTCACGCGCTTTTTGGCCGACATGCTCTTTGCCGAGCGCGAGGATGAGATCTTGCCTTCGTTTTGGGGATCTAATGCCATCATGCTCGTTGCGGGCACCGTGCTCTACGGCGTCTTTTTGCTGTTCTCGGGGGCCACGCTGCTGAAGGGGCTGCTGTGCCTGTGGCTGTTCAACATTATGATCGTCAACTGGAACGGCATGAGCTATCTCACGGCCATCAAGGATTATCGTGGCATTCTGTGCAGCTTTGCGGCTGCCATTGGCGTGGCGTGCCTGTGCGCCCTGGCAGCACTGGCGCTGGGACTGCCGCCGGTCGAGGGCCTGTTGGCGTCAATCGCCCTAGGCTACGGCGTCATGCTCGCCTGGGATGTGGTACTGCTGTACCGGTATTTTCCACGGAGCGACCGCAGCCCCTGGCTCTTTTTACGGTGGCTCGATCAGTTTATGCCGCTGGCGCTCACGGGTCTGTTAACCAATCTGGGACTCTTTGCGCACCTGGTGATTATTTGGGCCGGTCCCATTGGCGTGCAGGTCAAGGGCTTGTTTTATGGCGCGCCCTACTACGATGTGCCGGCGCTCATCGCGTTTTTGACGATCCTGGTCACGACCGTCAACTTTGTGGTCTCGGTCGAGGTCAATTTCTATCCGCGCTATCGCGACTACTACAGCCTGTTCAACGACGGCGGCGTGGTGGGCGACATTGTGGTGGCAGAGGAGGGGATGCTCTCCACGCTCAACAGCGAACTGCGCTTTTGCGCGCTCAAACAGTTGTTTGTGACCGCGGCGGTCATCTCGCTCGAGACCACGGTGCTCTCGGCCCTGCCGCTGGGCTTTAACAACCTGATGCATGGGTATTTTCGCGCGCTGTGCGTGGGTTATGGCCTGTATGCCGTGGGCAATACGGTGATGCTCATCTTGCTTTACTTTACCGACTACAAGGGGGCCGTGTTGGCCTCGGGGTTGTTTGCCGGTGTGGCCGGGCTGGCGACTGCCGTGTCGTTGCTTTTGCCGCAGCAGTTTTACGGCTTTGGCTTTTTGTTGGGTGCGGCGGTGTTTTTTATCGTGGCGCTGCTGCGGCTCGATACCTATACCGCCAACTTGCCGTATCGTATCCTGAGCCAGCAGCCCATTGTGGCGACCGACAAGACGGGCTGGTTTACCGAACTTGGCCGGGTGCTCGACCGTGTTGAGCAATGCTACGAGGACAAGCGCGCGGGCGGTGGGCCGCGCAGTGCGTTTGAACGTATGGTGGTTCGCCTGTATCAAAAACATTGGGGAAGTTCTGATGATCGATAAGTTGATGTCTCGCCGCTGCCTGATCGAGGCGGCTGCCGGCGCGCTGTTGCTTTCGGGCTGTTCGTCTCAGGACGAATCCTCGACTAAAAAGGTCAAAAAGCAGGACAAGATTAAAAAGGCTGAGGCCTCGAATAAGGCCAAACACCTGCGCGACAAGGACGAGCTCTACGAGGTCTACGACGACTCGGGCATTGTGACCATGTACCTGACGGTCTCACGCGGCAACAGCTCCGAGAACACCGACCACAGCTGGGCCGAGATCAACACGTACTCGGTGTATGACTATGCCGACATGGGCGTGACGCGCTATCGGGTTATGGGCCTGCTGCAGCCGGGCGACGAAGACGGCCCGGTGGCCGGCGAGGTTGGCTATGGCGAGGAAGCGCCCAATGCTACCGTGCAGGTGCGCGGTCAGACATCGAGCATGAACTCGCAGAAGAATTACAAGGTGGAGCTCAAAAAGGGCAAAGGTACCTGGCGCCAACAGCGCGCGATTGCGCTCAACAAGCACATGGGCGAGGGTATGCGTTTTCGCAACAAGATGGCCTACGACCTTATCCGTGGGATTCCCCAGATGATGGGCCTGCGCACGCAGTTTGTGCGTCTGTGGGTGTGCGACCAGACCGAAAAGTCCAACGACACCTTTGAGGACTACGGCCTGTTTACGCAGGTGGAGCAGCTCAACAAGACGGCGCTTAAGGCACATGGCCTGGATAAGAGCGGACACCTGTATAAGGTGAACAGCTTCGATTTCCATCGCTACGAGGATACCATTAAGCTCGCCGACGATCCCGACTACAACCAGGCTAAATTTGAGGGCATGCTCGAGATTAAGGGCGATTCGGACCACACCAAGCTCATCGAGATGCTCGATGCGCTCAACGATGAATCGCAAAAGATCGACGACGTGCTCGGCACCTACTTTGATACCGAAAATCTGGTCTATTGGCTGGCGTTTCAGATCCTGACGGGCAACTGCGATACGCAGAACCGTAACTGCTATCTGTACAGCCCGCTCAACTCAAATACCTGGTACTTTTTAGATTGGGATAACGACGGCATGCTGCGTAAGCTGGAGCTTTCTCTTACCGGGTTTTCGGACTACGCGAGCTGGGAGCGCGGCGCAAGCAACTACTGGGGCAACGTACTGTTCAATCGTGCGCTGCGCAGCAAATCGTTCCGCAGCGAGCTCGACCGCGCCGTCAAGGACCTGCGTTCGTATATGACCGAGGCACGCCTGAGCAAGATGATCAAGCACTACCGCGAGGTTACTGAATCGCTGGTCTTTGCTTCGCCCGATATCGACCATCTGCCTGTCACCAAGGACCAATACGAGCAGATCGCCGCGGCGATTCCCTCCGAGATCGAGGAGAACTACAAGAGCTTTCGCGAGAGTTTTAAAAAGCCCATGCCGTTCTACATCGGCGTGCCGCAGATCGATAACGGTAAGCTGCGTATTAACTGGGATGCGTCCTACGACTTTGAGGCGCGCGACATTCGCTACACCGTGGAGCTTGCGCGTGACTATGCCATAAGCGACGTGGTCTTTAAGGCCGAGGACGTGCTGCTTGCCGAGGTGACCTGTGATGCGCCCGATACCGGCCAGTATTTTGTGCGCGTGCGTGCCACCAACTCCGACGGCTATACGCAAGATGCGTTTGACTACTATGTGACCGACGACGGCAAGCACTACGGCATGAAGTGTTTTTACGTGCAAGACGGCGGTAAGGTCGTGGAGGACACGTATGAGGAGGGCTAGCGCGCTGCTTGAGCGCTTGGCGGCCCCGCCTGTGCGTGCCACGCAGGAGCGTTACCGCCACGAGCTCAAATATCTCATTAACGAGGGCGAGTACGCTGCGCTTGCCTGTCGCATGGCGCCGGTTTTTAAGCTGGACAAGCATGCGCGGGCGGGCGGTTACACCATTCGCAGCCTGTACTTTGACGACTACTGCAACTCGGCCTACGAGGAAAAAGACGCCGGCATTCTCATGCGCAAAAAGTATCGCGTGCGCATCTATAACGGCAGCGACAAGGTGATTAAGCTCGAGCGCAAAAAGAAGTACGGCAGCTGGATTTACAAGGAGGACGCGCCGCTCACGCGTGGCGAGTTTGAGCAGATTCTGGCTGGCGACTACGACTTTTTGCTGAGGAGTCCTTATCCGCTCTGTCGAGAGTTCTACATCGAGTGCATCTGCAATATGATGCGCCCGCGGACCATCGTGGACTACGAGCGCGAGCCGTGGGTGATGGATGAGGGCACCGTGCGCATCACGTTTGACATGAACGTGCGTGCCGCGGTGGGAAGCTTCGATATCTTTGACGCGACGCTGCCCGCGCTGCCGGTCCTGGAGCCCGGCAAGCAGGTGATGGAGGTCAAGTTTACGGAGTTTTGCCCGCAGCTGGTGCGCGATATGGTGCCGCCGGGAGCGGCCGAGCTTACGGCGGTCTCCAAGTACTGCCTGTGTTACGAAAAGACCGCCTACCTTCGCGGATTTAATTACTGGGAATCGGATTTTGAGAACCGAGGGGATATTTAGACCATGAGCACCAGGGACTTTTTTAAGAACTCCGTCTTGGAGGCGTTTGGCCAGGTCGACCCCGCCAAGATTGGCCTTTCGCTGCTCGTGGCGCTCGCCATGGGCATCCTGATCTACTACGTGTACAAGCGCTTTTTTACCGGCGTGGTGTATTCGCGCAGCTTTGCCGTGACGCTCGTGGGCATGTGTGTGCTCACCTGCATGGTCACGCTCGCGATCTCGACGAACGTTGTCATCTCGCTCGGTATGGTCGGTGCTCTGTCCATCGTCCGCTATCGTACAGCGGTCAAGGACCCTCTCGACTTGCTGTACCTGTTTTGGGCCATTACCACGGGCATTACGGCGGGTGCCGGCATGTATGCGCTCGTGGGGCTCACGGCAGTGGTGATCGTGGCCATGATCGCCGGCTTTGCGAGCCACCAGGACAAGGCGCGCGTGTACATGATGGTCATCCACTACACGGGTCAGACCACCGGCGACGATATCGTGCGTGCCTTTGGTCGCACCAAGTTCACCGTTAAGTCCAAGACCATGCGCGGTGACAAGGTCGAGATGGCCGTCGAGGTGTTCTCTGACGGTGTGGATATGCCCTATGCGGACGCCATTCGCGCGCTCGATGGCGTGGAGGACCTGACGCTTATTCAATATAACGGCGAGTACCACGGGTAGCTTGGTTCCGGCGTTCTGCCGAACGCCGGACCGCTCGACGCTGCGCGGGCATCTGCCGGGCGATCTGCCGTTCAAACCATCGCTCGCGTACATAAAGTACGCTTCGCTCTTCTTTCGCGGCACCTCGCCACGGCGGCTGCCCGCTCGCTGACGTTTGCTCGACCTGGGTGATATTGATTTATCCGAAGCGCCGTCACGGGTATCATGGTGAAAGCAATTTCAACGACGGGGGTGCTCGTGGTAAAGATGAAAGATGTGGCCGAGCTGGCGGGTGTTTCGAGCGCCGCCGTCTCGCGCTACCTCAACGGGGGATATATCTCGGCGGACAAGGCCGAGCGCATTAAGCAGGCAATCGAGCTGACCGGATACGTGCGGTCCAGCCAGGCTCGCGCGCTGCGCACAGGCTCCACCAAGCTCATCGGCGTCATCGTGCCCAAGATCAACTCGGAGTCCGTGAGCCGCATTACCGCCGGTATTGGCCAGGTGCTCGGTCGTCGTGGCTACCAGATGCTCCTTGCCAACACCGACAACGCGGCCGATCGTGAGCTCGAATACCTCGATTTATTCCAAAACCACCCGGTCGATGGCATTGTGCTGGTGGCAACTATGATTACCGATGAGCACCGTCGCGCGATTGAGTCGTGCCGCGTGCCCATTGTGTTGATCGGCCAACATGTCGAGGGCGCGGCGTGCGTCTATCACGACGATTACGAGGCCGCCTTTGAGCTGGGCCATGCGCTTGCGGGCCGCGTGGACGGCAAGATCGCCTACATTGGAGTTACCGAAGAGGACCGCGCGGCCGGTTATGACCGCCGTCGCGGTTTTGAGGCCGGCTTGCGCGCCGCGGGTAACCCGCTCGATGCCGCATTGATTCGCCTGGGCTCGTTTACGCTCGACTCAGGCTATGGTGCAGCACGTGAACTGCTTTCCGTCGCTCCCGATGTTTCGTTTATCGCGTGCGCGACCGATACCATGGCGGCGGGCGCGCTTCGTGCCATCGATGAGGTTCGCGGCGTGGGCGAGGGCATGCATCGCGTAAGCGGTTTTGGCGACAACGCGTTTTTGCGCGCGCTGACGGGCGGTATTCCCACCGTGCATTATGGCTACCTGACCAGTGGCGTCGAGGCGACCAATATGTTGCTCAACACGCTCGATGGCGTGGAGGGGGAGAGCGGTCTAAAGACGCTCAAACTCGGCCATCAGCTTATGAATGTCTAGATTTTGGGCACGTCTGCCTGCCTCTGAGCCCTTATGTTTGTCTCAAAACTACCATTCGCCGGCTATTTCCTACCGTTCACCCTACTATGAAAACGATTACAGACATATGAAACTGAAATCGATTACAGTGTAAGTGTCAAAGACGGCCGGGTGCACGTGCGCCCGTTTGAGGAAAGGGAAGTCATGGACTACCGCAAATCAGCCCAAGAGGTGCTCGACAACATCGGTGGCGCCGGCAACGTTGTTTCGGCCGCACACTGCGCCACGCGTCTGCGCCTGGTGATTGCCGATAACGCCAAGGTCGACAAGGATGCCCTCGAGAATATCGACGGCGCCAAGGGCGTCTTTGAGGCCCAGGGCCAGCTCCAGATTATTTTTGGCACCGGCACCGTCAACAAGGTCTACGAAGAGTTCATCGCGCTCAGCGGCGTCGAGGCTGCCACCAAGGCCGAGGTCAAGGAGGCCGCGGCACAGCAGCAGAACATCTTTATGCGTGCCATTAAGGTGCTCGGCGACGTCTTTGTTCCCATCATCCCCGCCATCGTGGCTTCGGGTCTGCTGCTGGGCATTATGAGCGCCCTCAACTTTATGGCCTCCAACGGCTTTGTCGCGCTCGACACCAATAACTTTATTTACAAGATTGCCGACCTGGTCTCGGGCACGTCCTTTGGCATTCTGCAGATTCTGATCGGCTACTCCGCGGCTAAGGCCTTTGGCGCCAACCCGTATCTGGGCGCTGTCGTCGGCGGTGCGTTCATCAACTCCTCGCTGCAGAGCGCCTACACGGTTGCCTCCGAGGGCGTGCAGACTATGGTCACCGTCATTCCCGGCGTGTACAGCTTTGAGTGGGTCGGCTATCAGGGCCACGTGATCCCCATCGTTATCGCCTGCGCCATTCTGGCCTTCCTCGAGAAGCGCCTGCACAAGATCGTTCCCGAGATGTTCGACCTCTTTGTGACCCCGCTCGTCTCGGTGTTCGTGACCGTGCTCGTGACGCTCGTTGCCGTCGGCCCCATCTTTGTCTGGGCCGAGAACGCCGTCCTCGGTCTGATCCAGGCCCTGCTCACCCTGCCCTTCGGCATCGGTTCCTTTATCGTCGGCCTGTTCTATGCGCCTACGGTCGTCACCGGTATCCATCAGATGTACACCGCCATCGACCTGGGCCAGCTCGCCCAGTACGGCGTGACCTATTGGCTGCCCATCGCCAGTGCCGCCAACATCGCCCAGGGTGGTGCCGCACTCGCCGTTGCCTTTAAGACCCGCGATGCCAAGATCAAGGGCCTGGCGCTTCCTTCGGCTCTGTCCGCCTTCATGGGCATTACCGAGCCTGCCATCTTTGGTGTGAACCTGCGCTTCTTTAAGCCCTTCATCGCCGGTTGCATCGGCGGTGGCTGCGGCGCCCTGGTCTGCGCGCTCACTTCGCTGGCTGCCTCCGGCACGGGCGTTACGGGTATCTTCGGTATCCTGCTGTGCCTGGCCCAGCCCGTGCAGTACGCGATCATGTTTGCGGTCGCCGCGCTGGTTTCCTTTGCCGTCTCGTTTGTCCTGTACAAGGACGAGTCCAAGACTTCCGAGCAGGCCTAAGAGCTTTTGATTGAGGGGATGCCCGCGGGTCGTATGCTCGCGGGCGTTTCCCGTATCTGGTGCCGATCTCTGGTGTCTTGTTACTTTCGATCCGTTAGGACTTTGATATGTCTAATGCACTTGGTCGCGACCTTGCAAAGCTGGTCGCCGCTGTTGACGCCGCCGCCTCTGAGTGCGGTCATGGCGCGTATGGCCAGCGCTTCCATATTATGCCGCCGGCGGGCTGGCTCAACGACCCCAACGGTCTTTGCCAAGCGGGCGGCGTGTTTCACGCGTACTTCCAGTATGCCCCGTTTGATGTGAACGGCGGCGTAAAGATGTGGGGCCATGCCACAAGCCGCGACCTTATGAACTGGGAATATGTTGGCGCCCCGCTGCTGCCCGACGAGCCGTTCGATTGCCATGGCGTGTATTCAGGCTCCGCGCTTGCCGAGGACGGCCGCATTCGCGTGCTCTATACGGGCAACGTTAAGCTTTCCGATGCGGACGGCACGTACGACTACGTCAATACCGGCCGTCGCGCCGATACTGTTTATGTCGAGAGCGTTGATGGCCTTGCCGGTCGGGAGTTCAGCCAAAAGCGCGTGGTGCTGGCGTCCGAGGATTATCCCGAGGATTTGACCTGCCATGTGCGCGATCCCAAGGCGTGGCGTGACACGGACGGGCGTTATCACATGGTGCTGGGCGCGCGTCGTCGCGTGGATGGGCCTCATGTCGATAGTCGATTTTGCGCCATGCACGGCGAGGGCGCCGGGCGCGATGTGGGCGAGATCTTGGTGTATGGCTCGGCCGATATGCTGAGCTGGGAGCTCGAGAATCGCGTGTCTACGCCCGAGCGCTTTGGCTTTATGTGGGAGTGCCCGGGATACCTTGAGCTTGAGGCGGATGGTGGTGTGCCGGCGAAGTGGCTGTCCTTCTCGCCCCAGGGGCTCGAGGGCGGTCGTTGGGACCGCGGTAATGTGTATGCCGCTGGCTATATGCCTGTATCGGGCGACATTACCGGTGGTGACGGTGCCTATGAGCTGGGCGAGTTCCGCCTGTGGGACGCCGGTTTTGACTTCTATGCTCCGCAGGAGTTCACGACCGAGGATGGTCGCCACATTTTGATTGGCTGGATGGGCATGCCCGATGAGCTGACCTATGACAATGCGCCCACCGTGGCGTGCGGCTGGCAGCACTGCATGACAGTGCCGCGCGAGCTTACGGCCGGTGACGGCGGCGTGGTGCTGCAGCAGCCGGCGCGCGAGATCGAGCTCCATTATGCCTCGGTGCGTGTGGGGGCGGGCTCGTTGGAAGTTGCCGGCGATACCTGCTTTGACGTTGTTGTTGACGGTGTCGACGGCGCGTTTACCGCGACCGTTGATGGCGAGCTGAAGCTGGCGTTTGTGCCCGCCGAGGGCGAGCTACCCGCGCGCTTTGAGATGCGATTTACCGATGAGGGTCGCGCTTCTGCCGGCTGCGGTCGTACCGTGCGTTGGGAGCCCGTCGACGAGGTTCGTAACGTACGCATTGTTGGCGATGTCTCGTCGGTCGAGGTGTTTGTGAACGATGGCGCGCTCGTGTTTTCGACGCGCATCTATCCCGAGGCCTATGGCGTGACCGTTGACGCGCCGAGTGCGAGCGTGAACTATCACACGCTCAACATCTAGGCGCGCGATCGCCTATCGGCGCTATACTGCAGCCGTTGCCCACGATGCGGGAAACATCCGCATCGTGGGTTTTTGCTTTTGAAGGGACGGTGCCGTATGAGCTTACAGCAGCTAGAAGAGGCATGGGCTGCAAGGGCCAGCGCGCGTGAGGCGCGTCTTGTTGCGGCCCCGCATGTTCCGGCAGCGCTGTCGCAGCTGGGGATTGTGCGTCCCGGTGACCGCCTGGTGGCCTTTGCGGATGACTTTACCGAAGCATTTGCGCACGGCTTTGATGGCCGCGATGTTGCGCTGGCGGGCTCGCCGTCCGCCGATGCGTTTACCGCCGCGTCCGAGGTCTTTGATGCTTCGTTTGATGCCGAGGGGCCGCACCTGTGGTGGTTCGTCAACTCCATTGGCGGGTTTGGTCTGCGTGTGCCCGATCTGCGCGCTCTGGGCCGCGCTGCTCGTGAGGTCCATGCGCTGTTTGTGGTGGATAACACGGTGGCGTCGGCTTTTGGCTGCGATCCGCTACGTTTGGGTGCCGTGCTGTCGCTCGAGGCGCTCGACCGCGTGTGCGCCGGCAAGGCTCCGCGCAAGTTGGTTGCCGTATCGGTCGCGCGCTCGCAGCTCAAGCACCATCGCGTGGATGCCGCGGCTGAGTGCGCGCATGCCCTGCTTGAGGGCTGTGGCTTGGCCAAGCTTGATATGCCTGCTGACGAGGCCGGTGTACTGGAGCGCGGGCTGGACTCGCTCGATGTCCGCATGCAGGCGCATTTCGACCGCGCCCGTGCGCTGGCCGAGTACCTGGCCGCCAACGAGATGGTGCGCAACGTGCGCTATCCCGGGCTGACCTCGCATCCCGACCATGCCATCGCGACCGGCATCCTGGAGCACGGTTTTGGCCCGGCAGTAGAGTTTGACTTGATGGACTGCACCGCGGGCGAATTCTTCAGCATACTGCCGGACGAATTCCGCACATCGCCCGCCGGCGGCGCAACGACGCGCCTTTCGGCCCCACGCGGCAAGCAGGGGAGCACCATCCGCCTCTTCGCTGGCACCGACAATCCCCTGGTCGTAGCGTCCGTCCTAGACAACGCCCTCCGCAAATCAGCTACTTTTTGATGCTGGCGATGAGGTCGTTTGCTTTGGTGGCGATGACGTTGTTGATGTCGGCCTGCAGCTCCTCGTAGACCGCTATGGCTCGCTCGCCGGCGGGGGTGAGGGTGGATCCGCGGGCGCCGTCGCGCTCGATGAGCTTGCAGCCCAGCTGACCTTCGGCCTCGTTCACGATGCGCCAGGCCTTGGAATACGCCATTCCCATGCTCTTGGCGGAACGGTTGAGCGAGTGCTCGCGGGCGATACCTTGCAGCAGCAAGACACAGCCGTGGCCGAAGACGCCCGGCAAATCCTTGTCGCACGCTTGAATGACCAACTTTGCCGTCGTCTTGTACTTCATACGCTCCACGTCTCCCCGCTAAAGTGTTTGCTGGGCAAACGCAAAGCCTGCGTCAAACCCTCGTGTGCTCTTCTTAAATCATGCATTGTAGCAGTCAAAGTGCGTTAAGATACTTCCCCAGTATTGGGCGCCCAAGGTTGGGCTGGGTCCTACGAGGCCTGCAGCCGACCGGTCGCATGGAAAAAGGAGAAACATGGCTACGTTCTTTCCCGGTGAGTCCCACACGTTTTCGGAGTATCTGCTGGTCCCTGGTTACTCGTCCTCGCAGTGCATCCCCAACAACGTCTCTCTTAAGACGCCGCTGACCCGCTTTAAGCGCGGTGAGAAGCCGGCAATCACCCTGAACATCCCCATGGTTTCCGCCATCATGCAGTCCGTCTCGGGCGTCGATATGGGTGTCGCGCTCGCTACCGAGGGTGGCCTGTCCTTCATTTACGGTTCCCAGAGCGCCGAGTCCGAGGCCGCTATGGTCAAGGCCGTCAAGGATCACAAGGCCGGCTTCGTTCAGTCCGATTCCACGCTGACCCCCGACATGACCATGGAGCAGGTCATTGAGCTCAAGGAGAAGACCGGCCACTCCACCATGCCGGTTACCGACGACGGCACTCCCAAGGGCAAGCTCCTGGGCATCGTCACCAGCCGTGACTATCGCCCCAGTCGCGATGACCACCAGACGAAGGTCTCCGAGTTCATGACCCCGCGTGAGCAGCTCATCGTGGGCGACAAGAACATCAGCCTCAAGGTCGCCAACGACGTCATCTGGGACAACAAGCTCAACGCCCTGCCCATCGTCGACGACAACGATCACCTCATGGGCATCGTCTTCCGCAAGGACTACGATAGCCACAAGACCAACCCCAACGAGCTGCTCGATAACGACAAGCGCTACATGGTCGGCGCCGGTATCAACACCCGCGACTATGCCGAGCGCGTGCCGCTGCTCATCGAGGCCGGCGCCGATGTCCTGTGCATCGATTCCTCCGAGGGCTTCAGCGAGTGGCAGAAGCGCACCATCGAGTGGATTCGCGCCAACTACGGCGAGGACGTCAAGGTCGGCGCCGGTAACGTCGTCGACGCCGAGGGCTTCCGCTTCCTGGCCGACTGCGGTGCCGACTTCATCAAGGTCGGTATCGGCGGCGGTTCCATCTGCATTACCCGCGAGACCAAGGGTATCGGCCGTGGCCAGGCTACCGCGCTGATCGATGTCTGCCGCGCTCGCGACGAGTACTACGAGGAGACCGGTGTTTACGTGCCCGTGTGCTCCGACGGCGGTATCGTCTACGACTACCACATGACGCTCGCCCTTGCTATGGGTGCCGACTTCATGATGCTGGGTCGCTACTTCGCCCGCTTCGACGAGAGTCCGACCGAGCGCGTCAACGTCAATGGCCAGTACATGAAGGAGTACTGGGGCGAGGGTTCTGCGCGTGCCCGCAACTGGCAGCGCTACGACCTGGGCGGCGCCGCGAAGCTCAGCTTCGTCGAGGGCGTTGACTCCTACGTTCCCTATGCAGGTTCCCTCAAGGACGGCGTGGGCGGCACGCTCTACAAGGTCAAGTCCACGATGTGCAACTGCGGCGCCCTCTCGATCCCCGAGCTCCAGGAAAAGGCACGCCTGACCCTGGTAAGCTCCACCTCCATCGTCGAAGGCGGCGCCCACGACGTAGTCGTGAAGGACTCCCAGCAAAGCGTCAGCTACCGCTAAGCGGCTTTCCCAAGCACCGCACCTTGCCGTTCAAACCGTCGCTCGCGTACTAAAGTACGCGTCGCTCCTCTTTCACGGCAATCTGCGGCACTTGGAAAACCCGACCATCCTTGGGCGGTTAACAAATAGCGGTTGATTCACATCCACGTTATTTAGATAAAGCGAGATGCCTGCAAGTCGCAGACATCTCGCTTGTTGTATTTGCTAGAATCATCCAAGTTAACCTTAGGGTCGGTCGGCTTGGCTTTGTTCGCTACAAGTTCCGCACGCAAAGAAGAGCACTTAATGTGCTCTTCGTCTTGCGCAGGACTGTCCGCAGTAGCGAATAAAGCCAAGCCGACCGACCCCAGCTAAGATTAAAGGAGCTGATATGTGCGATTGCACAGATCATAAGGACGAGATCCCTGCCTACGACGCGCAGGCCATTGAGTCCAGGTGGATGAAGGCCTGGGAGGACTCCAACCTCTTTGCCGTCGACACCGACGACAGTAAGCCCAAGAAGTATGTGCTCGAGATGTTCCCGTATCCGTCGGGCGACCTGCACATGGGCCACGCGCGCAACTACACTATCGGCGATGCCATGGCCCGTCAGGCCCGCATGCGCGGCTACGACGTGCTGCACCCCATCGGATTTGACGCCTTTGGCCTGCCTGCCGAGAATGCCGCCATCAAGCACAACACGCAGGCTGCCGCCTGGACGTATAAGAACATGGACCAGGCACTCGCCACGATGAAGCGCATGGGCTTCTCCTACGATCTGGATCGCATGGTCAAGACCTGCAGCCCCGACTACTACCGCTGGGGCCAGTGGATCTTTGAGAAGATGTGGGAAAAGGGCCTGGTCTACCGCAAGAAGAACCCGGTTAACTGGTGCCCCACCTGCAAGACCGTTCTGGCCAATGAGCAGGTTACCGAGGGCAAGTGCTGGCGCTGCGGCACCGAGCCCGAGAAGCGCGACCTGGAGCAGTGGTACTACAAGATTACCGAGTACTCTCAGGAGCTGCTCGACGACCTGGAGAAGCTCCCCGGCTGGCCCGAGCGCGTCAAGCAGATGCAGGCCAACTGGATCGGTCGCTCCGAGGGCGCCGAGGTCGACTTTACCCTGTGCGACAAGGACGGCGAGCCCATCGAGGGCGACGAGGGTAAGATCACCGTCTTCACCACGCGTGCCGATACTCTTTTTGGCGTCTCCTTCTTTGTCCTGGCTCCCGAGTACGCCGGCTTGCACGAGCTCGTCGAGGGCACGGAGTACGAGGAGGCCGTGACCAAGATCGTCGAGGACTCCAAGCATATCTCTGCCGTCGAGCGTGCCCAGGGCACCCTCGAGAAGCACGGTGCCTTCACGGGCCGCTATGTGGTAAACCCCGTCAACGGCGAGAAGGTCCCTGTGTGGGTTGCCGACTACGTCGTGGCCGACTACGGCACCGGCGCCGTCATGGCCGTTCCCTGTGGCGACCAGCGCGACTTTGAGTTTGCCCGCAAGTACGACCTGCCGATCGTGCCGATCATCCTGGACGATGACGATCGCGCTGCCGTCGAGGCCAGCGGCGAGACCATCGATACCTTCCATGCCGAGACCGTCGACTGGGATTGCGCCCACGCTGCCGAGGGCACGCTGGTCCAGTCCGGCAAGTACACCGGCATGCGCGGCGGTAAGCACTCCGAGGGCGAGGCTGCGATCGTGGCCGACCTCGAGGCCATGGGCTGCGGCCGTCGCAAGGTCGAGTTCCGCCTGCGCGACTGGCTCATTAGCCGCCAGCGCTATTGGGGCAACCCCATCCCGGCCATCCACTGTGAGCACTGCGGCATCGTGCCCGTGCCCGAGGATCAGCTGCCGGTGACGCTGCCCGAGAACCTGGACCTGGGCGCCGGCGAGACCCTCGCCGAGTGCAAGGACTTCTATGAGACCACCTGCCCGGTCTGCGGCCGCCCGGCCAAGCGCGAGACCGATACCATGGACACCTTCACCTGCTCCAGCTGGTATTACCTGCGCTATACTGACCCGCACAACACCGAGCTGCCCTTCTCCCGCGAGGCCGCCGATCGTTGGATGCCCGTCGATAACTACATCGGCGGCATCGAGCACGCCATTTTGCACCTGCTCTACAGTCGCTTCTTTACCAAGGCCCTGCGCGACCTGGGTCTGCTGAGCGTGGACGAGCCCTTCACCAACCTGCTGTGCCAGGGCATGGTCAAGGACGAGAACGGCGACACCATGTCCAAGTCCAAGGGCAACGTCGTGCCCCCGAGCTCGGTCATCGAGCCCTACGGCGCTGACACCATGCGTCTGGCGATCCTGTTTATCGCCCCGCCCGAGAAGGACTTCGACTGGGATCCCAAGGCCGTCGAGGGCGCTAACCGCTTCATTAAGCGCGCCTGGCGTATCGTGTGGCAGCTCGTTCAGTCCGGCGACGCCAACGTGGCCTTTGACAAGCCCGCGCTCGACGAGGTTGCGATGAAGCTCTATCGCGAGCGTCACCGCGCCATTGCCAAGTGCACCGAGGACTTCGATCGCGGCCAGTTCAACACCGCCATCTCGGCCGTCATGGAGCTCGTCAACGCGGCGAGCGCCTACCTCAACGCCACCGAGGGTACCGCCCGCGACAAGGCGCTGTGCTACGGCGTGGCCAAGGACATTGTGAGCGTCCTTGCCCCCATCTGCCCGTTCTGGGCCGACGAGCTGTGGCACGAGGCGCTCGGCTGCGAGGGCAACGCCTACACCGCCGCCTGGCCCGAGTTCGACCTGGCCGAGTCCGTTGAGGACACGGTGCAGATCGTGGTCCAGGTGCTCGGCAAGGTCCGCGGCCGCGTCGACGTTGCCCGCGATGCTTCCAATGAGGATATGCAGGCTGCCGCTGAGGAAGCCGTTGCCAAGTGGCTTGAGGGCAAGACGGTCGTCAAGGCCATCTGCGTGCCTGGCAAGCTGGTCAACTTGGTGGTCAAGTAAGCGCTGCGCGCATAGCTGACATGCAATAAACGAGGGGCGATCCGGTTGGGTCGTCCCTCGTCTTGTGTTTTATGCCCTGCTTAGTCAGTGCGTCGCACCGTTTTCTATGGGATGTGTACCAGGTCCCTAAAGTAAACGTTGCCCGTTGCCTCTTCGAACATCCAAATGTTGAGGTAGATGTCGTTGAGGTCGTTGTTCACATCAAAGTCCGGATCGTCGAAGGTGCCCACAAAGGTGAGCATGGCGCGCGTTTCCTCTCCAGCGGCGACCGGTTGGCGCATGCGTACGTCGCGGACCACGCCGTTGACGTAGGCATATGAGTCCACATCGCCAAACATCATGTCGACACCGGTGTTGTTGGACACCGTAAAGACGAGCGCGGCGTCCCCGTAGCCGTCGGTGTCCTTGCCCACGCAGGTAACATGGACGTTCTCGTCTGCCTCAAGGTCGATGGGGAACTGTTCTTGGGGCTCGGGACCCAGACCCTGGGGATCGACGATGTCCTCGTCTATTTTGTCGAAGCTCTCCGATGGCGTCGTTTTCTCGATGGCTTTTGTGCTGCCAGGGTTCGGCTCGCATGTTTCGGTTTTGCCATTCTCGTTGCCACAGCCCACGAGGGCCAACGAGCACGTTGCGATGGCGAGCGCAGTCATGCAGAGGGTGCCTAGGCGTTTCATGGGTGCCTCCTTGCCGTAGAAGATCTCGAAAGGTTCGTCGTTGCGCGACTTACTGGCTGGCTTGTTGCAGAATGCCCCTTAACGTAAGTCTGATCGATAGGGGATCGGGGAGGAATGCCTTTGGGGTCCGAACGGACCTGTGGATTGGGACGCATGGCCCGTTTTGGGGCTGTTGAGGGTGCGTCGCATGGGGCTCTTCGACCAATTGTCCTATTCTTGTGGAGAAGCTGTGCGCACGCTGACCTGCAGATTCGTACTGTGCTTGCACGTTTCCGCAGCTATTGGTATAGTTTGCTTGCAAATGAAGTTGTAATTGAAAGAAGTGGGGTTTCGGCCCCGCTTCTTTTTTGTATGGATGGAGGTGCCGCAATGGCCAAGACCAAGACCGAGCAGGCGATCATCGACGCGCTCGAGGCCGTCGCTCCCCAGCACGATGTCGACATCGTCGACGTCGAGCTCGTGGGTGCCACCAAGGCCCCCTGCGTGCGCGTGCGTATCGAAGGTGCCGAGGGTCAGAGCCTGTCGCTCAACGACGTCACGGCCAACACCAAGTGGGTCGGCGATGTGATTGAGGAGCTCGACCCCATCTCCTCGAGCTATACGCTCGAGGTGTCGAGCCCGGGTATGGCGCGCCCGCTACGCCGCCCGTGCGACTTTGCCCGCTTTGTGGGCGAAAACTGTGAGCTCACCTCCACCGCCACCGAGGGCCGTCGCAAGTACGCCGGCAAGATTGCCGCCGCCACCGAGGCGAACGTGACCCTCGAGCTCGAGGACGGCGAGTCCGTCACCCTCGATTTCTCTGATGTTAAAAAGTGCAAGTTGAAGCCCACCTACGACTTCAAGCCCGCGAAGGAAGGAAAGTAAGATGGCAGCATCCGACATGATGTCCGCCCTGATGGAGCTTTGCCAGGAGAAGCACATCGACCAGCTCTACCTGATCGACCGCCTGGAGCAGTCGCTCGCCAAGAGCTATGCCGAGATCCTGCATCTTGAGTGGGGCGCCAAGGTGACCATCGACCGCACCACCGGCAAGATCTACGTCTACCGTCTGGAGCCGATCGACGATTCCATGGACGAGGAAGGCAACTTCACCGAGTTCGAGGAGATCGACGTCACCCCCAAGAACACGAGCCGCATCGCCGCCCAGCACGCCAAGGCCGAGATCAACGCCATCGTGCGCAACTCCGCCCGCGAGCAGATCTACGAGGAGTTCTCCGGCCGCATCGGTGACCTCATCAGCGGTACCGTGCTGCAGTCCACGCCCGACTTCACGATCGTCAAGATTCGCGAGGGCGTCGAGGCCGAGCTGCCGCACTTCGACCAGCGCCGTTACGAGAACGAGCGCAACGAGCGTCCGATGGGCGAGCGCTACCTGCACAACCAGCACATCAAGGCCGTGATTATCGACGTTCGCGACCCCAACTCCAACCTGCAGCCGGTTCGTGGCGAGCACAGCCGTCCGCCGATTGTCATCTCCCGTACTCACCCCGAGCTCATGCGTCGTCTGTTTGAGCAGGAGGTGCCCGAGATCTATGAGGGCACCGTCCAGATCAAGTCGATCGCCCGCGAGCCCGGCCAGCGCTCCAAGGTCGCCGTCCACTCGCTCGACGACCGTCTGGATCCCGTGGGCGCCTGCGTCGGCCCCAAGGGCAGCCGTGTTCGCGCTGTCGTGGGCGAGCTCCGTGGCGAGCGCGTCGACGTCATCCTGTGGGATGCCGATCCTGCCGTCTACGTCGCCAACGCCCTGTCGCCCGCTAAGGTCACCCGCGTCCTCATCGACGAGGAGAAGGCCTACGCCGGCGTCATCGTGCCCGACGACCAGCTGTCCCTCGCCATCGGCAAGGAGGGCCAGAACGCCCGCCTCGCCGCGCGCCTGACCGGCTGGCACATCGACATCAAGTCCGAGACGCTTGCCGCCGACATCCTCAAGAACGTTCCCGTTCACGAGGAGCCCGCCGCCGACCTGATCGGTGACGAGGAGGACGAGGACGTCCGCCGCTGCGAGTACGTGTCCGAGGACGGCATCCAGTGCCGCAACCAGGCTCGTCCCGGCTCCCGTTTCTGCGGTGTCCACGACACCGACGCCTTCGATGATGCGGAGGACCTGATCTAGCGCGCGGACGCCCCCGCCGGGGGCCCGCCCGGCGCCCCCCCCCCGCGACGCGCAAGCGCCCCCACGGGCCCCAAAGAGAGGGGGGTGTGAAATTTGGAAACTC
>CAMQHB010000012.1:0-28930 GCA_947001545.1 uncultured Collinsella sp.
GGATTGGTCAATCTCGGCCGACTATATTTGGCTAAATTATTCCGGCGCTAACAGTATGCCCTAAATAAAAGTTTTCGCAGCTTAGCTATAGCATATAAATACTCAATTGCTGCACATTTGATATCGATGTATCACCATCCGACAACGAATTGCGTGTTGGGAATTGGTCGAAATCGTTCAAAAGGAGGGTTCAGAATTTGTGATGGCAGATCTATCTGTGGAACGTAGGGCGGCCCCGCTGCGGGGTTTCCCGCTGCGAGGCCGCTCGTGATCTACGTCGGAGTTTGTCGTAGACGTTTCTACTTGGCAAACAGGTTCTTGAGGTTGAACTCGGCTTGGACGGTGCGGAGCATGAGGTCGGTGTCGTCGAGGCCCAGGTGCTGCTCGTTGGCGTCGGCGGCGAGGGTGCCACGGCGGCGCGCCCAGTTCTCGAGCGCGGCGGGCGCGGACTCGCGGGGGAGCGAGCGGACGTCGGCATCCAGGCTGCGGCAGATCTGGCGCGAGTCGATGACGATGATCTTGCCGGCGCGGCGTGCCTCGGCGTAACCGTCCAGGTGGATCTTGAACCAACTGTCTTCGAACGCGGCGTTATGCGCCATGTACGGGTACTTCTTCATAAGTTTGAGCAGCTGCTTCTGCAGTTCCTTGTTCTCGCGGAATGGTTTTTTGCCGTCGATGTCGTCCCAGGTAATGTGATGGATGTTCGATAGCGGCACATCCTCGCCGCGGTAGATGTCGGGCAGGCCGCAGTAGTGTGCCTCGGCGTCATGCGGGACGGCGTCGCTGGTGAGCTCCATGATCTCCCAGCCCACGTTGATGATATAGCCGCGCTCGGGTGCACGGCCGGTGGTCTCGATGTCGATACCGAGCACGGTGCCCTGGATGGGCTTGCGGGCGTAGGCCACGCCGAGCGCGTCGCGGTCGCCGCGGATTTCGCGCATAACGGACGCGGCGGTGCGCTTTTGCATCTTGCCGATGGCGGCGCAGGTGTCGGCATCGGACAGGCCGCGCGAAAGCGTCGCGGGCGTCACGTTGCGCAGGCGTGCCTCGCCAATCTGGTCGCACAGGTCGCGGTTGCGGTCAGCCAGGTCGCGCACGGTGGTAAAGTCGAAGCCGGGGTCGCCCTCGGCGGTAAAGTACTCGGTCTCAAGCACCTTGAGGGCCTCTTCGCCCTTCTGGCGCTCGGATTCCATGGCGCCGTGGTCGCCATAGATAAACATGGGGATAAACGGCTGACGCTCGTATTCGAGTGCTTGCGATACGTTCATATGCTGCTCCTTGGACGGGCCGCGTCGTGCGGCTCGGATTTGTTGAGTTATGGCGAGATGATAGTTTACCATGGGCAACTATTGGCATCGCGCCTGGGACAACTACAATACCCTAGTTGACCGCTAGGACTTTTACAATGCTGCCGAAAGACACGAAAGGTTCCATCCGTCATGGATTTGATGATTGATATTCTGCTCGACGCCGGCAAGGACACGTTGTCGCTGGTGCCGTTTTTGTTGGTGACGTATTTGGCTCTTGAAACTCTTGAGCACGTTGCAGGCGACCGCGTTAACGGGGCCATCAAGCGCGCCGGCGCCGCGGGCCCCGTGGTTGGCTCGCTGCTGGGCATGGTGCCGCAGTGCGGGTTTTCGGCCATGGCAGCAACGCTGTACGCCGGCCGTGTTGTGACGCTGGGCACGCTGGTCGCCGTGTTCCTCTCGACCTCCGACGAGATGTTGCCGCTGTTGCTCGCCGAGCAAGTTCCCGTGCAGACCATGGCGATGCTGCTCGCCTCGAAGGCGCTGATCGCTCTGGTCACGGGCTTTATCGTGGATGCGGCTATCCGCGGCCTTCGTCGTAATGCCCGCGCGCATGCGGCGATTCGCCGTACCGTGCTGGGGACCGCTGCCAATCCGGCTCATGTGAACTGCGCGCACGACGACCATACCGGGGGCGACATCATTGATGAAGTGGCCGAGGCGGGCGTGAGCGCCGACCACATCCACGAGTTGTGCGAGCGCGACCATTGCGGTTGCGATGATGATGAAGATGAACACGAGCGCGACCACGGACACAGCCATGACCACGGTCACGCAGGCGAGCATGAGCACCACCACGGCCATGGGCACGACCACGGTCACTCCCACGAAGGTGCGCCCGTCCTGTCGATTATCCGCAGCGCGATCTCGCACACCGTGCAGGTATCGGTATTCATTTTCCTGGTGACGCTGATTCTAGTTGCCGTGCTCGAGACCTTCGGAGAGTCCGCGATCGAGCAGTTCCTGCGTGGCAACGAGACGCTCGCCGTCTTGGGCTCGGCACTCGTCGGCCTGATCCCCAACTGCTCGGCCAGCGTGGTCATTACGCAGCTGTACCTGGAGGGCGCGCTACAGCTGGCGCCGATGCTCGCCGGCACGCTCATTTCCGCCGGCGTGGGCTATCTTGTCCTGTTCCGCACCAACCGCAGCGCTCGTGAAAACGCCGTGTTCCTGGTCATGATGTACGTCATCGGCGCCGGCTGGGGCCTTATCCTATCCGCCTTCGGCCTCTAAGTAGGCCTAAAAAATGGGCTTCAAATAGCCATGCTCGGCGCCTGCGCAATGCGGCGACGCATGGCATTTTGAAGCCCGTTTTTTTGTTGAGCCATGGATTCCGAGCGCTCACACCGCTCAAAACAAAAAGGTAGATTTCCGGGCATGTCCCGAAAATCTACCTTGGTTAGCGCAGCAGCTCGGTGAGGTTGCGCTTAAAGCGGGCCCGGTCTTCGCTGGTAAATGCCGCCGGACCGCGAGTGCGACCGCCGGCGCGGCGCACCTTCTTTTCCTCGTGGCGAATAAACAGTTGCATGTCGATGGTCGCCTTATCGTAGACGCGCCCGCGCACGCCGATGGCGGCGGCATCGCGCCCGAGCACCATGCTCGCCAAGCCAATGTCCTGCGTCACGACTACGTCGCCCGCCTGCAGGCGTTCGACAATGGCAAAGTCGGCGCTGTCGGCGCCCACGCTCACATCGAGCGTCGTGACCCAAAATCCGCGTCGCGCATGCTCGACGTCGCGCGGATCGTCGCGGCGAATGTGGCGTTCCAGGTTCTGTGTGCTGTTGCCGGCGATAACGACGGCGACGCCCGCCCGCCGCGCGCAGTCAATCGACTCGCGCGTGACCGGGCAGGCGTCTGCATCAATAAAGAGCGTTCGCGGCATCTAGTGCACCAGTTTGCCAAATTGAATAGCGCGAACAATCAGCGTTACGCCAAACACCAGCAGTGCGGCGCCGCTAAAGATGACGAGCATCTTGGCCGACCACAGCGGATAGATAAACACGAACATGCCGGCGATGATGGAGAGCGCGCCGCTCAGGATGGCGAGGGCACGGTTGGACGAAAGCTCGGACTCCAGAATGGACATGACACCTTCGACGATCCAGCCAAAGCCGGCCACGATAACCACCATCGTGGTGAGCGTCGCGGTCGAGAAGGCCTGGTTGCGCAGGATTATGACGCCGCCCAAGATAATGAGTAGGTTGGAGATGATGCTCGTCACGCGCCAGCCGGTGGGCAGCAGTGGCTCGAAAACAGCGGTAAACAGCCTGATCGCGGCCGTGATCACAAAGTAGAAGCCCAAGACGGTCGTTAAGAAGACGAGGGACTTGGCGGGCGCAAACAGCAGTGCGATGCCGGCGACGAGCGCCAAGACGCCCGTGATGGCGTAAATCCAGCGCACGGCCTTGACGGCCTTGCCTGCCATGCTTTTCTCGTCAAATCCAAACTGGCTCAATTTTTGGTCATCATTCTTAAAGATGCCCATAATGTCTCCTTTCCGTGCGGCGTAAGCCTTGATCGTTACGACCAGTATCGCCTAAAGGCGCTGACGTATGGGTCGGGGAGGGTGAAACGTAACCCAAAGGCCCCGAATTGTTTCCGTTGTTCCCCACGTCGCGATTTTCTATTCAACAGGTGTAGAACATTGCGGCCCTGTTCGTTATTGCCTACGTTTTAGGTTAGATTTTCCTAAGAACAATTGCCCGAAATTGGGGGTCCCTATGAACGAAACAGTTCCCGCGGCGCCGTCTAGCGCGGAGTCGATGGCAAAGCAAGGTTGCGAAAAGCTCGGCCTGGACACGTTTGACGCGCTGGTCCGCCGCGCCCGTACGTGCCGTCGCTTTGACGAGTCCATGCGCGTGCCGCGCGAGTTTTTGCTCGAGCTGGCGGAACTGGCGCACCTGGCTCCCTGCGGCGCCAATGCTCAGCGTCTGCGTTTTCATGTGGTGAGCGGTGCCGTGGATTGCGCGCGCGTATTTGATGAGCTCGCGTGGGCCGGTGCGCTTAAGGATTGGCCGGGTCCTGCCGAGGGTGAGCGCCCGACCGGCTACATCGCGATTTTGGCCGAGCGCGCCGTTCCGGGCAAGCCTGCCGCTCCCATTACCGAGGTCGACACGGGCATTGCCGCGCAGACGATGATGCTCGCCGCCCGCAGCGCCACGCCCGAGGTGGCGGCCTGCATGTTCAAGGCCTTTACGCCCCGCGCGATCGACGCCATGGGGCTCGATAACGACAAATACGAGCTCAAGCTGATCATGGCTTTTGGCGTGCCAGCCGAGACACAGGCGATCGACGCAATTGATTCCAACCCCGACGGCTCCATCAATTATTGGCGCGACGAGGCACAGGTGCACCACGTACCCAAGCGTTCGCTCGCCGACGTGCTGGTGTAGTTGAGCGTCACCGCGGTGTGATCCGGCGGTAAACCACCACAAAGGTGCCTGTCCCCTTTGCGGTGGTGCGAGAGGAGGGCGTGTGGCAGATTTGTATTTGGTGCGGCATGGGCAGACTGAGCTCAATGTGCAGAATATTTTGCAAGGTGGGCACGATTCGCCGCTTACGGCGCGCGGGCGCGAGCAGGCGCTGGCGACGCGCGCGGCGTTTGAGGCGCGTGGCGTGACCTTTGACCGTGTGTATTCCTCCCCGTTGGGCCGGGCGCGGCGTACGGCTGAGCTAATTGCTGGTGAGGGCCGCTCGATAGAGCTGGTCGATGACCTACGCGAGTGGCATTTGGGCTCGCTGGAGGGTACATCAAATCGCGATATGCCGCCGCAGCCCTGGGGCGATTATCCGGTGGCCTTTGGCGGCGAGTCGGAAGTGCAGCTTCAGTCGCGCATGGTCGCGGCGCTGTCCCGCATCATGGCCAGGCCGCAGCACGACTGCGTGCTGGCGGTTTCCCACGGCTCAGCCTGCCAGGAGTTTCTTGAGTATGTGACTGGCAGGGGAGAGCTACCCGACAACGGAGCCGTGCTTCATTTTGGCTATTGCGACGGGGCGTTTTCGCTCCTTGATTGGTAACGAACGAAAGGACCCCTATGAATAAAGACCTGTATCTGGTTCGTCATGGGCAGACAATATTCAACCTTAAGCGCATCATTCAGGGTTGGAGTGACTCGCCGCTTACGCAGTTGGGTTGCGACCAGGCGGCGCGCGCCGGCATGTTTTTACGTGCGCGCGGCATTGAGCCCGATCATGCCTACACCTCCACGCTTCATCGCACCGAGCAGACTATCGCCAACTTGTGGCCGGGCTTGGCGTACGAGCGCCTGGACGGCCTGCGTGAGTGGTTCTTTGGCGACTTTGAGGCCGAGCGCGTGATGCTCATGCCCGAGCGACCGTGGCGCGACTTCTATCGCCAGTTTGGCGGCGAGGGCCAGATGCAGGTGCGCGAGCGCATGGTGGCGACGCTGACCGAGCTTATGCAGCGTCCGGACCATACGTGCGTGCTCGCGGTAAGCCATGGCTCGGCCATCAAGGAGTTTTTGGATCACGTGAGGGGAGCGGCGGCCGACGAGCACGAGCGCGTGCCGGGCAACTGCTCGGTGCTGCACTTTGCGTTTGACGACGAATCCGACACGTTTGAGCTGGTCGAAGTCTTTACGCAGGAGGATTACGCGCGCGAGCTGGGGCTTGAACCGCTTGTGGCTACTGCAGGTCCGCAGCGCGGATAACGCGAGCGCGGCGGCGCGGGTCGCCGGCATAACTTCTCGACGCAAAAGGGGCGGAGATGCATGTACCTGCTGCATCTCCGCCCCCTGTTTGTTGAGCTGCCGATTTTTGTGTTGGGCGGTCTGGTCTTGCTAGAACCGCGCGACCTGGTGCGTGAACAGACCTGTCGGAACCTGCGGCGCGGCGCCGCTGACCTGCGCGGCGGGGAAGAGCACGGCAACGGTAAAGTTGAACGGCTCCTTGCCGGTGTACGTTCCGGCGGCACGGGTCTCATCGACCAGCAGCTGCGACGCCCCGGTCAGAGCGGCGGCGTAGGCGGGGTCGTCGGCCAGTGCCGGCTCCGGTGCTTGGTCGAGCATAGCGCGGATGGCCCCGACGGCGTCCTCGCGCTTGACCTCCCACGCGCGGTGCGTAATGCCCGCGGGGTCGGTGACGGCGTAGAGCGACGCGCCCTCTTTGGCAGCGCCCAAGATGATGTCCATAACGGGCGACGCCTCGTAGGAGAGCGATACGGGGCGCGGCTGCACCTTAAGCTCGGCGATTGCGCGCGCGGCGGCGAGTGCGTCGACGCTCTCGGCGGCAGCCTCGTCGCTACCCGTCAGCACGTTAACCGGGCAGATCGCCACGACACCCGTCACGCGTCCCGGCTCGCCCGAGCATTCGTACACGTAATACGCCGCACCCGGGTCCTTGAGCATCAGGCCATCGGCAAGGGCTCCGCGCAGAGCATCGTTGCCGCTCAGGATGCTGCCCATTGCAGGCAGCGCCTCGAGCACGCGGTCCTGAGCCGGGCGGATGCAGGGAAACGGAAGTGCTTTCATGGGCGGTCCTAACGCACGAGTCGGTTTGTTCGCGGCTTATTATGCCCCAACTTGCCCATTCGCGTCCCAGAGCACGTTATCGGCGAGCGCGATGAGCACGTTCTGGCAGCGAACGATATCGGCGTGGGGCACATATTCGTTGGGCTTGTGCGCGAGCGCGAGCGACCCGGGACCGTAGCTCATGCAATTGCGATTACCTGTCTTGCCGGCAATGACGGCGGTGTCGGTGTAGCCGGTAAAGAAGCTGACGGTCGTGTCCGCGTCCGTCACGTCATCGGCGGCACGCTTGAGCGCTGCTAGAAGGGGAGAGTTTGGGTCGCGCTCGATGGCGGGGCGGTCGCCCGTCACGGTGTAGCTGCCATGGCAACCGGGAACGGCGGCTTCGGCGACGGCGATGGCCTGCTCTACCATGCGCGTCGCGGCGGCCGTATCGGTCGGCGGGGTCAGGCGCATGTCGACCCAGACTTTGGCGCGGTCGGGTACGACGTAGGGGCGATATCCGCCCTCGATTTGGCCAAACGTGATGGTCGAAGGCCCCAGCTCATCGTGCGCGGGCAGCGCCATAAACGCGCGACGGAGCGAACACACGACCTCGGCCATGGCGGCGACGGCATCCGCGCCCTTCCAGGGCTGGCTCGCATGCGCCGTCACGCCAGTCATTTCAATTTCGAACCACGTACGCCCCTTGTGCGCCACCTGGATCTGTCCGTCGGTGGGCTCGGTGTCCAGCACCCATTCACGCGAGCCGACCCAGCCAGCATCGATCGCGGCCTCTGAGCCACGCATAAAATCTTCCTCGTCGACCGAGCAGATGAGTGAAAAGCCGCGGCGGGGCAGCGCGCCATCCGCCACCACGTGCTCGAGCGTATGGACCAGTGCGGCAATGGCGCAGGCCAGGCCACCTTTCATGTCGCAGGCGCCACGGCCATAGAGTTTGTCGTTACGCACAACCGTCCCGAGCGGCGGAATGTCCGCGTCCCAGCCATCGCCCAGCGTAACGGTATCCATATGACAGATATAGACGAGTCGCGGCTCGTCGCTTTGGCCCGGCACGGTGACCATAAGGTTGCGGCGCCCGGGCAGCACCTCGAGTTCCTCAACCTGCACGGCATGGAGCACCGGATGGCTCAGCTGCGCCAACCGTTCCTCAACCAACGCTTTGATATAGCGCTCAATCTCGTCCTCATACGCACCCGGGTCTGAGCTGTCGATCCGCACGAGTCCTTGCGTAAGCCGCCAAGCAAAATCTGTATCAACCATAGGCACCTCACAGATAGTTAGGTCAACATACAGATTGTATGCCAAGAAGCGGCTCGGTGCATTTAATGGAGTGCTCACAAAAACGGGGGCGCCTCTCGTGCGAAAGGCGCCCCCGCGGGCATTCAATGTCAGCGACGGGCGGGCCACATGGGGAACTGCCCGTCAGATCAGCCGGCGCTATTTGATCACGCGCACGCGATACATCGACGGAATCTGCTTGAGCGCCTCGATGGTGCTGCTGTCCAGGTGCTCGTCGGTGTCGAACATGGTGTAGGCGTTCTCGCCGGCGGACTCGTTGGTCATACGCTGCACGTTGGCGTTGTCCTTGGCGAGAATGGCCGTGATCTGGCCGATCATGTTGGGCACGTTGGCATGCAGGCAGGCAATGCGGCTTGCAGCGCGCGCCTTGCCCATGCTGCAAGCGGGGTAGTTGACGCTGTGGGCGATGTTACCGTTCTCCAGGTAATCCTTGAGCTCGCTGATGGCCATATCGGCGCAGTTGGCCTCGGCCTCGCCGGTGCCGGCGCCCGAGTGCGTGGTGATAAACGTGTTCGGCATATTGACGGTCTTGGGCGTGGCAAAGTCGCAACTAAACCAGCTGAGCTTGCCCTCGCGCAGTGCGGCGTCAACGGCGTCCTCGTCAATGATGGTCTCGCGCGCGTAGTTGATGAGGACGGCGCCCGGGGCCAGCAGGTTAATCTGCTGGGTGCTGATCATGCCGATGGTGTCTGCCTTGCTGGGCACGTGCACGGTAAGGTAGTCGCAGCCGCGGCAGAGATCCTCGAGCGTGCCCACGCGCTGCACCTCGCGGCTCAGCACCCACGCGTGCTCAACGGAAATGAACGGGTCGTAGCCGTAGACGTCCATGCCCAGGTCGACGCAGGCGTTGGCGACTTTGGAGCCCACGTTGCCCAGACCGATGACGCCGATGCGCTTGCCCTTGAGCTCGCGGCCCACAAAGGCCTTCTTGGCCTTCTCGGCATCGACCTGAATCTCGGGGTCGTCGGCGTTGTCGCGCACCCAGTTCATCGATTGCACCACGCCGCGGCTCGAGAGCACCAGCATGCCCAGGACGAGCTCCTTGACGGCGTTGCTGTTGGCACCGGGGGAGTTAAAGACGACGACGCCCTTCTTGGCGTACTCCTCGACGGGGATGTTGTTGACGCCGGCGCCGCAGCGGGCGATGGCGCGGATGCCCTCGGGCAGTTCGTAGCCGTGCAGGTCTGTCGAGCGCATCAGGATGGCGTCGGCCTCTTCGGCGGTGCCCACAAACTCGTAGCCCTCGCCAAACTCGACTTTGCCGTCCTTGGTGATGTCGTCGATGGTCTTAATCTTGCGCATGAAAAACTCCTTAGCAGGTTTGGTTTAAACAGGTGGTTTGAAGTGGCTGGTCGGCCCGCGCGTTGCGGGCTAGTTAGATCGCGGGCTCAAACTACGCTGTGCTTCGAAGTCCTTCATGTACGAGGCCAGTGCTTGCACGTCTTCCATGGTTACGGCGTTGTAGACGCTCGCGCGCATGCCGCCCACCAGGCGATGGCCCTTGACGTTTTGAATCTGGTGCTCGGCCGCGCCTGCGACAAAGGCCGCATCGAGCTCGGCGTCGCCGGTGCGGAAGGTGACGTTGGCGATGGAGCGGCTGTCGGCCTGCGTGGTGCCATGGAACAGCTCGCTTTGCTCGAGCAGGTTGTAGAGCAGGTTGGCCTTGGCCCAGTTGCGCTCGGCCATGGCGGCAAGTCCGCCGGTCTCCTCGACCCACCGGAACACCTTGCCGCACACGTAGATGCCAAAGGTGTTGGGCGTGTTGAGCATGGAGCCCTTGGCGGCCTGGGCCTTAAGGTCCATGTACTGCGGTGTCTGCGCAAAGGCGGGGCCGTCGGCGATGAGGTCGTCGCGCACGATGACCACGGTCACGCCCGCGGCGCCGGCGTTTTTCTGCGCGCCGGCGTAGATGAGTCCGTAGCGTTCGACGTCGAGCGGCTGCGACAAAAAGCAGCTCGAGACATCGGCGACCAGCGGTACGTCGCCACAGTTGGGCAGCTCGTGGTACATGGTGCCAAAGATGGTGTTGTTCTGGCAGATGTAAACGTAGTCGAGCCCGTCGCTCGCGGCCTCGGCGGCAATGCGCGCGTTGATGTCGGCCATGTCGGGGATGCGGTCGAAGTTGGTGTCCTCGGAGCTCGCGAGCAGCACGGCCTCGCCGTACTTGGCGGCTTCTTTGTATGCCTTGTTGGCAAAGTTGCCGGTCACGATGTAGCCGGCGCGGCCGCGGCGCATGAGGTTCATGGGGATGCCCGCAAACTGCAGCGTGGCGCCGCCCTGCAAAAACAGGACGCGGTAGTTGTTGGGGATGCTCAGCAGGCGACGCAGGGTTGCCTCGGCGTCGTCGATGATCTGCTGGTACATGCTAGATCGATGGCTCATCTCGAGCACGGACATGCCGCAACCGCGGTAGTCCATCATCTCGTCGGCGATCTCGGCGAGCACGCTTGTAGGCAGTGCTGCCGGGCCAGCTGAGAAGTTGTGCACACGTGCCATCTTCTAGTTCCCCCTTGTAGTCGTTTGGACGTTCGGGTTACTTTAGCACAGTGGAGCGCCAGGCGCGACCGCATCACGGTAAAACTCGAGTGCGTCGCTATGATTTACAGGGTTGTTACATGGGGGGAGGGTTTATCTCGAGGCTCGCATCCGATCCGCCTCGGCCTTCGCTTGTTTCCAGGGGCGCACGCGACCGTTGGTGAGGTCGTCGTAACCATGAGCGATGGTACGTTGAATGTGATCTTCGCGTTCCTGAATGGTAGTTAGCGCGCGCGTCTGATCAGAAATAGGCTTTACGACAGGCATATGAAACTTCTTACATAGAATCATATGTATAACTCTATGTTGAGCGTAGCGGAGGGTGGCGTTGGGCGTGTGCGTGCCTGCATTCGTAAGCGCGGTTGTCTGGCAAGTGTGATTTGGGGCGACCTCGTTAAAGTTTCTAAACTGCGAAAATGACCGTTAACCGGATTAAATTTTGTTACTCAACATTTGACACTCTGGGCGTGGTAACTTTTTACCAACAGGTATGATTATTGTCATGTGCGCCGCGCCTGCCTGCCGGGTTGCGGCGCACTTGTGACAGCCTTTGACACCCTTGGAGCGTGTACTGTGGATGTAACCACAAAAAGCGTTCGGGGGGGGGGGTGCTCACTCGCGAGCAATTCCTCCCGCATGAGATGCGCATCGTCGCTGCCCTTCGTATGCAGGGCGCAAGCGACGAGCAGGTCATTGTACGCGTAAAGAGCGAGAACCTCTTTCAATATCCCACGGAGCGCATGGTCGCCAACCGCGCAACCGTGTGCCTTCGCCGCCTTGACGCCATGGTGCCCACGGACGCCGTATGCGCCGCGCGCGGCATCGACCCCAAAACCGCCGTCGAGGCTGCGTCATCCCTAACCAGGCTCATGGCATCCGGCACTCCCACGCAGGCGGACCAGGCCATCTTCTACAGCATGATCTGCCGCTACGATATCGTGCGCGAGCTCGTGCTCGTCGAGATGGGGGAGCGCCTACAAAACTTCGATTATGCCTTTACGGCGGTTGACCTCAACGCCTTTATGACACGCTTTACCACGGAGTATCCGGACGCGGCCCGCTGGACTGAGGCCACGGTCAAGCGCATTAAGGGCTCGCTCCGCCAGACGCTCCGCCATGCCGGTCTTATCGGCGAGGGCCAGGGCCCGGAGTCCGAGCGCCTGTCACCACTCTTCCTCGATTCCGATGTCGAGCGAGCCTTGGTTCAACTGGGCGAGCAGTCGCTTATCGCGGCCCTTACCGGCAGGGTGGTGATGTAGCGTGGCTCCCGTCAAAAGCGCCGTCGACCCTGTTATCACCCCGGCGACCGATCTCACCACCAATATCGGCATCCATTCCCGCAAGAGCGTCGTGGCGGCGCATGCCCGCTCCGAGCGCGCCTGTCAGGAATTTGAGCGCCGTGCGCAGCTTCTGCGCGAGTGCCTGTGCAGCGAGGACTTTTTGGCCAACAAGGGCATAGGCAATGAGATCGGCTTCCACACTTTTTGCTATGACCCCGCGCTGGAGTTTGAGGCGCGTGCATTATTTGACACCCTTTCACGCGATGCCGAGGCCGACAAGCTTCCATGCACGCTCAAGGTCGTGAACCTTTACGACGCCGTGCTGGCAATTCTCGAAAAGCGCCGTGTCCTCAAGGCTATCCCGCACCAAGAGGAGCGCCGCGGTACCCAGCGCGTGCTCGAGGACGTGGCCAAGTTCGCCTCGCCCGAGAAAGTCGCCGCGTACATCCTTGAGCAGACCGAGCCGCACGCGCCTGGAGACGTCGTTCTCCTCACCGGCGCGGGCGAGGTTTTCCCGTTCTTTCGCATACACACGCTTCTCCACTGCATGCTTGCGGATTTTGATGAGGTGCCTGTGGTCGCCGCCTATCCGGGCAGTTTCAACGGCTCTTCTTTCCAGCTCTTTAACCGTCTGCCGGCCGACAACTGCTACCGCGCCATCGATATCTCGTAAGCACGGCTCCCCGCAGGCAAGTCCCTGCCGCTGGTAACAACCCTTTGCCATAACGTTCCCAAACCCAAAGGAGCACCCATGGACAACACGATCATTCGCGACCTCTTTGCAAAAGACATCAACCGCTCCATCAACGGCGTGGTCAAGGTCCAGGATTCAAAAGATGGGTCCATCCGCCAGGAGCTTGACGAGTACGTGGTGACGCGCGAGTTGCAGAGGCACTTTGCCACGTTCTTCAAGGCCTACGGCGATGCTATCGATGCGCGCACCGACAAGATCGGCGTGTGGATCAGTGGTTTCTTCGGTTCCGGTAAATCGCACTTCCTCAAGATGCTGAGCTACCTGCTCGAGAATCGCCAGATCGGCGGCAAGAGCGCCATCCGCTACTTTGACGGCAAGATCGTCGACCCCATGGTCGCGGCTGCCATGGAGCGCGCCTGCTCGGTGCCCACGCAGGCCATCCTCTTTAACATCGATAGCAAGGCGGGCCAGTGGAAGCAGGGCGATACGGCTCCCACGGCGCTGCTTCGCGGCTTTGAGCGCATGTTCTACGAGGCGCGCGGCTTCTACGGCGAGGACCTCAAGCTTGCAAAGCTCGAGGACTACATCGATTCCCTGGGCAAGACCCAGGAGTTCCGCGAGGCCTTTGAGCGCGTCAACGGCGAGTCCTGGCTCCAGGCCCGCGACACCTACAGCTACTTTGAGGACGACGTCGTCGAGGTGCTGCAGAGCGTGCTCGGCATGAGCGAAAAGGCCGCATGGAACTGGCTTGAGGGTTCTGAGGACGAGGTTTTGGCCCCCGATGTCTTTGCCAAAAAGGTCAAGGACTACGTGGACGCTCAGACGGCGGGCCACGGCGGCAACTTCCGTTTGCTCTTTATGGTCGACGAGGTGGGTCAGTTTATTACAAACGACAAGGACTCAAGCCTTATGCTGAGCCTTCAGACCATCGTCGAGGAGCTGGGTGCTGCCTGCGGTGGCCGCGTGTGGGTGATGGTCACGAGCCAGGAGGCCATCGACAACCTGAGCCTGCCCGTGGGCAACGACTTTTCAAAGATCCAGGGCCGTTTCAATACCCGCCTTTCGCTCTCCAGCTCCAGCGTGGACGAGGTCATCCAGCGCCGTGTGCTCGAGAAGACCGCGCCGGCGGCCGATATGCTTGCACGGGTCTACGAGCAAGACACCGCCGTGCTCAAAAACAACTTTACCTTTGAGGGTGGCTCGCGCTCCGACCTTGCCGGCTACGCCAACTCCAAGGATTTTGTGGCCAGCTACCCGTTTGTGGGCTATCAGTTTAAGCTCCTGCCCGACGTGATGACCGAGGTGCGCAAACACGGTGTCAAGGCCAAACACATGTCCACAGGCGAGCGCTCCATGCTGAGCGCGTTCCAGGAGAGCACTCAGGCCATCCAGCATGACCAGACCGGTGCACTCGTGCCGTTCTGGCGCTTCTTCAACACTATCTCCAAAGACCTTGAGCACGGCATCATCCAGGTGGTCGATCGCGCGGTCCGCGCGGCCGAGGACGCAAAGGGCCTTGAACCCTACGACGTTCAGGTGCTCAAGCTTCTGTACCTGATTCGTTACATCGGCTACGTCAAGGCCACGGTCGAGAACATCTCCATCTTCATGATAGACGGCATCGACGTGGACAAGCGCGCCCTCAAGGACCGCGTCAAGGAGTCCCTTGCCCGTCTGGAGCGCGAGAACTACGTGGCGCGCCAGGGCGATACCTATAGCTTCCTCACCGACGAGGAGCAGAAGATAGCGCAGGAGATCGCACGCATCTCGATCGATAACGCGCAGGTGATCGAGTCTATCAAAAAGCGTCTGTTCGACAGCATCTATACCGCGCGCAAACTCAACCGCGGGGCCAACGACTTTCCGTTTGACCGCTATGTGGACGGCTCAATCCACGGTACCAGCATGGGCGGCATGGAGCTTTACGTGGCGACTATGGCGAGCGACCTGGGCCGTGCGGACGATACCGAGCTGGCCTTGGCTTCTTCGGGCAAAGCCATCGTGGTCTTGAGTGACGAGGCGGATTATTGGGAGACGCTCGTCAACGCTGCCAAGATCCGTAAGTACGCCAAGACGCGAAATCTCCAGGAGCTTCAGCCGAGTACGCGCCAGATCGTCGAGTCCAAGATGCGCGAGGCGGCCTATAACGAGAAGGAGGCCGATACCCTTTTGAGCGAGGCCGTGCTCCATGCACGTTGCGCGGTCAACGGCCGCATGGTTGAGGTCCGCGCGGCCAAACCCGCCCAGGTCTTTGAGCAAGTGCTGGCGCAGCTGTGCGATGTGGTCTTTGAAAAGGCCGACTATATCGGCGCGCCGGTCACGAGCGATTCCGATATCCGCTCCACTCTGGCGGGCAACGTTCAAGCGGGGCTCGCTGGCATGGGCGCGGGTAACACGCGTGCGCTCAAAGAGGTCGAGGACTACCTCAAAGTTCAGCACCAGCGCCACCTGGATACCGCTATGGGCGATATCCAGCGCCAGTACCAGCAAAGGCCCTTTGGCTGGCGCGAGGTCGACATCGCAAATGTGGTGGCGCAGCTTGTGGTGGAGCAGCGCGCACAGGTGCTGTTTGGCGGTCAGACGGTTCAAGCTAACGACAGCCGCATGGTGGCACTCCTTCGCAAGGATGCCGATAAGGCCCAGGTGCGCTTGCGCATGCGCATAAGCGACCGGTTACTGCGCGCCACGGGCGAGCTCATGCGTGACCTGTTTGATCTCAAGACCGTGCCCTCCAACGAGGATAAGCTCGTGGCCGAGCTCAAGGAGCGCCTTGAGGACTTGCGCGAGGCGTGTCTCGCCATAGCACGCGACTACTACACGGGCATCAAGCCGGCCTACCCGTATCCCGGCGAGAACGAGTGCGAGAAGATGCGCTCGGAGGTCGCCGACGTCCTTAAGGATCAGAGTGAGTCCGAGGCGTTTTTGACTACGTTTACCAAGCATGAGGACCGCTTGCTCAATGCCAAGGAAGATTTTGACAAGGTGGTTGAGTTCTTCGAGTCCAACCAACGAACAGCGTTTGACCACGCCAAGGATTTCTTGAGCCGCACCGAGGGTATCGAGTATGCCTCCGATGACATTCCTAGCGCGGTTGAGAACGTGGCAAAGGTTCGCGAGATCCTCAAAGATCCCAAGCCCTACGGCCGCATTAAAGATCTGCAGCCGCTTATGAATCCCGTCGAGGACGACATGAAAAAGCTGCTGGGTATCCGTCGCAATGAGTTTTTGTCCCGCATCGAGAATGATCTGCAAGACCTGCAGGCGCAGGCTGAGAGTCAAAAGGGCTTTGTCAATCAAGCCAAGGATGCCATAGCGGATGCCGGCGCCAAATACGAGTCGTTCAAAAACCGTGCCCACAGTGCTCAAAGCCTCAACGAGCTGAGCGTTGCTGCGACTAACTGGGGCGACTGGCTCAGCGCGGCAGCCAACGAGATGTACGACGCCGTGGATGAGGCCCGCATGCGTATGGACAACGAGCGCCGCAGCATCGAGGTCACGAGTACGGGTGAGGTGGTCAAGAAGATCTCCAACAAGGGTGCCGCATCGTCTGCGCCCGTGCCCGCGTCCAAGCCCCAGCGCAAGATCAAGACCGTGCGCCGCGCCGATCTGGCCAAGCCGAGTCGTCTCTTGTCCGCAGAGGACGTGGAGCGCTACGTGGACGACCTGCGCTCTCGCCTTATGCAGGAGCTCGCTGCAAACGACGAGATCCGTATCAACTAACCCGCGGAGCCACCGGTACCAAAGCGCGCACCGGTGGCTTATGGCGTTTAGAAAGGCTCATCAACCATGAACGATTCTGCTCTTAAGAGCTTCTGCACCTGGGCCCGTACAGAGCTCATCAAAGGCGTGGAGGCACAGATGGTGCGCTACGGCATCACCGAACCTGCACCCGCGCCCGTTGGGTCCGAGACCGTCAACGGCCTGCCCCTAAGTCCGGCTGAGATTGAGCAACGCGACGAACTGCTGCGCATGCAGGCGGAGGTGGGTCACGAAGCGCTGCGCGACCGTGCGGCCTACACCTGGTTCAACCGCATCGTGGCCATTCGCTTCATGGATGCACGCGGATGGCTTCCCAGCCGTATGCGCATGCTAAGTCGTGCGGACGGCAGCCATGGCAGCGAGGCCGTGGAGAACGCACTGGACGTGGAAATAACGACGGCCGATACCGATCGCATAGCCGAGCTCAAGATGGCGGGCTTGGATGAACCGTTGTGGCGCTACCTGTTTGTTGCTCAGTGCGAGGAGCTTGCCGATTGCCTGGCGGGCGTCTTTGAACGCGTGGGCGGAGCCATGGAGCTGCTGTTGCCCCAGGGCCTCATGATGGCTGACAGTGTGGTGGGCAAACTCAATGCCATCCTCGCTGACGAGGACTGGCGCGAGGGCGTGACCGTTCTGGGCTGGATGTATCAGTACTACAATGCCGACGTTAAAGACGAGTTCTTCAAGTCCAAGCGCAAGGCAGCGGCGGCGGACATCGCGCCCGCCACGCAGCTCTTCACCCCCGAGTGGATCGTGCGCTATATGGTCGAGAACTCGCTCGGCCGTCTGTGGATGCTCAACAATCCGGGGAGTTCGCTACGCGAGCGCATGGAGTATTACATCGAGCCCGATGCTGAGCACGAGGACTTCATCCGCATTTCGAGTCCCGAGGAGATAACCCTCTGCGACCCCGCATGCGGCTCGGGCCATATCTTGGTCTATGCGTTTGAGCTGCTCTTCCATATGTACGAGGAGCGCGGCTATCGTGAGCGCGAGATTCCCGAGCTCATTCTTACTAAAAACCTTGCAGGTATGGAAATCGATTCCCGCGCGGCACAGATCGCGGAGCTGGCGCTTGCCATGTGCGCCCGCGAGCACGACCGTCGCTTCTTTAGGCGTGGCGTTCGCGCCGACGTTACCGTGCTCTCGAGCATCCCGCTAGGGGAGGACGAGCTGCCGGGTAACAAGAAGCTCGCCGAGGAGCTGAGTCATTTGGGCGAGATCGGTTCGCTGCTCAATCCCTCAGAGGACGAGATCGACGAGCTCAAGGCTGCCGCCGCGAGTTGTTCCGATGACCTTTTTGCCGCTACGGCCAAAACTAAGCTCGAAAGCGCTGCCGCCATCTGCGAGAAGCTGTCCCGTCGTTTTACCTGCACCGTTGCGAATCCTCCGTATATGGGCAGCAGCAGCTTTAACCCCTTCATGAGCAAGTGGGTCAAGAAGAACTACCCCGACGTGAAGAGCGACCTCTTCTCCAGCTTTGTCGTTCGCATGTTCAGTCTCGCCAAGGACCACGGCGAGTGCGGAGTCATGTCGCCTTTCGTCTGGATGTTCATCGGAAGCTATGAGAAGCTCCGCAACGAGATTATCGACAACAGAACGCTTACCTCCCTCATTCAACTTGAGTACTCGGGCTTCGCTGGCGCGACTGTGCCCATCTGCACCTACACGTTTCACAACTCACTCATCAAAGGCTACAAGGGAGGCTACGTGCGCCTTTCTGACTTCGTTGGCGCCGCTGTCCAGGCTCCCAAGGCCCTCGAGGCAATCCAAAACCCCGACTGCGGCTGGTTCTACCGCCGCAACGCCGAGACCTTCAGGCAGATCCCCGGCACCCCCATAGCCTACTGGGCCAGTGATGCCCTTGTTGAATCGTTCACAAAAGGAAGGAGGCTCGATGCTGTTGCTACTCCGCGACAGGGCTTGGCGACGAGCGATAATGGCCGCTTTTTGAGGAAATGGTGGGAAGTAGCGCCTTCCAACACATCGCGAGATTGTAGCGGCAGGCCTGAGGCAAAGCAGAGTGGCTCCCGTTGGTTCCCGATTATTCGGGGCGGCTCCTATCGAAAGTGGTGGGGTGACTACGACGAGGTGGTTAACTGGTTTGATGACGGTCGGGAGATGAAGGAAGCAATTCTGTCCAAGTATACTTATCTCTCTACACCTGATTTTGTGATCAAGAACCAGAACGACTATTTCAAGCCCGCAGTTTCCTGGTCTAAAATTTCTTCCAGCCTCGCCTCCTTTAGGTTTGCGCCTCGAGGGATGCTTTTTGAGGTAGCTGGAGCATGTCTTTTTGCGGAGCCGAACGAGCTCCGATACATCCAGGCTTTCTGCAACTGTTCCATTGCCGAAATTGATTTGGCGTTTATGTCGCCGACTCTAAACTTTGAGGTAGGCCAAATCGGTCAGTTGCCAATCATCCAAGATGAGGCTGCCGAGCCGACTGTCTGTTCACTCGTTGAAGAATCTCGCTCAATTTCAAAGGCGGACTACGATTCGTTTGAAACCTCTTGGGATTTTAAACGTAATCCTCTTGTCTAGGTGATCGCCATGGCTGAAAAGAAGAGGCGCAAGCCTGTCGATAAGACAAAAATTGAATATGTCGAACCTAAGCCAAGCTGGATAAAGGCTGTTAAGGTTAATGACCATAACGATGTCATGGGTTCTATTATTCAGTTTTTTCTGGTTGAATCTCCTTGTAAAGGTGTGAGTAGCAGAGGGATATCGCTTCTCGATTATGGATGGGCCGATAGTGTTCCTCCTAAATCCGGGTACCTTCACCGAAGATTATTGGAAGTGGCCAATCTCTGCGATGGGTCGACGCTATTTACGGCCACACGAAAAGAAGAGATGAAAAATAGGTTTGTTGATGCTGATATGCCTGACAATTTTGCTTCAACTTGTACCTCAAATCGCGTTGTGGCGCTCATCAACAGCAATTTTGTGCTTGATTTATTTCGGATTATTAGAAATTCGTTGGCACATTGTCGCTTTCAATTGGTCGAAAAGAACGGTGTGGTTTTCATTGCTTTTGAAAACGGTATGCCAGGAAAAGATCTCATTGGAGCGGATTCATTTGAGGTGAGTTCTCGTTTATTTCTTAAATGCAGCACTCTCATTGATTGGATTGCTGTGGTTAAGTCCGAGGCTATATATGAGGCGGAAGAAATTGCCCGCAAGAAAGAGACCTCAGAACGGGAGTGGGAAAACAAGCGTCAATTGGTTTTGTCTCGAATCTCGAGTGGGTCCTACTCAAATAAAGATGATCTCGGGAAGGACTGTGAGCTATCTAAGCGTAATTTAGATAAATTGCTTGGCGAGCTGAAGGCCCAAGGGCTTATTGCTTATTCACGTTCTAATCGAAAATGGGAACTTACTGGTGACGCAAATCCGTGAGTAAGAGATGCTTCATCTTTGATTGCAAAGAACGGCGTGTCGAATGAGCTTCTAACGTTTTTTATTGCAAAGAGACTCGCTGTCTCTCGAAAGTGACCTTTTAAATGAAATTAGTCGGCGTTTTTAAATGAGAGGGCGGTCAAATATGGCCACTTTACTTCAAGAAAAATACGAGGCTCGCAAGGCCGAGGTCAACGCTCGCTTTGAGCAGCTTCGCGCCAACGAGGAGGAGCTCAACCGGATCTTTGCCAAGATCTACAACATGGAGGGCGAGGTGCCCATCGAGGTCGAGGACAAGTACGTCTCGGTGGCGCGCATCTTCGATACGGCAGAAGAGATTCCGGAGAGCTACAAGGGCAACAAGTACGTGCGCACCAAGCGCGACGAGATTACCTCGCTCATAAGCTATGCCGTGGGCTGCATGTTTGGCCGCTATTCGCTCGATGTCGATGGCCTGGTGCTGGCAGACCAAGGCGCCACTGTTACCGACTATCTGGCCAAGATGCCCGACCCCGCGCATGTGACCTTTATGCCCGATGCCGATAACGTGCTGCCCATCACCGACGACGAGTACTTTGACGACGACATCGTGCGCTACTTTATCGACTTTGTGCGCACGGTGTATGGCGAGGAGACCCTCGAGCAGAACCTCGCGTTTATTGCCGAGGCCCTTGGCGGCAGGGGAGCCTCGCGCGAGGTGATTCGCGGCTACTTTTTGAAGGACTTCTTTAAGGACCACTGCCAGACGTATAAGAAGCGCCCCATCTACTGGCTGTTCGACAGCGGTAAGAAGAACGGTTTCAAGTGTCTTGTTTACATGCATCGCTACCAGCCTGACCTATTGGCTCGCATCCGCACCGACTATGTGCATGAGCAGCAGGAGCGCTACCGTGCCCAGATCGGCTATGCCAACGATGCCCTTGCTGGTGCCGAGCGCGGCGAGCGCGTGCGCTTGGACAAGCGCGTCAAAAAGCTCAACGACCAGCTCAAAGAGACCATTGGCTACGAGGAGAAGCTGCACCACTTGGCAGACCAGATGATTAAGATCGACCTGGATGACGGCGTCAAGGTCAACTACGCCAAGTTTCAGGATGTGCTAGCAAAGATTAAGTAACTGCAGATACGGTAAGGATATTCATGCCCAAGATCGATGTAGAAGAACAGCTCAAGTTGCGGTTTTTGCAACCGTTGCTCGCATGCATGCCCCGCCGTGTGGTGGTTTGGCACGATGCGGACGGCGAGTTTGCTCCTGAGTTTGAACGTTTGGCCGCCGAGGGCTTCGACGGTGCGGGGACTGATGACAGCGTTATGCCCGCTCACGGTGACTTTGAGCGCCCAGTGCGGTTTGTTGAAGCCTGCGAGGGCCGCATGTTTGCCGTCAAGAAGCTCGTCAACCGCGATGACCTTGTGAGCGATATCTTGCTGTATCGCCGTTGCCCGCGCGGCAGGCTTGAGGGTGATTGGCTTGCCGATGTTGAGCTGTATGCCGATCAGTTCCAGGCTGACTATCTTTCGCTTTTGGCCGATCAGCTAGGCATCGAGAATATCGACGCCGTGCGCGAGAGCCTGCGCGAGCACAAGACGTTCTTTGATGCCAAGACCCGCTGCGCTAAGTTTGCCGCGTGTGTTCCGCATGCCTCGAGCGCATCCGATATCGAACTCGGCATCCTTACGGTGATTTTTGGCGGTAAAGAGCTTGGTGACGCGCGCCCCGCGTTTGTGCTGCGTGGCTGTATGACCATGCTGCTGCACGAGGGTCCCGAGGCGCTGGCCGAGTTGGTGGACAAGTACTGCGTGCATGATGTACTCTCTGCCTTCATCGTGCGTTGCTATGGGTTTGATGGGCCGCTTTACGAGCGTGACTCATTGCTTATGCTTGCATCCCATGTGCTCCTTACGGCGGCATCCACCGCGCTTCCCGAGGGAGCGCTCAAGGGGCTTGAGAGCCATGTGGCTCCCGCCTACGGGCCCTATTGCCTTGAGGCGGTGCGTACGTGGGACCAGACCGCCGATACCCAGGCATCGAGCGAGGACCTATTTGAGATTTGCCGTTTGGTTGAGGACGCCCGCGGACTCTTTGCACGGTTCGAGACCTTGCCGATCGATGTGCTGACCTCGCTTGATGTGTTTCCGTGCGTCAATGAGGCTGTGCTCTCGCAGCTGTTCTGCTCGTTTGCGCAAGGTGCAGACCGTGTTGAGGATGCGCGTGCCTTTGTGGCGCGTCGCTGCGACCTAAGCTGGTATCGTCGTGTCGAGAGCTACTTTGACCTGCTTGTCGCTGTGGCCGATATGTGCGCGTTTAGGCAGACGCACGCGGGCGGGTTCCATCTGGCGCAGTCCCAGCAGGTGTGGGATGCCTATTCGTCCGATTGGTATGCCATGGACGCTGCCTATCGCCATATGTGCACCGCGTATCTGCGGGCACGCTCCGTCGAGTGCGATGCGCTCGAGGAACCTGCCCGCGCCGTGGCGGACTGGGCGGAGAATCTCTACAGCAACTGGTTCTTGGCGGATGCCAATGCCTGCTGGGCGGCTGCTGCGCAAGGGGAGTGGGCCGATTGCGGCTACATCGATGGTCCCGCACGGCAGGATGAGTTTTACTGGCATGTGCTGCCCGCCTTTGTGGGTTCTGCCAAAACAACGGTCGTTATCGTGAGCGATGCGCTGCGCTATGAGGTTGCCCGCGACGTTGCGGCGCTGCTCGAGCGCGAACGCGGCGGCAACGTCAAGGTTTCTAGCATGCAGGCGGTCTTTCCCTCCATTACCGAGGTGGGCATGCCTGCGCTGCTGCCGCACCAGGTGCTTGAGCTTGCAGAGGATGGCGCGTTTGTGTTGGCTGACGGCATGCCCACTGCGACGACTCCGCAGCGCGAGGCCGTACTTACCCACGTTGAGCCCACGGCCCGCGCTTTGCGCTCGAGCGCATACCTCAACATGGCGGGAACCGAGCGCAAAGCGCTGCTCAAAGACTCCAGGCTCGTTTATCTCTACCACAACAAGATCGACGCCACGGGCGAGAAGGCAGTTACGCAGGATGACGTTTTCGATGCCTGCGCGGACACCGTGGAGGAACTTGCCGCGTTGGCGCGCCGCGTGTGCACCGACGCCCCGGGCGCGCGTGTTGTTATAACGGCGGATCACGGCTTCATCTACACGCGTCGTGAGCTCAACGAGTGCCAGATGCTCGGCAAGCCAGACCTACCCTTCCTTGACGCTCCTGTCATGCACGGCAAGCGTCATCTGGTGGTGCCCAACGAGGCCGTGGCCAAGCTTTCGGAAGAGGCATGCGAGGTGTTTGTTAATGTTGACATGGGACGTTTAGGTGCCGGTTTTGAGGGATTTGCCCCGCGCGAGAACGTGCACTTCAAGCGTCCCGGCGGCACTAACAACTACGTCCACGGCGGCATGAGCCTGCAGGAGCTTTGCGTGCCCGTTATCGGATTTTGGCGTGCGCGCTCGGGTTCCAAGGACTTTGTCGATACGCGCGTGGCGACGCTGCGCGTGCTAAGCGAGGGACGCCGAGTGACCAACTCGCTCTTCTCGGTCAACTTGATCCAGGAAGAACCCGCCCAAGGCAAGGTCTTGCCGTGCGAGTATGAGCTGGTGTTTACCGACGCAAGCGGCAACGAGGTGAGCGATACGGTCAAGGCGCATGCCAACAAGACTTCCGTTAATTCGCAAGAGCGCGTAGTGCATGCCAAGTTTGCGCTGCGTGCGGCGGATGGATTCTCGGCAAAGGGTCCGTACTATCTGGTCTGCCGCGAGCGCGAGACGGGCAAGATCGTTTGGCGCGAGACGTACACCATCGCTGTTTCGTTTGCCCCTGTTGCTGACTTTGGTTTTTAGGAGTGTGCCCTATGTTTGATAACCATGACGACGATCTGTGGGAAGTTCCCTCGATTGATGTGGATGTGCCGGTGGAGGGTGTGGTGCCTGCGGAGGCCGCGCCTGCTGCGGAGGCCCCGGCGACTGAGGCTGTTGCGCCTGCCCCGGAGCCGGTTGCTGCCGCGCCCGTTGAGGCTGCGGTGAACGCCGAGGACGAATTCTCGACCGACGGTTATGATCAGGCTGTGGCCGAGGCTCCTGAGGACGACGGCTACGACATGGATGGGTTGGACGGCAAGCTGCTTGAGCACTTTGCTGGCAAGATCGTGCGCAAGGACCTGACGGCCCTTATGAAGCGCGGCGCCAACGTGCCCACCTTTGTGCTGGAGTACCTGCTGGGTATGTACTGCTCAACCGACGACGAGGATGCCGTGGCGGAGGGCCTGGGGCGCATCCGCAAGATCCTCACCGATAACTACGTGCGTCCCGACGAGTCCGAGCGCATTAAGTCCAAGATTCGCGAGCTGGGTCGCTTTACCATCATCGATAAGGTGACGGCCAAGCTCGACGAGTACAAAGACATCTACGTGGCGTCGTTTGCCAACCTGACCATTGAGCCGTTTGTGATGCCTGCCGAGTACGTGCGCGACTATTCCAAGATTCTCCAGGGTGGTATTTGGTGCATTATGAGCATCGAGTATCGTCGTCCCATGGAAGAGGAAGACGAGTTTGGCATGGAAGTCTTTGGCGACGATGCGCCTCGCCGCTCCAAGGCCAAGCGCAAAAAGCGCGGGCCCGAGGACTCTCCGTTTAGCGTGGCGTCGCTCACGCCCATCCAGATGCCCAACCTGGACCTGGACGCCATGATCGAGGAGCGTCAGTATTTCTCGCGCGACGAGTGGCTCAACATGCTGCTGCGCTCTGCCGGCTATGAGCCCAGCGAGCTTTCGGAGAAGGAGCGCCTGCACTTTATCGAGCGCATGGTGCCGCTGATCGAGCGCAACTACAATCTGTGCGAGCTTGGTCCCCGCGGCACCGGCAAGAGCCATATCTACAAAGAGGTCTCGCCTTACGCCATCTTGCTTTCGGGCGGCCAGACCACCACGGCCAACCTGTTCGGCCGCATGAACTCCATGCGCGCCGATCGCGTGGGCTTGGTGGGCCATTGGGATTGCGTGACGTTCGACGAGGTCGCCGGCATGCGCTTTAAGGACACCAACGCCGTGCAGATCATGAAGGACTACATGGCCAGCGGCAGCTACGCGCGTGGCCGCGACCAGATTAACGCCGATGCCTCCATGGTCTTTGAGGGCAACATCAACGACACCGTGCAAAACGTCCTTAAGACCACGCACCTGTTTGACCCGTTCCCGCCGGAGTTCAACAACGATTCGGCCTTCTTCGACCGTATCCACTATTACCTGCCGGGCTGGGAGATTCCCAAGATGCGGTCGAGCCTGCTGACCGGGCATTATGGCCTGATCACCGACTGCCTGTCGGAGTTTTGCAAGGAGATGCGCCGCAAGGACTTTACGCACCATATCGATCGTTACTTCCGCTTTAACAGCGACTTTAACAAGCGCGACGAGATCGCCGTGCGCAAGACCTTTAGCGGCCTGGCCAAGCTCCTGTTCCCCGACGAAGCCATGGACAAGGACGACGTGCGCTGCCTGTTGGATTACGCCATCGAGGGCCGTCGCCGCGTAAAGGAGCAGCTCAAGATTATGGCGGGCGTCGAGTTTATCGACGTTAACCTGGGCTATATGGATGCCGACAACCCGCAGGATGTGCATGTGGTGCGCGTGCCCGAGCAGAGCGAGGACACGCTGATTCCCGACGGGCCGCTGCTGTCCGGCCACGTGTTTGGCGTGGGCAGGTCGCAGGGCGGCGAGGTTGCCGTGTACAAGCTGGAGAATAAGGCCGTTGCCGGCGAGTGCAAGTTTAAGCACGAGGGCGTGGCCTTTAACAAGCCGGTGCGCGATACGCTGGAAGCCGCGTTCGACAACTTTGTGAACCTGGCGAACCGCGTGGCGCCGGGCATGCACATTGGCTCCAAGGATTATCTGCTGTTCTACAACGACCTGCAGAGCAAGGGCCTGTCCGAGGAAGTTTCGCTCGCCGAGTTTGTGGGCCTTTGCTCTGCGGCGTGCAACCGCCCGGTGATGCCCGCGCTGGCGATTCCGGGAATCTTGCGCATGTCGGGTTCTATGGACGAGATCCGAGGGCTCGAGGACATTATGCGCGTGGCCAAAAACGCCGGCGCCAAGCGCGTGATTTTGCCGCTGAGCGCCATCGCGGGCTTGCAGAGTGTTTCGTCCGAGATTATTTCGGGACTGAGTCCGGTGTTCTACATGGATGGTGACCCGGTTGATGCCGCGAAGAAGGCGCTGGATCTGTAGGAGTGCGGGCGTGCGGGCTTGCGTGCGCGTGGGCCCGCGGGCGTGTTGGCGTGTTCGAGTAGGGAGGCCTTGCCATGGCGAGCGAGCGTTCTGTTGGCGAGTTGCTCGACGAGCTGTTTGGCTTTGAGTCGGTAGCCAAGCGTCAGACGGCGCTTGAGCAGTACGATCGCGGTGAGCTGGTGCGCAGGGCGCGCTCCCGCGAGCTGCTGGGCGTGCTTAGGGGCGTCGAGGCTTCCGAGCACGCTGCGCGCGAGTCTGCCGTGCGGGCTGTTGACGGGTATGTTCGCCGTGTTGAGGGCGCCGCGCTTGCACGCGCTCGCAAGCGGGCGGGCATTGTTGGTCCGCTGCGGATGGAGCGCCGCTATGCTGCCTTTTTGCGCATGGAGGACAAGGCCGAGTTGCTGGCCCGTTTGGAGCAGACGCTTGCGTTTATCGAGGTAAAGCTGCGTGCGAATACGGCGGAAAAGGTGCGCGCGGCGTACGATGCTGCGGGGGCTATGGTGCTGCAGGACGTGGCACGCCTGAGTGACGTGCGCGTTGTGGATGCCGTGCCCCTGGATGCCGATCTGCTATGTACGCAGTTGGAGCAGTTGCGTTGTGCCGCCGACGCGACGGACCTTGCGGGTATGATCACAGCGACGTTTGAGTCCGAGCTGAGTGCGACGGGGTCGCTGGGCGCTGACGGGTTTACGGGCGATTTGGCTGGCGATGTTGCTGGCGACGTGGCGTTGGAGCGTGAACTTACCAACGTGCGCGGCGCTGCGCAGCGAGCGCGCTTGGCGGCGCAGGCGTATCGGGCCGAGCGCGCCACCCGCGTTGCGGGGAGCACGGTGGAGCCGGTATCGTTGCCCGAGTCTGCGTGCGCTGCGTGCGAGACGGCGTGCGATGCCGGGGAGCTTTCCGAGTTGCTCGCTCAGGTTAAGAAGTCGTTTGAGACCTACCGTCGTGTTGTTGCCGACGGCGGGTTGTTCTGCGCGTTTGGCACGGGCTCGCCGCACGGCATTTGTTGTGGTACGAGCTATTTGGACTACGATTCTCGGCTTGATGAGGACGTGCTGGTGGGCGAGTACGATGGTGCAACCAGGCATACTGTTCGGCATGAGGTTGCGATTCCCGAGCTGGTGGATGGGGCTTCTGCCGAGGGCGGCGATTCGCTCAAGGTTGCCGTGGCGCGCATGCGCGAGTTTAACGGGCGTCGCTACGATGGTGTGCTGGATGAGGATCCTGCGCGCCATGTGAATGCGTTTTGGTATGGACTTAAAAAGCTCAGCCAGTATTGCGAGGCCGCCGTGCGTGTGGATGAGCGTGCTTGGGATTGCTTTATCGATAAGGTGCAGTTCGCCTACGATGAGCCCGTGGGACGTTTGGCTGCACAGATGGACGACAAGCAGGTTGCGGCTTTTGTTGCTGCCGTGGATGAGCTTGGCGCTGCTGAGTAGGGGTCCTGGCCTGGTAGGAGGTTTCATCATGAAGATCGAAGTTGACGTAGATCAGCTGCGCGAGAGCCTGCTCGACCGCGCGGGGTCTGCGGCGGGCGTGGGCTTTCCGGCCGCCATGCTCGACGTGATGGATATCGAGGATGAGTCGCCCCAAGAACTCCTAGATCGAGCCGAACGCGAAGGCCTCGACCTCCGAGACTTTGCCGTCGATGACGACTGCGGAGCGTCTGACGACTGGTGACCCCGGGTCAGTTCATCCTTTTCTTCCTGAGATATAAGAGAAATCCCTTTTTGAACGTCCTTCGGGTTCCAAAAAATAGCCGATCAGTCTTTGTATCTTCCTTGCTGTCAAACTTGATAGCCGTTAGCTCGATCGTACAGATGTAGTCAGCAACTTGGAATAGCCGGTAGGCTCGTGGTGTGGCTTCTCGGTATACGATGACATCCCTTGCTAGAACGTACTCAAGCGCAGAATGAATGACCTCCGTTACAATCGGTTGGCCGTTGTCGTAGTAAATCTTAACGGTGTCGTATCGCTGGAAGAATTTCAGATGGTCGAAAAGTTCAACTGTGAGGTCTCGCCTCATTCTCTCCGCGAGACCGTTTTGATTGCCGGCGAATTCGCTCATTCGGTATTGCAGACAGAGATAGCGTATGGGGAGATGCTGAATGAACGCGCGAAATGCGCTCAACATGTGCCTTCGCTGCTCCTTGGGAAGATCTTTGTAGTCGCCGTTTCCATTCAGTAGGGGTCCTGCATGAAAAGGCGTATTGGGAAGCGAGGACTGCGACAGGGCGCGCTCGTAGCGGTCAATGCGTTCAACGATTGCATCGTTTTGATCGTGAAAAACGAGGGTGACGAGGTAGTAGTTGGAGACGCCTCCGAGGTCGCCAGATTCGTCAACAAAGACGGAGAGTTCGCTCATGATGGGCCTCCATTTTTGCAAAAAAATGCCGGGGGTAAGACCCCGGCTCTTGGAGGCCCCTCTTTTGGAGGGAACCGTATTCTTTATACCATGAGATACGGGGTGCTTTCAAGTAATATTATAATAAGCAAACATATGTTCGTCAAACTACCTGCGAAAAGTCCTTAGCCGTCCAGAGGTGGGTAGAGCGGCTCGTAAATTGCTGACGCAATGGGCCGGCGTTTTCCCGAGAAGTATTTAGTCTTGACTCGCATAAAAAATGCCGGGGGACATCCCCCGGCTCTTGGAGGTCCCTTTATTCGAGGGTACCGATTTCTTTATAGCATGAGATCGGACGGCTTTCAAATGGCGCCATGTGGATGGGATGGGATGGCGCGCCTGATAAAGCCCTCAATGAATGGCATCTAACTAGCGTTCGTGATATAAAGAAATCGGTCATCTCAAAAGAGAGGGCTTCCAAGTGCCGGGGACGTTTTCCCCGGCTTTTTCATTTCGGTGTCAATTCAAATGTTTTTCAACCCATCCGGGGGTGCGGACGATTTCTTGGACCGCGCCTAGGCGTATCCAAGCTTCCTGCGG
>CAMQHB010000013.1:0-27959 GCA_947001545.1 uncultured Collinsella sp.
TCCTGCTTTCTACGGCCAGGGAAGCGGCCCTTACACCAACATTCGGCACGCGATCAGGCCTCGCGCACGTCATAGTCGGCAATGCGACCCAGATGATATTGTTGGGCGCGGCGAAGGAACGAGACCGTCTTGTGGTTCAGCAACGTCGAGACGTTGTTGGGAAGTCCCGCCATGAGCAGGGCGACGCGTTTCCCATCGGTCACAAAGTGCTGATACGTGGCTGCGAGTTGGATCATCTCGTCGAGTGTCGGGTCCACCTCGTCAACCGTGACGAGCAGACCGGTGCCCGCCTCGTTGAGCTGGTCGATGATGTCGCTCATGCGATAACGCCAGGTTGAGGCATCGTGAACGCGATTGACCTCGATGCTGCCGAGCGGTGCAATTCCGAGACCGGTGACTTCGAAGTGGTTGGACGATTCGATGAGATGGGCTGCGGCGCGTTTCGTCCCGAACTCGATTTCCTCAAGCATTCCCGGGAGCGCGGTCGTCTTTACGGCTATCCAGCCGTGGGATTCCGCCCTTGTCGCGAGCGACGACATGAGAGCGGTTTTACCGGTTCCACGCGCGCCTGAGAAGATCGAGGTCAATTCTGGGCGCCTGCGCTGGCTCAAGAAGGCACGGTCCAAATCCCGAATAATCTGTTGTCTGCCAGCGAGATGGGCAGGAACCTCACCAAAACTGGGGGTAAACGGGTTCTCGGGATATTTCACAAGGCTCTCCTTTCACACCGCCATTTAACTTCATTTTACTTTAGTTAATTCTGATTAAAAGTGAGGGCTCTTTATCTAGAGCATCAATTAGGCATGTGTGCCATCGGCGTGGCGCTTGAATGTGACAAAGGGACAGTCCTTTTGTCACATTCCCGGAAAGCCTGTTTGGCGCAGGGCTTCGTAGAGGACGATGGCGGCACTGTTGGAAAGGTTGAGGGCGCTGATGCGGTAGTCGTCCGGGTTGACGAAGTTGCCGCAGATGTCCTGTTGAAGGATGGTCTCGTGGCTGTCCTCGGTATGCCCCAGCGATTCCTCGTGAGCTTCCCATGCCTCGGCGTTGTCAAGCGAATCGCAATCGCGCAGCATCGGGATGCGCTCGCAGCGCTCGGGCGCCGCGGCAAGCAGTGGCTCGGGAATACCCGAGCTCTCGCTGCCAAAGACCAAATAGTCACCGTCGCGGTAGGTACTTTGCGCATAGGTTCTGCGCGCCTTTTTGGTCAGCAGATGCAGGCGACCATCGGCGGGGGAGAGGCCGTTGCGCGCAAGGAAATCCTCCCAGCTGGCATAGGTCGTCACGTCCAAGTTTTGCCAGTAGCCCAGTCCGGCGCGACGCACCGTCTTGTCGTCGAGCGAAAACCCCAGCGGCTCCACCAGATGCAGGCGGGCGCCGGTAACCACGCAGGTGCGGCCGATATTGCCCGTATTGGCCGGAATCTCGGGCGCATACAGCACAATGTTGAACATGAATCTCCTTGGCTCAGAACGAAAAACCACCACGAAGGGCACCTTCGTGGTGGTTTGGCGGTTACGTAAGCGGAAAAATACCCGCTTGGATAAACCTAGGCGCGGTGCCAGTCGGTCAGGCAGGCATCGAGGGAGGCGATGAGCGCATCCTTGTCCATGTGACGGCCGATGATGCACAGGCTCGTCATACGGTCGCCCGTCTCGTCGTCCCAAATCTGCATGATCTCGGGGTTCTCGTCGATGATCTTCTGTTTCTCGCCCTCGGGCGCCGAGTCGACAAACAGGCCGTTCTCCATCAGGCGCATCTGGTGGCCGGCCTGCTCAAACATGTAGCACATGTCCGGATCGCCGGTCTGCCACAGCGGGCCTTTGACGCGAATGACCTCGTCGGGCCACTCCTGCTCAACAAAATCGGTGAACTTCTGCAGGTCAAACGGCTTGCGGCGCGAGTACACAAAGGTCTCGATGTCGTACTCGAGCACCTCGGGGTCGTCGTGCTCCTCGGGATGCTCCATGGCCTCGATCCAAGCGGCGGAGTTGTAGGCGCGCATAAAGTCGAAGCGGTCGGTATCGAGCAGCTCCTCCATGGGGACCTCGCCGTTTTGGGCCTCGACGATCACGGCGTCTTTCTGCAGGCTGCGCACGATGGCCTTGAGCTCGGCGATCTGCTCAGGGCTCACGGTATCGGTCTTGTTGAGGATCAGCGTGGAGCAGAACTCGATCTGCTGGATGAGCAGGCTCTCGATGTCGTCCTCGTCGATATCCTCAGCCAGCAGGTCGCGACCGCCGTTGAACTCGTCGTACATGCGGGCACAGTCGACCACGGCCACGATGTTGTCGAGCGCGAGCTTAGGCTCGCCGCCCACCTTGGCCTCGTCGCAGAAGCTCGAGATGGTGTAGGCGATGGGGATGGGCTCGCAAATGCCCGAGGCCTCGATGATGATGTAATCGAAGTTGCCCGAATCGGCGATGCCCTGCAGCTGGTTAGCAAGGTCGTCCGAAAGCGTGCAGCAAATGCAGCCGTTGGTGAGCGGGATGAGGTCGTCGGTCTCGGAAAGGCCGCCGTCGGCGATGAGGCTGGCGTCCACATTGATCTCGCCAATATCGTTGACGATCACGGCGGCGCGGATACCGCCGTCGTTAGCGAGGATGTGGTTGAGCAGCGTGGTCTTGCCGGCACCGAGGTATCCGGTAAGCATGATGATTTTCACGGGTTTGTTGGGCATGTGCCCTCCTTTGTTAGACATGGCTTACAGTTGAATCATATGCCAAACGCCTGCTCTTATACCCACGCGCCGGCAAATAACACAGGCTACTCCCAGGCTCCCCATACATCGGGGCAATAACCGACGGTGGCCTTTTTGCCGTTGCGCACGATGGGCTCGGCCAAGACCTGCTGGTTCTCGAGCAGCTTGTCGAAGCGCTGGCTAGGGGTGAGGTGCTGGATGAGCGCGAGCGTCTCCTCGTCCTTAGCCTTGGGGTTGAGCAGCTTGTCGATGCCGCCGACCGCCTGCATCACGCTCGTGAGCTCGCCCTTGCTCATCTCCTTTTCCTTAAGGTCGATAAACTGCACCTTAATGCGGCGCTCCTTAAAATAACGCTGAGCCTTCTTGGTATCGAAAGACTTTTTGGTGCCAAAAATTTGCACGTTCATGTATTTGTTCCGCCGTTCTACCTGATGAAGTTGGTGCGCTCGCGATCGGCTTCGGGGGCTTCGATGCCGGCGGCCTGTCCTGCCTCGATACAATGCAGGAGCCAGGCCATGTTCTTGCCGATGTTGCGCATGGTGGCCAGGCCCTCGGCGTCTTGGGCGGCCTCGCCCGGCATGGCGCCAAACACGTTGTTCCAGTACGTGGAAGCAACCACGGGCATCTGGTTGATGGTGAAGTACTTATTGAGCACGTCGAAGGTGGTCGACGTGCCGCCGCGACGGGCAACGGCGACGGCAGCGCCCGGCTTGTGTGCAAAGGCTTTGCTGCCGGCATAGAAGGCGCGATCGAGGGCCGAAAGGATGCGTCCGCTGGGGTGCGCATAGTAGACGGGCGAGCCAAAGACAAAACCATCTGCCTGCTCGGCGGCAGCGATCAGCTCGTTCACCACGTCATCGTCAAAGGTGCAGCGGCAATCGAGCTTGCCGCACTGACCACAGCCAATGCAGTCGCGAATGGGCTTGGTGCCCAGCTGAAACACCTCGGTATCAATGCCTTCGGCATTGAGTTGCTCGGCGACCTCGGCGAGTGCGCGGGCGGTGTTGCCGTTTGCCTTGGGGCTGCCATTGACCAAAAGAACCTTCATCACAAACTCCCTCTGCTGTCGGTGACTTCTGCAGAGGATTATCGCACGATGGGGGAGGCGGTGTGGGCGCGGTGCTAATCCAGTTTGGTGCCTGGCACCTGCACGGCTTTCCCGAGCAACGCTTTGAGCTCGTTCAAAATGGAAACGGGCTGACGGTCGACGCCGTCCAGATGGAGCGTGGCCACGCGAATGGGTGGCTGATATTCAAATGGGCCAAAGAGCACGGGCGAACCCAGGAACCGCTCGATTTCCTCTGCAATCGCATCGGTTTCTTCGGGATCAAAGTCGTCGAAAAGAGCCACGAACATCGGCCCCGTCGAGCGGAACATACGACCCTTACCGCGCGAGCATTCCACCAGACAGGCGGCACATTCTGCCAAAACGCGGTCGCCCGCATCAAAGCCAAAGCGGGCATTGACCTGAGCGATATCGTCGATTTTGATGGCGATCAAACCAGCCTTGCGCGCCACGCGACGCATTTCGCCAATGGCGTTGACCAGGGCGTGAATATCGCCCAAGCCGGTCACGGAATCGGTCGTATCTGCCAAGCTTCGGTTGATGATAATGCCCACATACATGCCGGGCTCGGTATCGGTGCCGTCCAAGCGGTAGCCCGTGCAGTCGCAAAGCACGTATTTTCCGGTGGCATCCATTACGCGATACTGCATGTAGTGGAAGTGCCACGTGCCGTTTATCACCATGTCGAGCTCGACACGTACGTTGTCGCGGTCCTCGGGATGAACGCGGGCGAGCCACATGTCGAGTGAGTTAAAAGGGTGCTGGGAGGGCAGGTCAAAATCGCGCACGGCGTTAACCGACCATTGCGATTCTCCCGTATCGAGATTGAGGATAAACGGATAGCGCGTCTCGGAGCTCATGGAGATCGCTTGGAACACCCGGTCGTTGCAGGGAAGCTGATCGACGATTGGGCGTTGCGGCGCGTCATCGTCTTTCGGTTGCTGCACACGATGCATAAGCTTATAGCGATACATCTTGCGATCGGCATCCATTGTCATCTGGCGACGCGTGTCGCCAGCAAGTGGATCGACGCGCGAGCAGCCAAAGCTAAAGCTGCCGATCATGGGCGCCTTGCCACCTGAGCTCGCCTCGATCAGCCTGGCACGTACCTGCTCCAAGCGCTGCTCGAGTTCAATCTCGTTTGCGGAGAGCGAGATGAGCACAAACTCGTCTCCACCGATACGGAACAGCATCTCATCGTGCTCCATGGTTTCGGAGAGCGTGCGGCAGATGCTCAGAATATAGCGATTGCCTTCGGCGTGGCCAAACCTATCATTGCAATGCTTGAGATGGTCGATGTCAATATAGGCGCAGGTGAAGGGGTCGCCTTTGCGCCAGAGTTGCTCGACGTGGCGGTCGAATCCGTTGCGGTTGCCCAAGTTGGTGAGCGGATCGATATAGGCGTTGCGCTCAAGCAGCTGGCGCTCTTGTTGCAGGATGGCATGCGTCTTTTGCAGTTGCTCACCAACGGCGCGTAGCTCAGCAGGCAGCGCGGCAACATCGAGTTCAGCGGTCGAGACGCCGTTCGCAAGTCGCTGAAGATAGGCAATAATCGATTGCTCGCCCAGGCGATATGACTCGTTCATGATGGATAACCTCCTTGGGCGGAACAACGGTTTGTATCATATCCCCAATTCGGTTTGAATTGGGGATATAAGTTAGCTAATGGAGACAAATGTCCCCTTCGACGGTGGCGTTTTGCGCGCGAGCGTATCAGTTGTTATTGCCACCATCGAGCAATGCCTCAAAATCCTTCGCCGGCATGGGACGGTAGTAGAGGAAGCCCTGAGCGTAGCGGGCGCCCATTTGTCGTAGCATGTTTGCCTGCTCATTTGTCTCGACGCCTTCAACCACGACGGGCAGATGGAGCGACTGCGCCATCTCGAGCATCGATGACACGATCTGCGCGCTGCGGCCTTGATCGCGGTCGGTGGGCACAAAGGTGCGGTCGAGCTTGATGACGTCGACGTTGACGTTCTTGAGCATCGCGAGCGTGGACTGGCCGGTGCCAAAATCGTCCATGTAGGTCGAGAAGCCACGGGTGTGCAGATCCGCGGTCAGCTTATCCACGGCCTCGGACTCTCCGGTATAGGCGGTCTCGGTGATCTCGATGTGCATGAGTTCGGGCGGCAGGTTGTACTGGGCGGCGAGCGACCCCATATGCTCGGCGACATCGCAGGCAAGAATGTCTACGCGCGACACATTGAGGGAAATCGGAACCACGCGAAGTCCTCGATTGAGGCGCTCGCGGAGCCACATGGCGACGCCCTGCCAAACATATTTGTCGAGCGTCACTACAAAGCCGCTTTCCTCGAGTGCGGGGATAAACGTTGCGGGCGAAATGAGAGAGCCGTCCTTGTCAATCCAGCGGGTGAGTGCTTCGGCGCCAATAATCTCGCCGGTTTCCATATCGACCTGGGGCTGAAGATAGTACGTGATGCGACCATTTGACAGCGCGTACTGGAATTCGGCCAGCGTGCGGTTGAACACGATTTCGCGCTTGTACTCCTCGGGGCAAAAAATGGCAATGCGCTCCTTAAAGTCGTTTTTTGCGCGCCGATTGGTAAACATGGCCTTTGCCTGCGCATCGATGGTGATCTCCTCATTGGAATCGATGGGGTAAACGCCCATGGACGGCCAAAAACCTACGCCGCCATCATGCCTGGCTACTGCCTCGCGAACGCGGTTGTAGATTTGATGGACGGTGATGTGCTTAAAGGGGATGAGTACGCAAAAGTCATCTTGGCCCCAGTACCCTGCGACGCCCATGCCGGCATTCTCGATGTCCTTGAGGACCGTGCCCACATCGGCAAGCAGGCGGTCGCCTTCGGCCTGTCCATACCATTCGTTAAACAGGCGCATGTGGCCCATGTCGACCGTGGCGATGCACCAGGCGCCGTCGCGCCTTGCCTCGAGAAAAGCGTTGGCGCGCCGCATGAACTCGCTGGGTCGATAGAGACCGGTGAGCATATCGATGCGTTCGGCGATTGCGCTTTTGCGTTCGACCTCGGGTATAGGGAGACTGTCGTTGGGGACAAGCCCGCCAGCTGTGCGAAGACGACGGTCAAGTTCGCACAAGACAGCAGATGTTTGGTAATCCAGGCGCTCGTAAAAGACCGGGGCGACAATACAAACGGGAGTGATGGTGTCGCCCGCGATCTGAACGGGGGCAAAAATGGTCTCTTTTAGACGGTGGGTCAGGAGTTCAAATGCCCCGTGGTCCAAATCGTTGCTGAGTACGACGAACTGGACACTTCGTGAACGGAAGACTCTGCTCCTGCCGCGGGTGATCGACAGCATACGGCCTGCGTATTCGGCAAGCACGCTGTCGACCGCCTCGGCTCCATAGAGCTCGTTGAGTTTCGTCGTGCCGCGAACGCGCACGGCGATGAGTCCTGTTTTGCAGTGGTCACGGCGACAGGCATCGATAGCGTTGACCAGCATGCGTTGCGTTCCAAGCCCCGTGGCAGCGTCGACAGTTTCGGCAAGGGAATGATTGACGAGCTCGCCGACATAGAGCGAGGGCTCGTTTTCGCCCCCATCGATGCGAAAACCGCGAGCACGGCAGAGCACGTAGTCGCCTGTGGCGTTGCATACACGATACTGCATGACTCGATGGTGTTTGGAGCCGTTATAGACTTGGTCGATGTCGTCGGTAAAAGCCTCAAGGTCATCGGGATGGACGCGCGTTTTCCAGTAATCGCGGCAGTTGTCTATATGCTCCGAAGGAAGACCGAGGTCGCGCAAGGCACCTTGTGACCAAAGGGTGCGATGTTTGTCCAAGTTCTCGATAAAGAAATAACGACCTTCGTTGAGCATCGAAAAGGCGTCGAAAACGCGGTCGCTTATTTCGAAGTCGTCGGCGTGGACTTGCGTGATATTGCGCCGATCGAGGTGCATGGCATGACGTAGCTTGTAGTCGTACATGCGATGGTCGGCATCGAGTGTCATGCGATTGGAGGCTTCGCCCAGGGCGGGGTCGGCGTGTGCCACTCCGTAGCTAAACGAGTGGGGCATCTCGGAATCGTTGTTTTTGAGCAGGATCGTTCGGCAGTGTTCCAGACGTTCGGCGAGGTCGTTTTCGGTCGCAATCGTAGATAGGATGGCAAACTCGTCGCCGCCTATGCGAAACGCCGCCTCGTCCACTTTCATATATAGCTTAAGATAGAGGCTTACCTGCAAGATATAGCGGTTGCCCTCGTCATGGCCAAAGACGTCGTTGCAGTGCTTGAGATTGTCGATATCGATGAACGCCATGGTAACGGGGGTGTCCTGCTCCCAGAGCTCCTTGAGGGAACGGGCAAACCCGCCACGGTTACCAAGCCCGGTAAGCTGGTCGGTAAAGGCAGTCCTGATCAGATCCTCCTGACGCTTGAGAAGGTCGCGGACGGTCTTTTCGAGCGTTTCGGTGTAATTGCTGACAGTATCCATGTCGTAAGCGGCTTTCTGAGGTCGGGCGAATTGCGTCGGGCGAGCTCGTTGTGCACACGCGTTGTTGTTCGACGCTTTGCGTGTATCCAAGCCCCCGCCTCGCTGCGTTGTTGGGTTAATTTACCGGCTAATGTTCGCTGTTGATTACTGCTGAGTAGTATAAACAACAGCGCAGAATTATATATGGGTGCACATGCTGTGGGCGGCTATTATTCGACAAATGGTAGCGCGACGATGCGATGTCCGATAAAAATGCGACTGAGACGATATATGTTGACGGGTATACTTGTCCCGGTTTTAAACGCAGGAACGGAGATGGTCGCATGGCACAGCCAAATATGACGCGCACGGTGGGGCTGGCGCTCGAGGGAGGCGGCTACCGCGGTATGTATACGGCGGGCGTGCTCGACGTTTGGATGGAGCACGGCTTGACCTGCGACCATATGGTGGGTGTCTCGGCGGGCGCGGCGTTTGGCTACAACTTTAAATCGCGCCAGATCGGCCGTGCCATTCGCTACAACAAGGCCTATTGTGCCGACAAGCGCTATGCGGGTGTAGCAAGCTGGCTGCGGACCGGCGACATGTTCAATGCCGATTTTGCCTATCACGAGGTGCCTATCGAGCGCGATCCCATTGACTTGGAGGCGTATCGCGCCTGTCCCATGCGGTTTACGTGCGTGTGTACTGATATCGAGACGGGCAAGGCCGTCTACCACGACCTGCCCTATGGCGACGAGAGGGATATCGAGTGGATCCGGGCATCGTCGGCGATTCCTGTGGCGACGCGTCCCGTTGCTATTGACGGGCATAAGTATCTGGATGGTGGCGTGGCCGATTCCATTCCCAGCGCTTGGTTGTTTTCACAGGGGTATGACCGCAATATCGTGGTACTCACGCAGCCGGCGGGCTTTGTGAAGCAGCCCAACAGCGTGATGCCCATGCTGCGTCGCGTGTTCCGTCACTACCCGGAGTTTGTCGCAGTGCTTGAGCACCGGCATGAGGTTTACAATACCACGCTCGATGACCTGGCACGTCGTGAGGCCGCCGGCGATATCTTTGTGGTGCGTCCGAGCGAATCGGTGAAGGTGCCGTCGCTATGCCGCGAACCGGATGAGCTCGAGCGCATCTACCAGGTCGGTCGCCGCGATGCGGAGGCGACTTTGCCGGCGTTGGAAGCATATCTGGCGGGGTAAGGGTCGCATGCGGAAAGCGCATCCCGGAATGGAGGTCCAAACTGGGATGCGCTTTCCGCTATTGAAGATATGAGGCTGCGGAGCAGCTGCTCGGCCTAGGCTTATGCCTGCTGCCAGGTGTCGACAAGCTCCTTGGCGGCAGCGTGGGGGTCGTCGGCACTGCAGACGGCGCTTACCACAAAGAAGCCATCGACGCCGGTGGCCTTGAGCTGCGGCAGGTCGGCCGTCTTGACGCCGCCGCCCACTACGATGGGCACGGGGCTTGCCGCGTGGAGTGCGCCCAGATCCTCAAAGCTCTTGGTGATGATGGAGCCATCGGCTGCGCGTCCGCAGTCGCGCTTGGTCTCGGTCTCGTGGAGCGGGCCGATGCCCAGGTAGTCGACCAGGCTCATGTCGGCGGTCTTGACGTACTCGAGCATCTCTTCGCAACGGGCCGAAAGGCCCACGATGGCATCGGGGCCCAGAAGCTTGCGGCAGACCTCGACGGGAATATCGCTCTGGCCCACGTGCACGCCGTCGACGGCAATACCCTGCTCGCGTGCGGCGAGTACGCAGTCAAGGCGGTCGTCGATCAGCAAGGCGACCTGACCGGTCTTGCCGGCCTGTGCGATTGCCTGCGCGGCGTCGCCGGTCAGCGCAATGATCTCGCGGGCGCTTGCCACCTTGGAGCGCACCTGGATGCAGGTAAAGCCTGCGTCGAGCGCCTGGGCCACCACATCGCCCACGGGACGTCCCAGCGTGTTTTCGGGGCCGAGTACTAGATAGGCCGAGATATCAAGGTTGTCGCGGATGCTCATCGTGCTTCCTCCTGCTTTTTGATCTGCGCTTCCATGCGCTCGAGTTTGCCGGTCATGGTGTCGGTAAATCCGGGTCGAATATCGGCTTTGAGCACGACTTCGGTTCGGATGCCCTTGCTCGCCAACACAAAGGTTGCGTCGCGCACGACCTGCATGACCTCGTCCCAGTCGCCCTCGATCTCGGTGAACATCGAGGTGGTGCGGTTGGGGAGGCCGCTCTCGCGAATGACGCGCACGACCTCGGCGACCTCGGCGGACAGCTCATCGCCGGTGCCGCACGGGGCGATGGCCACAGCGATGAGCGTGTTCATGCCGGCATTGGTTGCGGGCTCGGACATGGCCTATGCCTCCTCGAGCTCGAGTCGGTTGTCGGCAATGTCTTGGGCGGTTGCGCGGTAGAGTTCGTCGATAAAGGCGACCTTAAAGCTTGCCGGGGCATCGGCGACAGCGGCGGCACGCGTGCCGGCAACGTTGTAGACGGCGGTGCCGCAGATGGCTGCCGTAAACGGGTCGGCGGCACAGGCGTACACGGCCAGCACGCCTCCCTGCGAGCAGCCGCAGCCGGTGATTTTGGACATGAGCGGGCTGCCGCCGTGGGACTTGGCCACGGTTGTGCCGTCGGTGATCAGGTCGACTTCGCCCGAGACCACAACGGCGCCGCCGGTGTAGCGGGCGAGCGCCACGGCGGCATCGCGGGCGGCGTCTACCGTGTCGGTGGTATCGACACCGCGTACACGGCTCAGATCAGCTGCCTCGCCCTCAAGACCCCACAGGCCGGCGAGTGCGATGATCTCGGAGGCGTTGCCGCGCACGATAGCGGGCTTGTACTGCTTGAGCTCGTTTACCAACTGGGTGCGCAGGCTGCCGATGCCCAAGCCCACTGGATCGAGCACCCAGGGCTTGCCGGCGTCGTGTGCCGCCTTGGCCGCGCGGGGAATTGTCTGCTCGTAGATGGGGAAGAGCGTGCCCATATTGAGATAGATGGCGCCGCCGCCGGCAACGAGTGCCTCGCCCTCGTCGGGCAGATAGACCATGGCGGCCGATCCGCCCACGGCGAGCTGCGCGTTGGCGACAAAGTCGATCGTCACCGTGTTGGTGATGGAGCCGGCCATCGGATTGGTGGCGCGAATCTCCTCTACGGCCTTGACCATATGTTGTTTAAGCTGTTCCGAATCAATCACTGCACATGCCTCCTTGGCATAGAAAAGGGGCGCTGTGCATAGACAGCGCCCCTGTAAAGGCGGCATGCTCCCTACGCCAGCATTAACTGACAGGTTCAAAGGATTGGGCCCCATGCCCTCTCAGCCTTGTGGTTTGCACCGCCGGCACTCCCGCATCGAATCTGTTGCTCCCTATACTAGCGCACCTGCCAAATAGGGACAGGTTTATTTTGGTAGGTGGCAACAGGGGCGTTGCATTTTCCCAGATAAAACCTGGCAAAATAAACCTGTCCCTTATTGGCAGGTCGTTACAATGGTTACGGTGAAAATGACGGGGGGCTCTATGATCAAACTTGTGCTGACCGATATGGACGATACGCTGATTCCGGCTGGACATGACGGTGTCAGCGACTACGCCATTGAGGGTATTCATGCCATGCAGGCGGCGGGTCTGCACTTTGGTCCGGTTTCGGGTCGTCAGCCGTCCGCGATGGGCTGGATGTTCAAAAATCGTTCCGAGTGCTTTTCGACTGGCGCGTTCTGTAACGGCCAGGTGATGTTTGTCGACGGCGAAGTAGTCGCCTCGCGCGCAATCGACAACGATGCCCTGATGCGTTTGGCTGACTATCTGGAGCAAGAGACCGACGATACATTTCTAAAAGTCTATAGCCTGGGCGATGACTTTTGGGGCAACGATGCCTACTGCGTGACGAGCGATCCCGAGCGTGTGTGTCGCGCTATGGAGTCGGGCGGCAATGCGTGGCTCAAAGGCGAAGAGGCTCCGTGCCGTCCCGTCGTCGATGATGCGACGGTGTTTAAGGCGAATATCTGGAGTGCCCGTTCGCGTGAGGAGCTCGCGGAGTTACGCGAGCGCGTTGCCGCTGAGGTGCCGGAAATCTCGCTTGTGTTTCCCAACAACCGCGTGCGCCTGTTTGACATCCTTCCGGCTGGTTGGGACAAGGGCTGCGCTGCGCTGGAGCTGGCGCGCGCTATGGGCATGACGCCCGACGAGGTGGCCGTATTTGGCGATTCCGATAACGATTTGCCCATGATCGATGCCGTTCCCAACTCCGTTGCAGTCGCTAATGCCAACGAGGTCGTCACGGCGGCGGCGCGCTGGCATATCGGCGCTGCGGCAGATAATGCGGTCGCCGGGGCTCTGCATCAGATTGCCGCCTGCGCCGCGACGGGGGAGATGCCGTCGTTTATGCGCCAGGTGGACGCGGCGGGTCTTGGCGCCACGAACGTCTAGGGAGAACGTCATGAAGCTTCAGCAGCTTAGGTATGTTGTTAAGGTTGCCGAATGCGGCAGCATCACCGAGGCCTCGCGCCGGCTCTTTGTGTCGCAGCCTTCGATTACCGCGTCGATCCGCGATCTCGAAAACGAGATGGGTGTGCACATCTTTGAGCGCACCAACAAGGGCGTCATTGTGTCCGAGGAGGGCGAGACCTTCTTGGGCTATGCGCGCCAGGTACTCGACCAGGCCGACCTGCTCGAGGGCAAGTACAAGGGCGCATCCGAGCAGGTGCCGCACTTTAGTGTGAGCTGCCAGCATTATTCCTTTGCCGTCAACGCGTTTGTCGACGTGATCCGCGAGTTCGATGCCGCGCGCTACGACTTTACCCTGCGCGAGGAACAGACCCACGAGATTATCGAGGATGTCGCGCACATGAAAAGCGAGCTGGGCATCCTATATCTGTCCGAGCACAACCGCGAGGTCATCGAGCGCATGCTGGTGGCCAACGAGCTCGTGTTCGAAGGGCTCTTCTGCGCCACGCCGCATGTCTTCGTCTGCGCCGACCATCCGCTGGCGGACCGCTCCAGCGTGACGCTCGAGGATCTGGAAGACTACCCGTTCCTGTCCTACGAGCAGGGCAGCTACAACTCGTTTTACTATTCCGAGGAGCTGACCTCGACGTTCGAGCGTCGCAAAAATATCCGCGTGCGCGACCGTGCGACGTTGTTCAATTTGGCCATGGGCCTCAACGGCTACACGGTATGCTCGGGCGTGATCAGCCACGAGCTCAACGGCCCCGGCATTATCTCGATTCCGCTCGACGTGGACGAGTACATGGAGATTGGCATCATCACGCGCAAGAACACGACGCTTACGCGCTACGGTCGGGCCTATATCGACGCGATTCGTCAGCATATCTAGGCTGCTGTGCTCCGCACGGTTCAAGTCTCTTTATGACAGTCCAGACTGATATAGGAAACATCTATATCAAACTGTTATAAACGTATATTTTACGATGGTCATATGAGCGCTCATACTCTGTCCCAGTAAAGCAACCAATGCAAAGGGAGATATCTATGAGCACTTCGATTCAACCGAATGCGCCGTTTCGCGCCGATATCGTCGGCAGCTTTCTTCGTCCGCAGGCTGTAAAGGACGCCCGTGCCGCCTATGTCGCGGGTAAACTCGACGCTTCCGGCCTTAAGGCCGTCGAGGACGATGCCATTCGCGATTTGGTGGCCAAGCAGAAGGCCACCGGCCTGCAGGTGATCACCGATGGCGAGTTCCGCCGCAGCTACTGGCACCTCGATTTTATGTGGGGCCTTAACGGCATTGAGCGCCGCACCTCACGCACGGGTTATATGTTCCATGATGAGGAGACGACGGCCGACACCGCCGTGGTTACTGGTCCCATTAGCGGCGAGAACCACCCGTTCGTCGAGCATTTTAAGTTCGTCAAGGCGCTTGAGGGGGAGGGCCAGGTCGCACGCCAGACCATTCCGGCGCCGATCCAGACGTTCTCTGAGGTCACGCTCGATCGCTGCGACGGCCAGCAGGAGAGCCTGCGCGCTGTCTATAAGACCGATGAGGAACTTGCCGACGCCATTGCAGCCGCTTATCGCACAGTGATCGCCGACCTGTACGCAGCAGGCTGCCGCAACATCCAGTTTGACGACTGTACCTGGGGCATCTACTGCGATACCGATTTTGTTGCCAAAACCGGCATGAGCCCGGTCGACCTGCAAAAGGTAAGTGAGCTGGGCGTGGCGCTCAACAATGCTGCCATCGCGGGCAAGCCCGACGATCTGGTTATCAACACGCATGTGTGCCGCGGCAACTATCACTCCACGTATGCCTTCGAGGGTGGTTACGATCCCATTGCGCCGTACCTGTTCGCACATGAGAACGTCGACGCGTTCTACCTTGAGTTCGATACGCCACGCGCCGGTGGCTTTGAGCCGCTTAAGTACGTTGCTCCCGGCAAGAAGGTCGTGCTGGGCCTGGTGACCACCAAGGCGGCTGAGCTTGAGGACGAGGACGTTATCGTCGAACGTATCCAAGAGGCCGCAAAGTATGTGCCGCTCGAGAACCTGTACCTGTCGCCCCAGTGCGGCTTTGCCAGCTGCGAGATTGGCAACAAACTGACCGAGGACGAACAGTGGGCAAAGATCGCGCTGGTCAAGCGCATTGCCGAGCGCGTTTGGAAGTAACGCTACCGCTTGCAGGTGACGGCGCGTGCGAGACATGGCATATCACGTACAATGGTTCGGATCGTATCGTTCGGGCAGGTTATCCGATATGCCTGATCGCCCTTCCATTATGAAAGGACTTCCATGTCCCAATCCTCGACGCCCGCCGTATCTGAACTCGAGGAGACTGTCGAATAGTAGTTGTGTTCAGCTAAATCAAAAAATGGCGCCCGTGCGTACGCGTGGACGCCATTTTTAATGCGTCAGTATCCAGTGGATGCCGCGCGCCATGCGCAGGTCAGTTTGGGCAAAATGATTGCCGGGGTTGAGCTCCAGCGTTGTTGGAATGTCACGCTCGATAAGCAGCTCTTCCATCGCGTGCGTATCGTCGAGTACGTGCCGCATCATGCGGTTGGGCGTCTTGGTTTCCTTTTTACCGAGCGACAGATAGGCAGCGTCGGGCGTAGCTGTCATCGTGCGCTCGCGCGCGTAGTCGATAAAGCCGGGGAACCACAGCGACCCCGATGCACTCGCCACGCGCTCAAAGACATCTGTTTGCCAAAGTGCCCACAGTGCAAAAAGACCCGCCAACGAGTAGCCGGCAATGCCGCGCCAGGTGGGCGGGCAGGGAAGTGATGATTCGGCCTCTGGGATTATCTGATTCAGCAGTTCATCGAGAAACTCAGACGCCTGTCCGCCAAAGGGCTCGGCATCTCGTATAGTTCCGTCGCATTCCCAGGGGCTCAGCTCGCGATTCCAATCGAGCCCTCCAATGGCGACAAGGGTGAACGGCGGGCAGTCGAGCTCTCGGCAGCGCTCGTAGACTTCACTACCGTCGCCCATGACAACGGGGAGGTAGATGACGGGCGCGCCTTCCGCACACTCTGAATAAACGGTTATCTGCTTATGATGCGCTTCCAAGGCAGGCTTCTCTCGGTGTTGTGATATTGACAGCCTCAATTGTCGCACGCTGGCACGGGGGCAGACGCTAAAAGAAAGGCGCGGAGCCGCTCGATGCGACTCCGTGCCTTGTTGTTTTGCTTTAGCAGACTATGCCGTTACGCCACGAAGAAGTAGACGAGGAAGGCAAGGGCTGCGATCCACATGAGCGGCTTGATCTTGGAGGCCTCGCCCTTAAAGAGCGCGACGATCACGTAGGCGATAAAGCCCAGGCCAATGCCGGCAGAGATGGAGTAGGTGAAGGGCACGCCGGCGACGATCATGAACGCCGGGAAACCCTGCGACACGTCGGACCAGTCGATCTCGGAGGCTTCGCTCATCATGAGGTAACCGACGTAGACCAGAGCACCGCAGGTGGCGGCGCTGGAAACGATGGTGACGATGGGGGAGAAGAACGCGGCGAGAATGAACAGCACGCCGGTGGTGACGGAGGTGAGGCCCGTACGACCACCGTCGGCAGCGCCAGAGGTGGACTCGACGAAGGTGGTGATGGAGGAGACGCCCATGAAACCGCCCACAGCAGCGGCGGCGGAGTCGACGATCAGGATCTCCTTGATATTCTCGACGTTGCCGTCGTCGGTGAGGAACTCGCCCTGCTTGGCCACGGCCATCGCGGTGCCCATGGTGTCGAAGAAGTCACTCATGAGCAGCGAGAACGAGATGACGAGGAGCGCGGGGTCGGTAAGGACCTTGACGATGGCAGGCACGCCGCCGGCGTCGGCGATGGGGCCACCGATGCTCGAGAAGTCGAGCGGGGCGATGATACCGGTCGGAGCCTGGGTCACACCTAGGGGGATACCGGCGATGACGGCGACGACGATGCCGATGAGCAGCGAGCCGGGGACGTTGCGGCAGGCGAGGGCGACTGTCACCAGGATGGAGATGATGCCGACGATGAAGGTGGGGGAGGTGATGTCGCCCAGACCGACGAGTGTACCGGCGCCAGCGGTGATAATGCCGGCATCGCACAGGCCAATCATGGCGATGAACAGGCCCAAGCCAACCGAGATGGCGTGACGCAGGACAACCGGGATGGCGTCCATGATGGCCTCGCGCAGGCCACAAAGCACGAGCAGCAAGATGACGACGCCCTCAAGGAAGATGACGCTCATGGCCACGTGCCAGTCACCGCCGCAGACGGTGGTGGTGATTCCAGCGATCATCGCGTTGACGCCTAAGCCCGATGCGCAGGCGAGCGGGCGGTTGGCGAAGATGCCCATGCAGATGGTCATGATGCCGGCGCCCAGGCAGGTGGCGCAGGCGAGCGCTCCCGCATCGATGCCAGCACCCGAGAGCACCGCGGGGTTGACGGCGATGATGTAGGCCATCGCCAGGAATGTTGTCAGTCCAGCGCGGAGTTCGGTCCCGATTGTGGACTTGCGCTCGCTGACGTGAAATAGTTCGTCCATGCATACCCTTTCCTTGTTCGGCCCCGAGTTTAGGCCGATTGACACGAACTCACCCACTATATCGCCTTTGTGAAGTTGGTGTTCCTCACATGTTGATGTTCGGCGGTTTGTAACGGACGGGCGGTATCTTTCGCATGAAATTGTGTAGGTACCGTATACTTAAGCGGTTACAACGACCCCTATGGAGGAACGTATGATTAAAGAGCTCTGCCGCGACGAGGCTATCCTGTCTCAGCGTTGCGAGGTTGCGACTGTCGAGGACGAGTCGGTCGCTCAGGATCTGATTGATACCATCAAGTCGCTCGATGATGCCGGCTGCTTGGCCGCCAACCAGATTGGCGTTACCAAGAAGGTTTGCGTCTACCTGGACGATGCCGGCGAGCCCCACGTACTCTACAACCCCCGTCTGGTGTTTGGCCTGGGTGCCAGCAAGATGGAGGAGAGCTGCCTGACGCACGAGGAGGTCACCAAGTCCACGCGCTATATCAAGTGCAAGGTTGCCTTTGACCAGATTGTCGACGGCAAGATGAAGGAGTGCCGCCGCGACTACGCGGGCTTTGAGGCGCAGATGATCCAGCATATGATCGACCACTGCCTCGGCAAGTTGGTCTAAGGGGACCAAAGCACCGCACCTTGCCGCTCAATCGTCGCTCGCGTACCTTAAGTACGCTTCGCTCCTCTTTCGTGGCAATCTGCGGCACTTTGACCCCTTAGACGACCTGCGGGGTTAACTTGGTTAAGTTTATCCTGATTGAATAGTCCGGGCGTGACATTGTTGTCATGTCCGGGCTTTTGTGTTTAGCGCCTTTTTGTTTGGTGACAATAACCTTAGCAAGAACGTAAAGCTAGGAGGCGCTATGTGCACGAGCATTCGATTTACCGATAATTCAGGCCACATGTATCTGGGCCGCAACCTCGACTGGAGCTTTGACTACGGTCAACAGGTTCGCGTGATGCCGCGCGGGTTCCACATTCCGTATTCGTTTATCGACGATGCGTCGGCGGCACACGCGGTGATCGGTATGTGCATCGATTACAAGAACTATCCTATGTTCTTCGACTGCGGCAACGATGCGGGCCTCGCCGTGGCGGGTCTCAATTTCCCGGGTTATGCCGAGTATGCTGAGGACCCTGTCGACGGCAAGACCAATATCGCAGCCTATGAGTTTCCCCTATGGGTGGCAGCGACGTTCTCGACGGTCGACGAGGTCGAGGCTGCGCTGCGCGATACGGTGATTGTCGCCAAATCTGCCGGAGAGGGGCTGGGCGTGTCGCTGCTCCATTGGATTATCGGCGACAGCCAGCGTAGCATCGTGGTCGAGATGATGGCTGACGGCCTGCATGTATACGACGATCCGGTCGACACCCTTGCCAATCAGCCCGCCTTCCCGTGGCACATGGAAAACCTGCGCACCTATATCACCGCCACAAGCGATTTTCCGCAGACGGCGACGTGGCGTGGCGCTGAGCTTAAGCCCTATGGAGCCGGTGCCGGCATGCGCGGCATTCCGGGCGATTGCTATTCGCCGAGTCGCTTCGTGAAAGCGGCGTATCTCAATGCCAATTATCCGCAAAAGGAGAGCGAGACCGAAAACGTCGTCCGCATGTTCCGCTCGCTCGAGGGCGTGGTGATGATCGAGGGGGCATCCAGGATGGGCGATGGCAAGTTCGAGAAGACTATCTACACCGGATGCTTCAGCGCGCGTACGGGCAATTATTACTACGCGATGTATGGGGATCCGTCGATTCGCTACGTGAGTCTGATGGATGCCGAGGGTGCGAGCCCCGATAAGCTCGTGACTCCCGAGCCGCGCCGTTCGTAGCCGGTAGCTTTCCTGCAATGCAAAGTGGCCCTGCATCTCCCATGAGGTGCAGGGCCACTGTCGTCGATCTGTGACGTCGCTAGAAGTTGGCGTCGTTGAGCTGGGCGCTCTCGAGGCCGTCGAGCTGTTGCTGTTCGGGCGTATCGGCGACGCTCTCGAGCAGCTCAGTGGGATCGACGTTCATGTCCCTACCGGCTTCGTTGCCGTTGACCAGGTCGTCCGAGAAGATATCGACATCCATTTCCTCGGCTTCCTCGATCTGAACTTCGAGTGGCACCTGGGTGCGTACAAGCTTGACTGCCGGACGCATACGGGCAAAGAGTGGCACGTACTCGATGATGATGGCCGAGTTCTCGAGACCGTACCAACGTGCCGGGCTTCCGCAGGCGCGGCGGACGGCGTACTTGATGGCCATGACGCGGTGGTCATTGCGGTTGATGTCCGTTTCGGGGGCGAGCATCTTGCGCAGCATGCAAAAACGGAAGTCGCCCACGTTGCCGCGTGTCTCGTAGATGGAGTAGGTGTGATGCTGCGGCGGCAGCTCACCCGATGCCATCAGGTCGCCGACGATCTGACGCAGATAGGCGTTGATGCGCTGGTTGACCTTAAAGCCCAGGTCCAGGCGAACGCGGAAGAGGAAGTCCGTGCCAAAGGTCTCGACGGAATACTCGTGCGTATAGGGTTCATCGGTAACGTGCACGTTGATGAACCAGTATGCCTTGGCGCGCTTGGGATGTTTATCCAGGATGGAATAGAGCACGTCGCGGTCGAGTGTGAGCGGATCGGGGCTGTTGGTGAGGAACACCAGATTGTCGGCGAGCACGGGGTAGGTCTCGTCGTTGCGCAGGCGGTCGAGCTGATCGATGTACTTGGAGACGGGCAGCAGGATCGTTTGCGTGCGCTCGATGGCGGTGCCGCGGCGCCATACATACATAAGGCCAAACAGCAGCGAGGCCAAGAAGATCATGACGTAACCGCCGTCAAAGAACATGGTGAGGCACGAGGCGAAGAAGCATAGCTCAATGGCGCCGAAGAGCAGGGCGAAGACACAGGCGCCCAGCTTGTGCTTGAGAATGCCGGCGATATAGCTCGTCAGCAGCGTGGTGGTCATAAGCATGGTCACGGTAATGGCGAGGCCATAGGCGCTCTCCATGCGCTCGGAGTTCTGGAACAGCAGCACGATGAAGATACAGCCGACCCACATGATGTTGTTGACGAGTGGGATATAGAGCTGACCCTTGGTGTCGCTAGGGTAGTGGATGCGCAGGTGCGGCATAAGGTTGAGGCGCGTTGCCTCGGATACCAGCGAGAACGAGCCGGTGATGAGCGCCTGCGAGGCGATGATGGCCGCCACGGCCGAAAGCACGATGGCAAAGGGGCGCAGGGGCTCGGGAAGCATCATATAGAACGGGTTGACGATATCCATCGCGAGCATCTGGGGGTTGGAGTTATTGGCGAGCAGCCAAGCGCCTTGACCCAGATAGTTGAGGATAAGGGCCGCCTTAACAAACGGCCAGGATGCATAGATGTTGGCCTTGCCCACATGACCCATGTCCGAGTAGAGCGCCTCGGCACCGGTTGTCGACAGGAAGACAAAGCCGAGCACCATGATGCCCGAGTGGTTGATGGGCGAGAACAGGAACATGATGCCGCGGATGGGGTTGAGCGCGCGCAAGATGGACAGGTTGCCGAGCATGTTGAACAGACCGGCGCCTGCCAGGAACAGGAACCACAGCGTCATGAGCGGGCCGAACAGCTTGCCGATTGACGAGGTGCCGGCGCGCTGCATGGCAAACAGGCCGCAGATAATGATGATGGTGATGATGATGACGTTGGTCTGGCCGTCACCCAAAAGCGCATGGCCCCATTCGATGGTGCGCAGACCTTCGATGGCTGTGGTGACCGTGACCGCGGGGGTGAGGATGCCGTCGGCGAGCAGCGCCGCGCCGCCGATCATAGCGGGGAGAATCAGCCACGGTGCCACCTTGCGCACGAGACTGAACAGGGCGAAGATGCCGCCTTCGTTGTGGTTATCGGCCTTCATAGCGATTACCACGTACTTGACCGTGGTCACGAGCGTCATGGTCCAGATGACGAGGGAAAGCGCGCCCAGAATCATGTCCTCGCTGACGGTGCCGATGCCGCCGTTGTTGGCGACGATTGATTTCATGGTGTACATAGGGCTCGTGCCGATGTCGCCATAGACGACGCCGAGCGTTACGAGCAGCATGCCAGCGGAGAGGGGAATGGCTCCGTGTCCGCCTTGACTACGCTGGTCTTGGAGGCTTGCCTCCAGCTTGTTGTGTGCCACGTGGACTCCCTTGGACATCTGGCCTCTGCCACGAGCAGTAGACCTTTATGCCATCTTTATACATATAAGAGCAGTTTGGCACATCGGGGTGTTTTAGACAATAATCCCCATCTGGGGATTATTCATGTACGCAGGTAGTATTTCAGAGCAGGGGCTATTAAGCACGTGCTGTCTGGGCGATGCCAGCCTTGGTGTTTGCGCGTTTGCCGGCGAGTTCGCAAAAAATCGCGCCGCCGATGATAAACGCGGCGCCCATCAGGCGGACCGGTGTTATGGTTTCGCCCAAAAGGACGGCCGAGAACACGACGGCCGAAAGCGGCTCAAGGTAGCCGACGACGGCGACGGTCTGCACGGGCAGTTTGGCGACGGCGCTAAAGTAGAGCAGGCAACCGAGTCCGGTGTTGACAATGCCGAGCATGGCAACGGCGCGCCAATCGATGCCAGCGGCAATGCTGGGGGAGAGGAACGAGGGGGCACCTTGTGTGAAGAGCGTAAGGATCAACGCGGTTACAAAGGCGGCGCTCACCTGGAGCGTGGAGTTCTCGAGACCTTCGATATGTGGCGCTCCCTTGCTGGCAATGACCATCAACGCGTAGCAGAAGGCCGAGGCGATGCCGCACACGATGCCCGCGATGGGCATATTGCCGCCGAGACCTTGGGCTGCGATGAGGAAGGCGCCGCAGGCGACGGCTATGAAGCCGGTAATTTTACCGCCGGTCAGCTTCTCGCCAAAAATGAGCGGGGAGAGGGCCATAACGATGATGGGACCGCAGTAATACAGCAGCGAGGATACGCCGACGCCGATCGTCTGGTAGGCGCGGAACAGAAAAATCCAGCTGGCGCCCAGCGCGGCTCCCGAGAGGAGAAGGGCTGCGGCTTCGCGGGGGCGAGATGGCGCCTGCAGTTTATGGCGTTGAGTGATGGCGAGGATGGTGACAAGCGAGAGTGCGCCCAAAAACGTGCGCAGGAGCACGATATCAGAGCTCGGCAGCGCGATGGCAGCGGCGATGATGCCGTTTGAGCCAAACAATAGCAATGCTGCTAAGTACGTAAACAGTCCGTTGTTCATGCGCTGACATCCCCTCTATATCCGAACATGTTCACTATGGGTGAACTGGCTTTAGAAGAAAAGCGAATATAATGCATGGCAAACATGACAAAAACTCATGCAAGGGTGGGGACGTGCCGTGGAGACCAATATCCAAAAGATGCAAGTGCTGCTTGAGACGGTGCGTGCCGGCAGCTTTACGCGTGCTGCAGAGCGGCTGAGCTATTCGCAGTCGGGCGTGAGCCGCATGGTGGGCGACCTTGAGGCAGACTGGGGTTTTAAGGTGCTTGATCGCAGCCGCGAGGGCGTGGTGCTTTCTGCCGACGGGCGGCAGGTCATGCCGGCAGTCGAGGCGTTATGCGAAGAGTTTGGCCGCCTGCAGCGACGCGTGGACGAGATGCGAGGGCTCATGCGTGGCAAGATCTGTATCGGTACGTTTTCGAGTGTGGCGACCCATGTACTGCCGCCGGTGATCGCGCGGTTTCGCGCCGATCATCCGGACGTCGATTATGAGTTGCTGATGGGCGATTACTCCGAGATTGAGCAATGGGTGGCGGAAGGCCGCTGCGACCTGGGCTTTATTCCGCGCGAGCCACGCGGCGCCGGCATGGCGTCGCGGCCGTTGGTACAAGACGAGCTGATGGCCGTGGTGCCAGCGGGCTCCTCGCTTGCCACCGCGGAGGTCGTTTCCCTTGCCGATTTGGCCAACGAGCAGTTTATTCTGCTGGAACGCGGTAGCGACGACGAGATTACGCCGCTGTTCCGTCGGGCGGGGCTGACGGTGCGCTCCAAGCTGTCGACCTGGGATGACTATGCGATTATGGCCATGGTCGAGGACGGCCTGGGCGTGAGCATTCTTCCCGCGCTCATCTTGCGCCGCTGCCAGTTCGATGTTGCCGTGCGCCCGCTCGAGGGACATCCTCATCGGCAGATCAACGCCATATACCGCACCGCCGACGTTTCGCTCGCGGCGGCTCGTTTCCTCGAATATCTCTAAAAGCGCGTGCCCGTTGTCCACCTCGGGACGATTCTCGGGGTTCGGTACATTTTCTTGTGAAATTGAACTTCCAGATAATGCGCCGCGCTATACTGCTTGCTAAATTGAACCTTGGTTCAATTCGTGTTCTATAAATTGAACTTTGCCAGCAAGGAGGTTCCTGTGGCCCAAGAGACGTTTAGCGATCGCCTGCGACAGACCATGTCCGATCGCGACGTTCGCCAGTCGGACGTAATCCGCGCATCGGAGATGCTCGGCAAAAAACTCGGCAAGAGTCAGATGAGCCAATATGTGAGTGGCAAGACGATTCCGCGGCGCGATGTGGCAGAGCTGCTCGCCCGCATTTTGGAGGTCGATGTTTCCTGGCTGCTTGCCGGTGACGCCGATCAAGGCGAGACATCATCGCCTCGCAACGATTCCAAGCCCGAACCCCATCCCTCAGCTCAAATTCCAAGGAGCACCACCATGCGTACTTTTTCTAAATCCACCAAGCTTGATAACGTCCTGTATGACGTGCGCGGTCCCGTCGTCGACGAGGCTGCCCGCATGGAGGACGAGGGCGAGCGCATCCTCAAGCTCAATATCGGCAATCCGGCGCCCTTCGGTTTCCGCACGCCCGATGAGGTCATCAAGGACATGCGCCAGCAGCTGCCCGACTGCGAAGGCTATTCCAACTCGCGTGGCCTGTTCTCCGCGCGCAAGGCGATCATGCAGTATTCGCAGATCAAGGGCCTGCCCAACGTTCAGATGGAGCATATCTACACGGGCAACGGCGTGTCCGAGCTCATTCAGCTTTCGATGAACGCGCTGCTCGACAATGGCGACGAGATTCTGATCCCCAGCCCCGACTATCCGCTCTGGACGGCGTGTGCAACCCTTGCTGGCGGTCATCCCGTACATTATCTGTGCGATGAGCAGGCGGATTGGTATCCCGACCTGGAGGATATGGAGTCCAAGATCACGAGCGCGACCAAAGCCCTCGTCATCATCAACCCCAACAACCCCACGGGTTCTGTCTATCCGCGCGAGGTGCTCGAGGGCATCGTCGAGATTGCACGCAGGCATCAGCTGATGATCTTTGCCGATGAGATCTACGACCGCCTGTGCATGGACGGCTACGAGCACGTCTCGATTGCCTCGCTCGCCCCCGATCTGCCCTGTGTCACCTTTAGCGGCCTTTCCAAGTCGCACATGATCGCGGGCTATCGCATTGGCTGGATGGTGCTTTCGGGCAACCAGCGCTGCATGAGCGACTTCATCATGGGCATCAACATGCTCTCCAACATGCGCCTGTGCTCCAACGTGCCGGCTCAGTCGATCGTTCAGACGGCGCTCGGCGGCCATCAGTCCGTTAACGACTACATCCGTCCCGGCGGCCGTGTCTACGAGCAGCGCAACTTTGTGTATGAGGCGCTCAACAAGATTGACGGCATCTCGGTGGTCAAGCCGCGCGCGGCGTTCTACATCTTCCCCAAGATGGATGTTAAGAAGTTCAACATCACCGATGACGAGCAGTTTGCCCTCGACCTGCTGCACGAGAAGAAGATTCTGATCACGCGCGGCGGCGGCTTCAACTGGGCTGAGCCCGACCACTTCCGCATCGTGTACTTGCCGCGCATGGAAGTACTCAAAGAGTCCCTCGAAGACCTCGCCGACTTCTTTGACCATTACCGCCAGTCGTAGGGGATAGAAACTCCGCACTATGAAAAGCTCCCTGCAGTTGTTTTGCTGCAGGGAGCTTTCTTGAATCGGCGGAACTAAATAACAATCCCGTTGCAGTGGTCGATTTCGTGCTGGATGATCTCGGCGGTGTAGCCCGAGAAGTTTTTGATGCGGTGAACGAAGTTCTCGTCCAAATACTCAACCTTAATGCGGCGATAGCGGGTACAGGGACGCTCGCCGGTCAGCGAGAGGCATCCTTCGCTCGTCTGATAGGCATTGACCTGCTCAAGAATTTGAGGGTTGTACATCAGGAGTGTCCTGTTGCCGTCCTTTACGCAGATGATGCGTTTGCGCACGCCGATCATGTTGGCGGCGAGGCCCACGCACTCGCGCTCATGCTCGTGGAGTGTATCCAGGAGGTCCTGCCCGGTCGCGGCATCGTCGGGTCCCGCGTCTTCGGAAGGCAGGCGCAAAAAGAACTCGGATTTCATGATGGGCTTAATCATGGCGGGCTCCTCATGTCTCATGCTTTCGTGGACTTTTAATAATAGCGCGGAAGGAAAGCTGTGCGTCCGCGTTACAATCTTTCGACGTTGGACCATGTTGTCAGACTCGTCGTGTACGGCGTCTGGCGTAAGTCTAGGGCTCATTTTTCGCCCTGGACTGTTCCTCTGGGGCGATGCAACTGTCGTTCCAAGAGGAAGGAAATGCATGGGGAGCAAATCTCAGCAACAAGTTCAAGTAACGCCATCGGCCACTGCGGCGCTTCTCGTCGTTATGTATATTGTGGCCTTTGTTGCCGCGTTTAACGAGAACATCATTAACGTGGCGTTGCACGACATTATGGCGGCCTTTTCGGTGAGTGCCACCACGGCGCAGTGGCTCGTCTCGGGCTACATGATTGTGACGTCGATCTTTACGGCCATCATGGCCTTCCTGTCCGGCCGTTTCTCGACGCGCAAGCTGTTGTTTTTCGCATGCGGATGTATGGTCGCCGGCGAAGTCCTGTGTCTGATCGCTCCGTCGTTTAGCGTTTTGCTGCCAAGCCGTATTTTGCAGGCTGCGGGATCGGGCATCTTGTTTCCGCTCATGATGAACGTGGTGCTGTCTTGCGCCCCGCGCGAGAAGCTTGGTCTGTATCTGAGTCTGGGCGGTGCCTGCATTACGCTAGGGCCGGCGTTTGGACCCGTGATCAGCGGTCTTATGTGCACGTTGTTTGGCTGGAGGGCGGTATTCGTAGTGCCGCTGGTGGGCGGCGTTGTGGTCGCTGCGGCGGGCGTAAAGCTTGTTCAGAATGTCGGAGAGCGCTCGAACACCACGCTTGACATTCTGTCGGTTGTTTTGCTCGCTGCCGGCATTACGGCGTTTGTGTATTCCGTGGGTGAGTTCTCGACCAATCTGATTGCCGGTGTCGTGGCGCTTTTCGCTGCCGTTGTGCTGCTCGGCCTGTTTGCGGCCCGCCAGCTCAAGCTCGAGCGTCCGGTGCTTAACGTGCGTCCCATGGCGAGCGTTCGTTTTTGGCCTGCGTGCTTGCTTGTGGTGGTGTCGATGATGACGACGTTCTCGATGAGCGTTTTGTTGCCGCTCTATTTTGAGGGCGCATACGGCATGACCGCACTTATTGCGGGCCTGCTCATTTTGCCGGCGATTGCCTGCAACGCCGTGACCTCGATTGTGGGCGGACGTGTGATGGACGCCCGTGGCGCATGGCCGCTGCTGCCGGTCGGCTTTGCCCTGATTGCCGTGGGACAGACTGCCATCTCGATGACGGCGGCAAGCATGAACATCGGCGTCGTCGTTGCGCTGACCGTTGTGGTGTATGCCGGAGTCGGTTTGGTGCTGAGCCCCTCGCAAACGGCTGGTTTGGAGACGCTGCCTGCCGCTGAACATCCTCACGGAACGGCATTGCTTAACACGTGGAACATGATTGCCGCATCGTTTGGCCCGTCGCTGTTTATCGGTCTGCTCTCGAGTTCTGCGGCGGCTGCCAGCGTCGCTGGCGCTGCGATCGACGTTGCCCAGGCGATTGGATTTGCAGCTGCCGTGCGTGTGGCGGCTGTAATTGCCGTGGTCGGGTTCGTGGCGTCGCTGGTGTACGCTCATCGCGAGTCGCACATGTCGCATTAATGTGTGCACATAGATTCTGCAGCTAGATTGGATGGCGACACCATAAACTAATGGACGTTTTGCCGAGAGGCATGAATGTTTAAAGCGCAAAGAGTGCGCGACGGGCCCCGCGAATGGGGCGATGATGCCCGAGAGGGCCAAGAAGGAGTCTCATGTCTGAGAACGAAGAGATCATGAACGAGACCGAGAACGAGACCATGGCTGCCGAGGTCGAGGCAGTCGAGACCGTGGAGACCGAAGCTGCCGAGGTTGAGGCTGCTGACGAGGTTTCCGCCGAGGAGGAGGCCGAGGTTGTCAAGGCCGCCGTTGATTACGATGACGAAGAGCTGATGGACAAGATGCAGAAGGCCGCCCGCCTGCTGCGTAGCCGTCGCTTTGCTATTTCCAAGGAGGAGGAGGCCAAGGCCGAGCGCATGGCGAACATCGAGCGCGCCATCAAGCTTCTTGACCTCAAGCCCAAGATGGAGCAGAAGGAAATGTCCGACCTGCTGGGCATGCGCCTCCGTGAGCTCGATGGCCTGATGGCCGAGGCCGAGGCCGCCGATCTGGTCGGTCGCATCGACGACGCCGAGGGCGATATGCGCAAGATCGTCGTCTTCGCTGCCGAGGATGCCGCTGAGGGCCTGGTCGAGCTTGCCAACAAGAAGGAGAAGCTCCTGCCCGAGCTTTCTTACGAGGAGGCCACCGAGCTGATGGCCGCTCTCGATAAGGTTATCGCTCCGCTTGTCGCCATGGGTCTGGACGAGGACCGCGGTCCTCGCGGCGGCCGTGACGACCGTGGTGGCCGTGGCGGCGACCGTGGCGGTCGCGGCGGCTTTGGCGATCGTGGTGGCCGTGGCGGCGACCG
>CAMQHB010000014.1:0-27578 GCA_947001545.1 uncultured Collinsella sp.
GGGGGGGGTGCCCCCGGGTCCGGGGTGGCCCCCCCTCCCGGGGGGGCCCGCCCCCCTGTGGCGCCCGCGCTTTGGCCCACCCCAACCCCCCCCGTCCGGCTTTAAAACCGGGGGGGCGCCTTCCCCGGGGCCCCCCCGCTTTCAATCATTTAAATCGCCGCATCTACTCTGCAGACGAAGATCCACCATCAACGATTGCCTGCTCGGACTCAGGAATCCCATCGGCACCCGTACTCTGTTCTTGCTCCACCTCTTCGCTGATTGCGGAGGCGGGGGTCGAGCCCTTTGCACCCACGATGTAGGCAGCCCCAAATCCTAACGCAATGGCAATCAAGGTCAAAATCACGTAGACAGGCCAATGGCGCTTAATATACGAAAACACGTTGACTCCTTAGAGCTCCGTCTACGAACGGCGGATAACCTCGGTCACGACCTCGGATACCGTAGCAATGTTCGTCGGGTTGACATTGTGGGGCAGGTCGTCCTCGGTACGAGCGCAAGCCAGACGCGTGCCGTCCACGCCGGCGATGGTAAGGGCTCGGCGGCTCGCCTCGAGCGCAGCATAGGCATCGGTCTTGGCATAGGGCATCTCGAGCGCGCCACAATCGACATGGAACGACTTGCAGACCTTGCTGACCAGGTTCATGATGCGGCGATCGCCCTTGAGCAGTTGTTGTTCGCCCTCGACCGTCACCACCGAAAGCCTACCGGCGCCGACGGATTCAAGATTGATAAAGAATACGCCGCGGAGCTTATCGCGATGCGAAGCCAAGAAGGCCTTCATGCCAGCGCCATCACAATCCGAGGCGCCCGTTGCCACAAACCAGATATCGTGACCGAGCAGCTCATCATCGCCCATAGAGGCGACAGCCGAGAGCATATCTTCGGAAGAAGCGCCATCGGAAGACGTAGCGCCACCCTTCCAGCCATCGTTATCGTCCTCGAAGTTATCCCACGAACCGATACCGCGACCGGACTTCTTGGCATCGTAATCGTCTTCGACGCCCAGCCAGTCACTCATGCTGTCCTGCTCGTTTTTCTTTTTACGGCCGAACAGACCACCCAGGCCGCGCTTACGAGACTTGGGTGCCGCCGGGGCGGGAGCCGAAATGGTCTCGATCGGCTGTGCGCCCGACGCAACGGGCATAGGAGGCGCAACGGGTGCCGATGTGGGTTCGGGGCCCTGGGCAGTAGCAAAGGGATCATTGACCTGTGCGGAGGGGTCGGGAAGGTCGAACAGCGACGTGCGAGACGCAACGTTTGCCTGCTTCATAGACGGCAGCGACGGATCGGGGACCGAAGCCAGCGGAGACGAGGAAGGTGCAGGCGACGGTGCCGACGCCGGATCGGGAACATTCATCTGCGGGCGCGGCGATGCCTGGGAGGAAATCTGGGCCATAAGGGAATCGACCGTTTCGTCCTGGGTGGGAGCGACATTGGCAACCGTGGCACCGGAACCACTCGGGGTCGGCATGGTGAAAATCTGCGTGGAATAAGGCCTCGACTCATCCGTCTCGGGAGTCTCGGAAACCGCAGGCACTTCCTCCTGCTCGACCTCGGTCGAATCATCTTGCTCGGCTGCCGCGTATTGCTCTTCGTCAGAGTTGGCCTCGACGGGCTCGTCCTCGGCGGCATCTTGGATTTCGGCAGCATCAACAGGCTCGTCATCGTCTGCCGCGTCGCCCTGCTCATCGGAAACAGGAAGGGGCTCGGCAATCGCGGTGCCCTGTTTTTCAAACGTTATCGTGGAATCGAACTGCGCGGCATCAAACGACATGGTGCTATCGACGTGCTGCTGAGCCTCGAAAGACGTCGTCGCTTCAACAACATCCGCGGACGCCGGTTGCTGGGACTCAAAGGACGTTGTAGCTTCGGCGGCTTCGACGGGCGCGGACTGCATAGCCTCGTTCTGCTCGAACTCTTGCGCCGCGAGCTCACGTGCCGCCTCGGCTGCCTGCTGCTGAGCGATAGCCTCCTGCTCGGCAGCCTCGCGTGCGGCAGCGCGCTTCTCCTCGAAATCGTCGACAAATTTCTTGCCCTTTGCAAACGCACCCTTAAAGAAGTTGGAAGCGCTGGCGCCAATCGACGAGAACGCGGATGCAATGTCGGCATGGGGCGTTGCCGCGGGAATCTCGGCCGAGAAATCAGTATCGCTCTCGTAAGACACGCGCCTCGGTTGTTCAACGTAATCGTCGTCAGACTCGTCCGCAACGTCTTGCGCCGGTGCGGCGGGAGCCAAAATGTCCAGTCCTGCCGCGGGATCGAACGCGGACACCGCCTCGGGATCGGCAACGGCAGCGGTAACCGCGGCAGACTCATCATCCGCAGCGACAACGGGCGCAGGCGCAGCCACGACGGGGGCAGGCTCGGGCTCAAACGTTGGCTCCTCGCCCTCCTCGTAATCGAGCGTGCAGGACTCGGGAAGCATTCCGAGCGCACGGATGGCATCCGAACCAAAGCGGATGTTGCCGGCGGCGTTGCGATAGAGCTTGGGCTCGGGCTCGGCAGACTCCTCCGCCGGCTCGGCAGCGGGAACCTCGTCATTGAACTCTTCGGCTTGGGCAGCCTGATTCTGATCCTCAGGCACGATAGCGCCGATCAGCGTCTCGTCGGCAGACGCACCCTCAAAGCCCTCGATTTGCTCGTCGAAAGCCTCACCCTGTTCGGGCTCGGTCTGAGCGTCGGGAGCAATCGGCTGACCGAATTCGTCCTCGGCGTAGGTAGGCTCTTCATACTCGATGGTGTTGCCGTAGTCGTTTTGCTGCTGGGCCGCGGCATATTCCGCCGCTGCGCGCGCCATTTCCTCGGCACGACGCTTCTGCTCCCCAAAATAGGTATCGAACGGAACATCGTCGGGAAACTCGTTTTCGCCCTGGAAGGGAGCAACGTTGTCCATAACGCCGAGCATAGCGGCGACAGAAGACTTGTTGCACACCGCGCCAGACGTATAGGGAAGAATGTGGCGGTTAGAGATGATGTTTACCGCGTTGGCGAGTGCAACGAGGGAAGCGAGGATCGCGACAATCCACAGCAGAACCTTGAGCGCGCCGGGGAGCGGCAGAATACGCAGGATGGCAACGGCAGCGGGGGCAACCGTGGCAACGGGCAACAGCTTGGCGATGAGTGCACGATACGAAGCATAAGGCTCGCGGGCGAGCAGCTCAGCACGGGGAGAGTCGTAGTGTGCGACAACGACCACCGGGCGGTTACGCGGGGACGCGAGCGGGCCCGAGGCCTTGTGGTAGGCGATGACATTTTGGCTCACGCCCGTCTTGCCCAGGCGCGAAACCACGGGGTGGCCCGTGCGCTCGAGCACGTAAAGAACGGCGCCGACAATGGCCAGCAAGGTGCCGACCAAGCCGATACCGCCGCCGATGCCCATCAGCAGGGCGCCGGCAAACGCAAGAATACCGGTAACGGCAAATGCCAACCTACTGGGCGCCGGGGCATTGAACTCCTGAACCTCGGGGTCAAAGCCGTGGTTGCGGAAGATCTGAGCGATATCTTCGGCAGCCAAGCGCTCTTCTTCGCTGCATGCCGGCGTAATGCCGGTGTTCTGCAGCAGGTGGTTAATATAGTTCTGGGTGTTCGCCATGTGCGCTCCACATCCATAATCCGACAAATAGGCCCAATGCATGCACATTAGAACCGTATATAGTCGAAAGTATACCCCGAGCGAGCGCAAACGACCGAATTCGGGCCATCTTAACGCCCCGAGCGGACAAGGATATAGCCTAATCTCCATATCGGACTAAAATCATGGCAGCAAACCACCTTCTCATGCGAGGACTCTATGACGGCAAGCGACACGACCGAGACAATTAAAAAGGGAAATTCGGAGCCCAGTTTCGATAAAACGGCTCAGCGCATCCTCAATCTTTTCTTTGTGCTCAATAGCTCCCCCGAACCGCTGACGACCGAGCAGATCGTCTTGGATTCTGACCTGGGATATGGCTCGGGCAATATCGACTCGGATAAGCGCAAGTTTCGACGCGATCGTGACAAGCTGCTCGAACGCGGCATCTTAATCAAGGAGGTTCGCCCCACCGGCGCGCAGGAGACCGAGGAAAGCTCGTGGACAATCGACCGCGAGCACACGTTTGCGGCAGGCGGCCTCATTACCGCAGACGACGCCGATATCCTGCTCAACGCCATCGACCAGACACTAGCGGCCGGCTCATCCACTTTTGCCGCACCGCTTGCCGATATTCGCTCCAAGATTGCCTATCTCACCGGCAGGACGACGGTAGACGAGGCGCCGATCAGCCGCTCTCCCACCGTCGATGCGGTTTGGAGCGCCTTTGCCGAGCGATGCGCGCTGCGATTTTTATATCAGAACGGACGCGGCGAGCAGAGAGAACGTACCGTCTGCGTCTACGGCATGTTCGAGCGCGAGGGCGCGGCTTACTTCTGCGGCCTCGACAACGTCACCGACGACATCAGGACATTCCGCTGCGACCGTATCGTTCGCGCTTGGCGTCCTTCGAAGGCCTACGTCATCCCCGCGGACTTCAACCTCAGCGACTACCTGTTCTTTGAATTCGATTTTGCCGACCGACCGCCCGTTGCAGCCACGTTCTCGTTCGGTCCTCAGACGCAGATCGATATGATCAACGGCCTCACGCGCGGGCGAGGTGAGCTCGCACACACCGATGCGGGATGGACCTGGACCGTTGACGTGCGTGACCTTGAAGCCGCCGCCTCATTTTGCATGGCCCACGCCATGGACGGCATGAGGCCCATGGCCCCCAAATCGCTCAAGCAGGCGTGGAACCACCTCATAGAAAGGACGGTGCACGAGCATGCCCGTGCGTAAACTCACCAGCGAGCAGAGACTCTCGCGCGCCATCGACATCATGGAGGCCCTCTACGCCGCCGGCGATGGCGGCATGACACGAACCGAGATTTGCAGCCGCTTTGACATCACGGGGGCGTCGCTCGACGAGATTCTCGAGATCGTCTCGACGCTCGCGGACCGAGAATCGGGCGCGCGCATCATCTGCGAATGCCGCGGCGAGCGCGTGGCCCTCACTGGTGACGCCGGGCGCGTGCTACCGTTGCGCCTGAGTGCCGCCGAGGGCGCCGTGCTCAACCATGAACTTGAATCGTTGGGGATCGAGCCGCAGACGGCAGCTCGGATTCGACATGCCCTTCTGCCCGAAGAGCTCGGCTATAACCAGCGCGTCTTTGACACCGTCAACCACGGGTCGCACTGGCAGCAGCTGAGCTGCGCCATTCAGGACGGTGTTCGTTGCCGCATCTCGTATCGCTCGATGGACGATGCGCGGCCACGCGAGCGTCTGGTCGACCCCTTGCGCATTACGGCAAACGGCGACCAAACATACCTGATTGCCTGGGACATCGCGGTCGATGAGCAGCGCACCTATCGCATGGATAAAATCGAGGGACTCGCCTTGACGGAAGACTCCGTCGTGCCTCATGCACCGGACGTCGCATCCCTCCACGATTCCCTTGCCCGGACGCAGCGTAGCGCAAAGCTTTTGATGCCATTCGATATGGCGGAGCATCTGGACTGGGCCGGCATCACCCTAATCGAGCGCAGCGAGGCAGACACGGCAATGGTAACCGTGCATTACGGCTCCGAGCGTTGGCTACTGAGCCAGATAATCGCAGCGGGCGGAGCCATCCGCATCCTGGATGACCCCGCCCTGTCAAAGCGTCTGTGCTATATGGCAAAGACCCTCGTCTGTCCGCTTTAGCGCCGCCGCTCGTGGCGTGCACGCCACAGTTGCAGATAGTGCCCGATCTGCGCCGATTCGATGCGCTGGTAGGAGCTCGTGGGCAGCGACGTTAAGAACTTCTTTCCGTAGCCCTTCGTCACTAGGCGCGGGTCGGCCAGAATCAGCACGCCGCAATCGGTCGACGAGCGGATAAGGCGGCCGGCCGCCTGCTTGACCTCGAGCACCGCCTCGGGCAGCGAATAGCGCGCCCAAGCGCGGTCTTCGCGCAGGTTGCGCTCGCACGAGAGCGGGTCCGTGGGGCTCGAGAACGGCAGCTTGGGAATGATGACGCAGCGCAACGTCTCGCCGCTGGCGTCGAATCCCTCCCAGAAGGCCTTAAGAGCAAAAAGCGACGAAGTCGGCTCGTTGATAAACCGGTCGCGCAGGCGACGAGGAGATGAGTTGCGCTGCTGGCAGTTGAGCTCCAGACCCGCACGGGCCATCTTGGGCTCAACGCGGGCGTACAGGTCTTCCATGTCGCGCCGATTGGTAAACAGTGTGAGCACCGATCCGCCCATGGCAAGATGGGCGTCGACCAGCACGCGCTCGAGCGCCGTAAGATAGCTCTCACGATCGCGCGGATCGGGGATATCGCCCGCAACGACTACAGCCATGTTCGAATCGAAGTCGTAGCTCGAGTCCAAGTGCAACGATGAGGATGTTGAAGCGCCGATGCGATCGAGGCCGACCGCGTGGTTAAAGTGTTCAAAGCTTTTGGACACCGTCATGGTCGCCGAGGCAAAGATAGCCGTGTGAACCTCGGGCAGCCACTCGGTTGCCAAAGCCTCGCCAATGTCGATGCGCTCTGCAGTCATTGACTCTCTGCCGGCGCGCAGTCTGCGATTGACCTGCAGCGAATACACGTAGTGTTCATCGGTGCCATCGATGATGAGTTTGAGGTTCTCGGCCAGCTCGTGCAGACGGCGCGAGATATCACCTAGGTCGACAACAACCTCGGGCTTGTCGGCGGCGACGGCTTGCACCAGCGCGTCGACGCTCTTGTCAGCTTGTTCCAATGCGTCGATGGCAGCGTAGGCCGACTGTAAGAAATCATGCCAGTCGTCAGATTCGCGCAACTCGGGGCCAATCCATAGATTGGCATTGTCATAACCCCCACGGGCACGGCGGCCGAGCTCGCGAACGCCATCGAACACGTCGGCGATTGCCAGGCTCGCGCGCGCAACTGTCGACGTCGCCTTGGCAGCAAGGCCCAGATAGAGCGTAGAGCCCTCGGAGGTTGCCAAATCACGGGAAACCTGGTTTAGCGCGCCGGTGCTCGAGCCACCCAGGCGCTCAAACAGAACGCGTGACTCGTCCGCCGACACCACGCGCGCCCACTGGCGGCGCGCCTCGCGCTCGATGGAATGGGCCTCGTCGATTACCCAATGACGAATCGGAGGCAAAATCCTGCCCTCGGCCGCGACATTGCGGAACAGCAGGGAATGGTTGGTGACCACCACATCGGCATGCGCCGCACGACGGCGAGCGCCGTGGACCAAACATTTATCAGGGAAAAACGGGCAGAGGCGACGAGCACACTCGCGCGAGGCCGTCGTAAAGTCGGGACGGTTGACGCTGCGCCACCGAATGCCGAGCGAGTCGAGGTCGCCATCGGCTGATTGGCAGACGTACGCCATAATGACCGCGACCGCCGTGAGCGTGTCCGCCGGATCGCGCTTGGTGGTAATCTCGACCTGGCCGCGGCTCATGCGCTCAAGCTTGCGCAGGCACGGATAGTGGTCATACCCCTTGAGAGCGCAAAATGACAGACCACCGTCCAGTTGCTCGGCAAGTTTTGGCAGCTCATGGTACATGAGCTGGTCGGCGAGATTGTTCGATTTGGTCGCAATACCAACCGTGATGTTGTTACGGCGTGCTGCCTCGGCAAAAGGCACCAGATAGGCCATCGATTTGCCGACGCCTGTGCCCGCCTCAATTACACGATGAGTGCCCGTGACCAGCGCATCGCGGACCTCGAGCGCCATCGCGATCTGCTCATCACGCGGCTCGTAGGTGGGGTACATGCGATTGACCAGGCCACCTGGCGCATAGTCTGCCTCAATCTCCTCACGACTCGGCATCTTGAGGACCGGCAGTTCGTCGGCGTCCACCCGATCGTCGGCGCGATCGGCCTTGAGAACGTCAGCACGAGCGGCGCTGAGAGAGAAGATAGAACCAGGGTTCTGCCCTGCCAAGAATGAGAAGATAGGACGATAGGACCAAGGCACATCCGGATGCATGTCGGCTAGGCGCGCCATGAGGCCCTGGGGCAAGTCGGTGAGCGCCACGAGCAACACGCACCATACGCCACACAGGGCGTCGACGTCGGCATTGGCACGGTGTGATACCGAGTCACAGCCAAACAGATCGGCCATAAAAGACAGCTTGTGCGAGGCCAGGCGCGGAAGCGCGATGCGCGACAGCGCCAGCGAATCGATCCAGATATCGCTCACGTTGACGCCGCCTTTGACCGACTCGATAAACGAGCGATCGAACGTGGCGTTATGCGCGATCACCGGGCAACCACCGACAAAATCGGCGAGAGCGGCGACGGCCTCAGCGGCCGACGGGGCATCTGCCACATCGGCATTTGTAATGCTCGTGAGCTCGGTAATCTCGGCGGGAATTAGCTGCTTGGGATGCACGAAGGTATCGAAGCGGTCGACGATCTCGCGGCCCGAAAGACGGGCCGCCGAGATCTCGATCAGCTCGTTGTCCTGCACCGAAAGACCTGTGGTCTCGGTATCGAGGACAATCACATCTTCCTCGATAAGGCCAAAGGACTGCGTTTTGGCGCGTTCGGCAAGCGTGGCATAGGAGTCGATGACAAACTGCGGCGTTCCTGACGAAACCGCGTCCTCGATTAGCATGCAATGCCCGCTCGACGAAGGCCCATACGGATCAGGCTGTCACAGACCTGCGGGAACGTCATGTCGTCTGTGTGGCGAATCTCATCCGGATACAGCGACGTATCGGTCATGCCGGGAATGGTATTGGTCTCGAGGATGACGGGGCCGTCCTCGCTCACGATAAAATCGCTGCGCGAGATGCCCAGGCAACCGAGGGCCTTGTGAGCAGCACAGGCAAGCTCCTGAGCGCGAGCGTAATTCTCGGGTGAAATCTGCGCCGGAATACGATGGATGTCCGTAGGGTCGACATACTTCACGTCCAGATCGTAGAACTCACAGTCCTCGGGCTTGCGAATTTCGACAATCGGCAGGGCGCGCACGTCGTCCTCGCCGTACACGCCGACGGTGATCTCGGTACCCTCGATGCACTTCTCGACCAGCACTTTGTCGCCGTACTCAAACGCCTTGGCAATTGCCGCGGGCAGCTCGGAGGGCTCATGGACCAGGGAAATGCCATAGCTGGAACCGTTGACGGCCGGCTTCACAAAGCTGCGCTCGCCACAAACCTCGACGATATGATCGATATCGACTTCATCGCCCACCTCGAGCGCAAGGCCGGGGGCAATGGGAATGCCCGCCTTGGCGTACAGGAGCTTAGAGACCTCTTTGTCGGCACCGCAGGCGCTAGCAAGCACGCCCGAGGCCGTGTAGGGGATACCCAGGGTCTCCATGGCGCCCTGCATGGCACCATCCTCGCCGCCGGCACCGTGCATGGCGATAAACGCCACGTCAAAGCCGCCGGTTGCCATGGTTACCATAAAGTCATCAGCGGCCGTATCGAGCAGCTCCACCGAGGTGTAGCCGGCTTCCTTCAGTGCCACCACAACGTTCTTTCCCGAATTGAGCGAGATCTCGCGCTCAGCGGAATGACCGCCCGCCAAGACCGCTACGTGCATGTTCTCTAGGCTTTTACCCGGCATGGGCAGACTCCTCCTCTATAATTTCTGCAGCTGATACCATATTGTAGCGATACCCTCTACGTTTCCCCAAAATCGAAAGGCTTCCATGAATCCCAGGACTGAATCTCAGGACATTCGCGACTTGAGCCAAAACGATATTCGCGAGCTCGTGGCCGAACTTGGCCAGCCCGCGTTCCGCGCGAAGCAGCTCATTGAATGGGTCTTCGAGAAGAGCGTTTGTTCGTTTGACGATATGACCAACATTCCCAAGGCTTTCCGCGAGCAGCTTAAAGAGGCTTTTGCCTTTGACACGCCCACTGAACTCACCAAGCAGGTTTCCAAAGATGGCTCGCGCAAGTATCTGCTCGAATACCACGACGGCGTTTCCGTCGAGACTGTCGGCATGCCCCGTCGTAACAAGCTTTCCGTCTGCGTTTCCACCCAGGCAGGCTGCGGCATGGGCTGTGCCTTTTGCGCTACCGGTCTCAACGGCCTCAAGCGCTCTCTGACCGCTCAAGAGATCGTCGACCAGGTACTTCATGTATCCAACGACTTTGGCGAGCGCGCCACGAGCGTTGTCTTCATGGGCCAGGGCGAGCCGTTTGCCAACTACGACGAGGTTCTCAAGGCGCTGCGAATCCTCAACGACCCCGATGGCATCGGTATCGGCGCTCGTCACCTCACCGTCTCTACCAGCGGCGTTATTCCCGGTATTCGCAAATTTGCCGACATCCCCGAGCAGTTCACGCTTGCCGTTTCCCTGCATTCCGCCATCCAGTCGACGCGCAATAAGCTCATGCCCGGTGTTAAGAAGTACACGCTGCTTCGCCTTCACGAAGCGCTTCAGCTCTACACCGAGAAGACCGGCCGCCGCCCGACCTATGAGTATGCCATGATCGAAGGCGTCAACGATACGAATCCCGAAATGCAGGCGCTCTGTGACTTCTGCGAGGGAACGCTGTGCCACGTTAACCTCATTCAGCTTAACGACATCGAGGGTAGCCCGCTCAAGCCGTCGCCGATTCATAAGGTTGAGGATCTTCAGCGTCGTCTTGAGTCCCGTGGCATCGAGACCACGATTCGTAACTCCCGTGGTAACGATATTGACGCCGCTTGCGGACAGCTGAAGCAGCGCTTCAAAGTTCAGAAGAACGCATAGGGGAGTCGCATCCCAAAACGTTTCATGTGAAACATCGAACGACCCCGGTTACAGAATATGCAACCGGGGTCGTTTCATTTATTGACCTTAATTTTGAATCAGCTGCTACCTGTCCCATTTTTACGGCCAAAATAAGGGGTCCTTGTCTCATGAATCAGACAAGGACCCCTCAAAATATGCTGAGTAATTGTTAGGTACCTAATAGCCTACATTTTCCCATTGGTTGCTAACCCAACCTTGATTAATCTTTGGATTCTTCGTTACCTGAGCAGTACGCATGGCAACATCTTCTGTCATAACATCCATTTTCTTCTTGGATGTATCGACAATATCTTGCGCACTACGAAGCAAACGACCTCGAAGTTCATCGTCTGTCGCGATCTTATAGCCAGCAAAGGCACCAGCCGCGACAGTCGTCGCCAATGCAATCGCAGTTAAAATTCTATTCCTCATCTTGGCCTCCTTGATCAAACTGAATCATTTCGCCAAGAATACGAGAAAGCTCTTCCTCGTCTTTAAACTCAATCTCAATCTTATTCTTTCCACGCGAGCTCTTCACACGCACGTTGGTATTAAATACCTGACGAAGCACACGGGCAGCCTTTTTAAAGGACTGAGGCGTTGCAGGCCTTGGCGTCTTAGGTGTCTCTCCGGCAGAAAACAACGGAGCAAGATTTTCTGTCGCTCTTACGGAAAGGCCCTCTGTAACAACTTTCTCTGCAAGTCGAATACGCGCATCCTCATAGGGAACTGCAAGAATCGCACGTGCATGACCAGCAGTAAGTTTGCCCTCAAAAATCATCTGCTGAACTACTTCGGGGAGATCGAGAAGACGCAGTGAGTTTGTAATTGCAGAGCGTGACTTGCTTACAGCCTTCGACAATGCCTCCTGGGTCATACCGCTGGCATCGATGAGCTGGCGATAGCCCTTAGCCTCTTCGACGGGATTCAGATCAGAACGCTGAAGGTTTTCGATCAGAGCAAGAGCCAGCATCTCTTCATCATTAACATCTTTAATGATGACAGGCAGCTCCTCAAGACCAGCAAGCTTTGACGCTTGGTAACGACGCTCACCAGCGATGATCTCATAGCCGTTTCCATGCTTGCGAACCAAAAGCGGCTGCAAGACGCCATGTTCTTGGATTGATTCGCTCAACTCACGAAGTTCAGTTTCGTTAAAGTGAATTCGCGGCTGATTAGGGTTGGGAACGATATCCTCAATAGGTAGTTTTGTTTCAGATGCAGCATTCGAAGCCGATGCAGCCGAACCACCGGTCTCATACTCGGCCTCTGAGACCAAAGCATTGAGTCCACGTCCCAATCCGCCACGTTTCTTTACACTAGGCACGCTTGATCACCTCTTTTGCAAGGTTCATATATGCTTTTGCACCCTTATTTTGAGGTGCATAGGTAATTACCGGTTCCCCAAAAGACGGAGCTTCGGAGATTTTAACCGTACGGGGGATCAACGTCTTAAATGCCTTATCACCAAAGTACGATTGAACCTCCTCAACAACCTGATTCGATAGAGAAGTACGCGAGTCATACATGGTCATAAGCACACCGTAGGTGTCTAAGCCCTTGTTCAGACGAGATTTGACCATCTTCATTGACTCAAGCAGCTTCGTAACGCCCTCGAGTGCGTAATACTCGCACTGGATCGGAATCAAAACGCTGTCTGCTGCGGTCAAAGCGTTGATAGTAAGCAGGCCGAGCGAAGGAGGGCAGTCAATGAAAATAAAATCGAACTCGTCCTGAATCGGCTCAAGCAAATCTTTGAGACGGGTTTCACGAGCAATTGCGCTTACGAGTTCAATTTCCGCGCCTGCAAGCTGAATTGTAGCCGGAATTACGAATACCTTTTTGCAATTTGTATCAAGAACAAGCGATTCTGCCGGCACATCATTCAACAATGCATCATAGATGCAGTGATCAAGGTCTTCTTTTTCAATTCCGAATCCACTGGTGCTGTTTCCCTGCGGATCAAAATCGACAATCAGTGTCTTACGACCCTGCTCACCCAGTGCTGCTGCAAGGTTTACAGCCGTCGTTGACTTACCGACGCCGCCTTTTTGATTGATGATTGCAATGATACGCGTGTCTTTTGCGCTCTTTGAACGCTTAACGTCGCGAAATCCCACGGTCCCTCCTGGTGTGTATTAAAGTTGTCAAACGGAGGATGTTTCACGTGAAACATTCCGAATCGATATCAACCGCCATGTTTCACGTGAAACACTGCAAGTTGTTAGTATCCATTATGTTTCACGTGAAACATCTAGGCAAGCGGATTCTTCTTTGCCACGCCATTTGCACGAGGCAATGAAACGGATGCTGGATGACTCTTCTTAAGAACAATGAACTCCCTGTGACCCAAGCCTTCAGGCAAATCAATTGTGTCATTCAGAAGCAAAGTGAAGCCGCAAATCTTAGCTGCTGACATGCCGGAAGCAAGCTCCTCATCCGAAGGATTGCCCTTGGTTATAACAAATAGCCCTCCATCCTTCAGATACGGAGCCGCATACTCAACAAGAATCGGTAGAGGGGCCAGTGCGCGGGCGGTTACAACAGAGAACTGCTTCTTATGGCTCCGAGCATATTCTTCAAGACGATCATGAACCGCATGGGCATGTTTCAATCCAAGAGCATGGACAAAGGAATTTACCGCATCAACCTTCTTGCCAACAGAGTCAATATAAGTAGCTTTACGATGCGTGGTTATGGTTAATGGAACACCAGGGAAGCCCGCACCTGTTCCCATATCGAGCAAAGCTCCCTCAGGAGCCTTGTTGATATAGGGGAGCAAAACAAGTGAGTCGAGGATATGAAGTACTGCAGCATCTTCTACGTTAAGAATACGGGTGAGATTGGTTGTCTTATTTGTTTCTAGAACCAAATCCAAATGCTGAATACATTTCCTCAGCTCAACATCAGTTACGCTCAAGGAATACTCTTTGCAATAGAAAGCTAGACGACTCAACATCTCGTCAGCTTGCTGATCAGTAAGTACTAACAACGAAAGCTCCTTTCTGACAAAAATCAGCGTATCGAGAACTTTTGACAAAAAAAGGGGACGTGGAAACCACGTCCCCTTAGCATAAACTTGAGTAGATTATCGAGCAACAATCACCACATGGCGATCAGGGTCAGAACCCTCAGAATGAGTATCGACGGCATCATTGCCACGAAGTGCAATGTGAACCAGTCGACGCTCGTAGGCATTCATGGGCGGAAGCGAAACACTCTTATGAGTGCGAATGGCACGCTCGGCAGCAGACTGAGCCATGGAAGCAACCTTGTCCTGACGGCGACTCTTGTATCCCTCTACGTCCACTACAACCGGATACCTAAAGCCAAGTTTGCGGCTCACCAGCAAAGAGAACATAACCTGAAGGGCATCAAGGGTGCGACCATGACGGCCAATGAGAACAGCAAGGTCGGGAGCCGTTACATCCAAAATCAGCTCACCCTCGTCGCCCTCATACTCATCGATAGGAGAGTTGGCGGCATCGAAGTGCGAAAGGATGGAACGCAGGATGGAAATCGCAACATCGGCAATGGTGTCGAGCTCCTCATCGGTCAGCTCTTCACCAGCCTTGTAGCGCTGTGCAATCTCGGGATAATCGCCCGCGACCTGCGGGGCAACCTCCTCAAGCATATCCTCGATGATCTCTTCAGACATAACGTACTCCAAAAGTTAGGTACCTAAATAAGATTGATATCCCACTACTTCTTCTTGTGCGGGCGCGGCTTCTTCTCTCGACGAGTGACCTCAACCTGCAGCGGAGCGTTCTTAAGACGCTCCTCCTCATCGGCCTTCGCCTTGTCGATGACCTTCTGCGTCACAAAAATCTGCTGGATAACCTGCCAAGCAGACGAGACGTCGTAGTACAGCAGAACACCAACGGGAAGGCTCCAGCCCATCCAAAGCATCATGACCGTCATGACAACGGCCATCATACGCATGCTCTGAGCCTGCTGGCCGGTCTGGTTGCGCGACATATAGAGCTGCGGAATCAGGGTCAGGACGGCGAACAGGATCAGGCAAACCAGCGCAGGCAGTGCAACCATAAAGCCATCGGCAAAGGAAGCGCTCGGCGTGGTGGTCAGGTCGGGCAGGATGTTGAAGAACGAGAACGTGCCGTCGTTAAAGTACTGCGGCAGGTTGCGCAGCAATGTAAACAGGGCGAACAGGATAGGCATCTGAATCAGCAGCGGCAGACAGCCAGCCATGGGGTTGAACTTGTTCTCGCTGTAGAACTTCTGCATCTCCTCGGCCTGACGCTGGGGATCGTCGGCATAGCGCTCCTGGATCTCGAGCATCTTGGGCTGCAGCACCTGCATGCGAGCCGTCGACTTGGTCGACTTGAGCATGAGCGGCGTCAGCAGCAGACGGATGATGACCACCAGGATGATGATGGACAGGCCCCAGTCGACCGCAAAGGTCTGGATGAGCTTGAGCAGCTCGAAAAGGATGTTAACGATCCAATCCCACATGTAAGTTTTCCTCCGATAGCGAGTGCCCGCTAGGGCACAGGGTCATAACCGCCGACGTGCAGGGGATTGCAGCGAGCGATGCGCCTCACGGCAAGCCAGCAGCCTCTCAAAACACCGTGCTTCTCAATCGCCTGGACGGCGTATTGCGAGCACGTTGGGTAATAAATGCAGGCGTCAGGCAATAAGGGCGAAATAACCTGTTGATATATGCGAATAGGAGCGATGGCAACACGTCGCAAAACGTGATTGCTCATCGCTCCTCCCCGGCAACGCCGGCGCGCTTCATAAGCGAACGCAACGCCTTGTCCATCTCCTGCGGCGAGGAAACCCTCGTCTTGGGAGTTGCAAACAAGATGATGTCATAACCCGCAACGGGAAATCCGCAGCTGCGGGCGGCCTCGCGCATCACACGCTTAGATCGGTTGCGCACGACGGCACAACCGAGTCGCTTAGCACCAACGAAGGCGACCCTTCCGGAGTCGCCTTCGCCAACCGATTCACATATGGTCATTCGAATCAGAGGGTGATTGAAACGACGCCCCTGACTGAACACATGCTCGAAATCTTGCCGAGACTTAATAGTCTTCATGCGAGATGTGTGTATCGCTGCTAGACAGTGAGACGCTTGCGGCCCTTGGCACGACGACGGGCGAGCACGGCACGACCACCCTTAGTGGCCATACGGGCACGGAAGCCATGGGTCTTGGCACGCTTACGCTTATTAGGCTGATACGTACGCTTCATCTTAAGTTCCTCCTGCTGCATTTCGAGTGTCCGCGGGGACGCGGACGCAGATATAGACACGTGAGCTTGAAGATTGTAGGGAAATCAATGTTCAAATGTCAAGAAATCAAAGGTAAAAGGTTGCGCAGTTCACACGGTTCCCCCATAAGCACAACCGAAATTTGCGCCTCATGGCAACCTTTCACGATATTTCATCGAGTTTTCAACAGGTCATGTTGGCACTGTTGAGAACTTTTCGCCCGTTTTCCAAAGTTTTCAACAAGTTTTGAAAAGTTGTCGAAAGACGAGAAACGTTGCACGGTGAGCTACTATTTGTTCGAAACCTTTTGAAAGATTGCGAGCGGCATGTCTGACGACTTTTACACCATGGTCGATTCCGGAGACCCGGCACCCGACAACGAGCACATCACCGGCGTGCGCGAAGAGCGTGCGGAAGGCGAGCAGACGACCACGCAGGCGCCAAAAGCCATGTACGCCGCTCGCATCGCCGTCTATGACGACATGCTGTCGACACCGCGGGTGATCGTCATTGATCCGCAAGATGTCCGCACGTATTTGGAAGAGACGACCAACACCGTCTACCAGTGCATGAAAGAACAAGGCGGCCATATCTCGCTCATGGTCATCCGCGAGATTGTCGAAAACTTTATCCACGCGCACTTTGCCGAGCCCATCATCTCGATTCTGGACGGCGGAGACACCATCCGCTTTGCCGATCAAGGACCGGGCATCGACGACAAGGAACGCGCTTTCGACTTTGGCGTTACCAGCGCAAACAGCAAGATGAAGCGCTATATCCGTGGAACCGGAGCAGGGTTTCCCATGGTGCAGGAGTATTTGGAAAACGCCGGCGGTGCCGTATCCATCGAGGACAACATGGGCAACGGCACCGTGGTTACGGTAAGCCTGAACCCTAAACGCGTGCAGGAAATCGAGCGTGCCGGCGGACGCGGCGCTGCCGTGCGGCCCGAGACGGAGCAGCCCACATATCCCCTGCCGGGAGCTTTTGCGCAGCAGCCCATGGCAACGCAGCAGATGCAGCCCCCCGTGGGACAGATGCAGCAGCCCGGAATGCTACCTACACAAGAACCCCGGGCGGCATCGATGTCGATGCCGCCAAACACGCCAGAGGCCATGCCGCTGGCGGATCAGGATGCAGCAGCAATGCAGCAGGCGACGGGGGCACCGGGTGGACAGCAAATGGGCTATCAGCCGTACCAACAGGGATATCCATATCAGCAGATGCCGCCACTGGGGTATGGCCAGCAGTTCCCGCAGCAGTACCAGCAGAGATATCAGCAGCCGTACCAGCAGATGCCGCAGCAGCAGTACAACCCCTGGGCCCAGCAGATGCCTCCGCAGCCTTACCAACAGTGGCCTCAAAGTTTTCAACAGCAAACGCCGCCGATGCAGAGTTCTCAACAACCAGCAGCTCAAATGATGTATCCTAATGCAGCAAATCAGTATGCACAGCCACAACCGGACGTGTTCGTAAGCGATCGCGGCAACGCCGCGCTGGGCTATCTGGCGCAAAATCAAGCGTGCGGTGCAACCGATCTTGCGAGGGCGTTTGGAAACTCGGCCCCCACTTGGTCACGCACGCTCAATGACTTGGCGCAGGCCGGCTTGGTCATCAAGCATGGCCAGAAATACCATCTGACCGAACTCGGCGCCGCTCGCGTGCGAGCTCAGAGCTAAAGAACGGGAGAGACAGTGGACGAGGAAGCAAGCATCATCCTGGGGGATGCCATCGCCTTTTGCCAGCGCGACGGCCAAGATGCACGCCTCATCAACATGCTGGGGCAATCGCGCGCCATAAGCCTGACCGAAGATACGCTCACGATCGAGGCCCCCTCGCGCTTTGCCATCGCGCAGCTCAAAAAGCATCAGCCGACTATTGAGGCTTATCTGGAAGAAATCGCCTTTGCACCGATTGCTCTCGACATCGTGGCACCGCAAGGCGCCGCAGCGGAATCCGCTGCCACGACGGCGCCCGCCACGGCTCCCGCCGCTTCCCCGGCGGTGCCGGCCTCCGCAGGCGACGTACCGACGATCGAGCACCAGCACAGCGATGTTTCCCGTGAAACCATGGCACCGTTGACGAGCGCGGCGGCGACGTCAACGAACGCACCCGTCACGCACATGCCCATCGCTCACGGCGCAGCGGCGGGCGCGGATTCGGGCATTGCAATCAAAAACACGCTCTCGGCCGATGATTTTCGTCGCATGATGAACCAGATGAAGGGCGGAGCGCCGACTAAACCCACGCAAACTGCGACCCCCACTTCACCCATGCCAGCACCGACCGTGCCGGCCGAGCAGAATACGGATGGAGCCCCGCTCGCCGCGAACTCAAAATTTACCTTTGAGAACTTTGTCTACGGCCCCGAGAACAGCCATGCCTATCGCTCAGCACTCAAGTTTGCCGCCCTCGCTGACGAGCGCGGCACGTGCACATCACTGTTCATCTACGGCAAATCGGGCCTGGGCAAGACGCACCTGCTACTTGCCATCAAAAACGAGCTCGCCGAGAAGTCGCCCGAGATCAAGGTCAAGTATGCCAACTCCCAGGCATATCTGGACGACCTGATGACCGAGTTCGACCGCCAAAAGAAGAGCAACGCCCCCATCATGCAGGCGTACCACGGCGTGGACGTGCTCATCATCGATGACATCCAAAACATCATCGGCAAGCGCGCGAGCGTGGACTACTTTTTCCAGCTCATGGACGAGTTCATCCGCAACAACAAGAAGGTCGTCATCGCGGCAGACCGTGCCCCCAAGGACCTGAGCATGGACGAGCGTCTGACCAGCCGCTTCAACGCCGGCATGCTCTGCCTGGTCGCAGAGCCCAGCTACGAGATGAAATACAAGATCTTGCAGCGCTATTACGAGAACACCATCGTCGCCGCTCCCGAGGCAGGCGACGACTCGCTGCTGGCGGCCTATGGGGGCGACGGCGGACACCTGACCGACGAGCACTTTAAACACATGGCCGAGGTCTCGGGCACCAACATCCGCGAACTCGAGAGCTTTTGCGAGCGCTGCGCCGGCGAGGCGGGTGACCGAGAGCGCGAGGGCGGGGAGCTCACCTTTGACGATATCGACGCCATCGCCAGCCAGTACTTCGACACATCGGCCAAAAAGATCAACGTGCAAACGGTTCAGTCCGTCATTGAAGAGCAGTACGGCGTGACGCACGAGGAGCTCATCGGCCCGCGACGCAACGCCAATATCGCCAAGGCACGCCACATTGCCATCTATCTGGCCATCGAGATGTGCGAGATGACGACCACGGCGGTGGGCGCCGAATTTGGCAACCGCAACCACTCGACCGTCAGCACGAGCTACAAAAAGGTCCAGAAGATGATCCAGGAAGACCGCACCGTCACCGAAGACCTCAAGTCACTGCGCGATAAAATTACACTGCGCTCGTAGGGAAATAGAGACACCTGTTGAAAACTTGTCGAAACCACGGGCATAAGGTGTTTAAAACCCAACCCGCGGTGATGAAAAGTTTTGCGCAGGTTTTGAACGTGGAAAACCACCCCCGTTGCACACAGGTTGCTGTCGATTCTCTTTCTGGGTCTGACCTGCGTCTTTGGGAGTAATCAACAGTTTCGTCAGTGCTATTACTATTATTAAGATATTTATATCTATAGAAAGGTATTAAAAGATGAAGTTCACCGTCAGCCAGAGCTCGCTTACACAAGCCATCGGCGTCGTTATGAAGGGCGTCGCTTCGGCATCCACCCTTCCCATCCTGTCGGGCGTGCTCGTCAAGGCGCAAGACGGCATCTTGGAATTCCAGACCTCTAACTACACCATCTCGATCCGTCATCGCATCGCGGCACATGTCGAAGAAGAGGGCGAGATGGTTATCCCTTGTAAGATGCTCTCCAATATCACCAAGACCCTCCCCGATGCCCCGGTCACCTTTGAGCTGTCCGAGCGCCAAGTGCTGATTGGTTGTGAGAAGAGCTCTTTCCGCCTGAACACGCTCGATGCCAATGACTTCCCCGAGTTTCCGGCCTATGCCATCGAGAGCGCCGTGGAACTGCCGACCGATATCTTGTCCGAAATGGTCGGCCGCGTGTGGCGCGTCACCTCGACTGACAAGGCCCGCCCCATCCTGGGTGGCGTGCACATGAAGGTCGAGAACAACACCGTGCGCCTGGTGGCGACCGATTCCTTCCGCTTGGCCGTGTGCGATACGCAGGTCGAGACCTCAACCCTCGAGGGCTCCTTTGAACTCAACGTTCCGGCCGACGCCTTTAACGACGCGCTGAACATCATGGCCAGCCAGGCGACCATCATGATCGGGGCTACCGACACCCAGGTCGTCTTTGAGGCCGGCAACACCACCTACGTGTCGCGCCGCATCGAGGGCGTGTACCCCAACTACAAGCAGCTCATCCCCGATTCGTGCGTGACGAGCGTCAAGATCGACGTCGCCGCCTTTAACGCCGCCCTCAAGCGCGTGGCCGTTATCGCGAGCGCCAACCCCGCCGTCAAGTTCGAGATCGATGTCGAGAACGGGCAGATGGGCCTGTCCTCCATTTCCAATGACCAGGACCTTGCGCAGGAGACGATCGATGTCGAGGCCGAGGGCGAGTCGGGCACCATCGCCTTCAACTACCACTACATCTTCGGGTGCCTCAATGCCCTGTCCAAGGAGAAGGAGATCACGCTGGAGCTCAAGAGCTACTCGCAGGCGGGCATCTTCAAGTCCTACGACAAGATCAACTACCTGTACCTGGTCATGCCGGTCCGCATCTAGCAACTGCCCTATGACCATGTTCGCCCGCGATCTTTCCGTCGCGCACTACCGCAGCTTCGATAGCTATCGCCTTGCCCTGGACGAGGGCGTGACGATACTTGCGGGACCCAACGCGGCGGGAAAGACCAATCTCATAGAGGCGCTGCAGCTGCTGACGAGCGGCGCCTCGTTTAGGCATCCGACCGCAGCCGAGCTCGTCCATGACGGCGTGGGCTCGTGCAAGGTCGAGCTGAGGCTCGAGGGCGACGGCCGCGTACTTGATATGGGATTGAGCGCGGAGGACGGTAGGCGCTCGTTTAGCCGCAACGGCAAGAGATGCTCTGCCGCCGGTGTGCGCGGGGTTCTGCCGAGCGTGCTGTTTTGCCCCGACCATCTGGACATGGTTAAGCGGGGCGCCAGTGTGCGCCGCGCCGCCCTCGACGACTTTGGCATGCAACTGAGTGCACGCTATGCCGATCTTGCGAGCACCTATGGTCGCTGCGTGACCCAGCGTAACGCCTTGCTCAAGGAGGCCTGGTGCTGCCGCGAGATGCTCGGCGCGTGGAACGATTCGATTGCCCGCGCGGGCGCGGCTCTGCTCGTGCACCGGTTGGCCCTGCTCGACCGGCTGGCGGGCCATGTGCGTACTGCCTACGGGCAAGTGGCGTCCGGTGAAGCCGCCAACGTGTCCTATGCGTCCACGCTGGGGGATTTGCCCCAGGTCGATGATCGCGAAGAGCTGAAGGGCTGGGCGTACGAGCGCATGCTGGCTGCCCTTGATGAGCACGCCGACGAGGAAATTCGCCGCGGCGTGACGTTGGTGGGACCGCATCGCGACGAGATTGAGTTTGCTGTGGCGGGTCGCTCCGCCCGTTCATTTGCCAGCCAAGGTCAGCAGCGAACGTTGGTTCTGGCCTGGAAGGTGGCGGAGGTGGCCGTGGCTCGCGATGTCCTGGGCACCGCCCCACTGCTGCTTTTGGACGACGTGATGAGCGAACTCGACGGCGAACGCCGCGGTGCTTTCCTGCGGCTGATCGGCGATGATATCCAGACGGTCATAACCACGACCAACCTGGGGTACTTTACCGATGACCTGCTTGATCGAGCCAAGGTGGTGAGCATGGGTGAGACGTGCTAATTACGAGCGCGAGAGCGAAACGGTCGCCTTCAGTGGCTTTTTGAACGCAGAGCGCCAGCGCATCCTGGCGGCTGCGACCCCTGAGCGCCGTGCGCAGATGGAGGCCGCCGAGGAGTCGCGCGCGGTCTATCGCGCGTGGAACGCGGTGTGCTCGGGCACGCGCGAGGGGCGGCATGTGACGGGCCTGCGCTACCTGCCCGAGTCCAATGAGCTGCTGGTATATCTCGACTCGCCCTCGTGGACGCAGGAAATGACGTTGTTGCGCGAGATCATCCGCGCGCGCATGGAGCGCGCCGGTGCGCATGCGGATGGCCTGGTGTTCAAAACCACCGCGCCCGGTCACACGCCGCCCGCCGCCAAGGAGCGCCTTCGCCCAGCGGCGACCGAGCGCCCGCCGGCCCCACACGCCGACCTCAGCGATGCCGAGCGCACCGAGATTGAGCGCCAAGTGGCGCCCATCGAAGACCAAAAACTGCGCGAGGCCCTCGAGAACGCCATGAGAGCCAGTGCCGAGTGGGCCAAGGGCGTGCAAAGCAAAAAAGAGCCTTAAATCGCATCTGGTGGCCTTGTAGAGCCAAATACCCTCGTTCCCGAGGGTATTTTTTTACGATAAACTAGTAAGGCTGTACACATTTTCTTGACTGAAGGAGGACGTGTGGCAAACGAAAACGATTACGATGGCGGCGAGATTAAGATTCTCGAAGGTCTCGAGGCCGTTCGTAAGCGCCCGGGCATGTATATCGGCTCGACGAGCGCCAGCGGTCTGCATCACCTGGTGTGGGAGATCGTTGACAACTCCGTCGACGAGGCCATGGCCGGTTTCTGCACCGAGATCCAGGTGACGGTCCACGCCGACAACTCCATCACGGTCGTCGACAACGGGCGCGGTATCCCCGTCGACGAGCACCCTGTTAAAAAGATCCCGACGCTCGAGGTCGTCATGACGATTTTGCACGCCGGCGGTAAGTTCGATAATTCGGCCTATAAGGTCTCGGGCGGCCTGCACGGCGTTGGCATCTCCGTCGTCAACGCACTGTCCAAGCGCGTGGTCGTTCAGGTTCGTCGCGACGGCAACACCTACGAGATGGAGTTCTCGCGCGGCAAGACCGTCAAGAAGATGGAGGTCGTGGGCACCTCGGATTCGACGGGCACCACCGTCACCTTCTGGCCCGACGACGAGATCTTCGAGACCTGCATTTACGATTTCGATACGCTGCACAACCGCCTGCAGGAGACGGCGTTCCTCAATAAGAACCTCAAAATCGTGCTGACTGACGAGCGCGAGTCTACTCCCCACGTGGAGGAGTTTTGCTACGAGGGCGGCATCATCGACTTCGTCAAGTTCCTTAACGAGGGCAAGGACGTCCCCGAGGCCTTTAAGGAGCCTATCTACATCGAGGGCAAATCGGACCCGGACGCACCTGTGGCCAAGATGGGCGAGGTTGAGGTTTCCCTGCAGTGGAATAGCGGCTACGGCGAGAACGTCATGTCGTTTGCCAACGACATCTACACCCCCGAGGGCGGCATGCACCTTGAGGGCTTCCGCACCGCGCTCACCCGCGTGATCAACGACTATGCGCGCAAGCAGAACCTGCTCAAGGAAAAAGACGCCAATCTGACCGGCGACGATGTGCGCGAGGGCCTTTCGGCCGTTATCTCGGTCAAGCTGCCCGATCCGCAGTTTGAGGGCCAGACCAAGGCCAAGCTCGGCAGCTCCTATATGCGCGCGCTGACGCTCAAGATCGTGACCGACGGCCTTGCCGATTACCTCGAGGAGCACCCTAAGCCCGCTCGCGAGATCGTCAAGAAGGCGCAGCAGGCCTGCAAGGCGCGCAATGCCGCCCGCAAGGCGCGCGAGGCGACCCGCCGCAAGAGCCTGCTCGAGACGGCGTCCCTGCCCGGTAAGCTCGCCGACTGCTCGGTGCGCGATGCCGAGCTGACCGAGCTCTTCATCGTAGAGGGCGACTCGGCAGGCGGTTCGGCCAAGGACGGCCGTCGCCGAGACATCCAGGCGATTCTGCCCCTGCGCGGCAAGATTTTGAACGTCGAGCGCGTTGGTGACCATCGCGCGTTCTCGAGTGACACCATCCAGTCGCTGATTACCGCGATCGGCTGCGGCGTCACGACGAGTGCCGGCGACGGCGGCGATTTCGATATCACCAAGGCGCGCTACCACAAGATCATCATCATGACCGATGCAGACGTCGACGGCGCGCATATCCGCATCCTGCTGCTGACGTTCTTCTACAAGTACATGCGTCCGCTGATCGATGCCGGCTACGTCTATGTTGCCTGCCCGCCCATCTTTGGCATTAAGGTGCGCAACAAGATCCACTACGTGTATCCCAACGGCCGCCAGCCCGAAGACGAGATCCTGCGCGATACCATCCAGAGTCTGGGCCTGAACCCCGATGATAACGACGAGGACGGCAAGGCCAAGGACGGCAAGATCACCAAAAAGCGCAAGGGCTATACCGTCCAGCGCTACAAGGGCCTGGGCGAGATGGACCCCAAACAGCTTGCCTCGACGACGATGGACCCAAAGACCCGCATTCTGCAGCGTGTGTCGATCGAGGACGCCGTGGTGGCGGACCGCGCCGTGCGCGAGCTGATGGGTTCCGAGGTCGGCTATCGCCGCGAGTACATCGAGAAGCATGCACATGATGCACGATTCTTAGATGCCTAACCTGTTCGGCTTTCCCAGCCACCGCACCTTCGCCCTCAATCGTCGGTCGCGTACCCAAGTACGTTTCCCTCCTCTTTCGGGCGAATCTGCGGCACCTGGAAAAGCCGTCTCCGTGGTAGGGAACTAATTAGACCACGCAAACCATGAGGAGGTAACGTGGCAGACGATATCAACAATAACGAGGGTATGGACGAGGCCGGCGATGCCGGTATGCCCGATGATCTGAAGCGCCTGCTTGCCCGTGCTGAGCAGGGCGAGGACGGCGATCCGGACGCCTATAACCCCGATGCCGATGATGATGAGGAAGAGGACGACGACGGTGAGCTCGAGGAGAGCTTTGGCGAAGTCGATCGTGGCGCCTCGGCCGGCGAGGACATCAACGGCGGCCAGCTCCAGATTTCGGAGTTCGGTCGCGAGATGAAGCAGTCGTTCATCGAGTATTCGATGTCGGTTATCACAGCGCGTGCCCTGCCGGACGTGCGCGACGGCTTAAAGCCGGTACACCGCCGCATCCTGTACGCGATGAACGAGAGCGGCATCTACCCCAACCGCCCACACAAAAAGTCGGCCTGGACGGTCGGTGAAGTTATCGGTAAGTACCACCCGCACGGTGACTCTGCGGTCTACGAGGCCATGGTCCGCCTGGCGCAGTGGTTCTCCATGCGCACGCCGCTCATCGACGGTCACGGCAACTTCGGCAACATCGATGGCGACGGCGCGGCGGCCATGCGTTACACCGAGAGCCGCCTGGCCAAGCCCGCCATGGAACTGCTGCGTGACTTGCAGAAGGATACCGTCGACTGGCAGCCCAACTACGACGAATCGCTCGCCGAGCCCGTGGCACTGCCTGCGCGCTTCCCCAACCTGCTGGTCAACGGCAGCCAGGGCATCGCCGTCGGCATGGCCACCAACATCGCCCCGCATAACCTCACCGAGGCGATCGAGGCCACCTGCTACCTGATCGACAACCCCGACGCCACCGTCGACGAGCTCATGCAGATCATGCCCGGTCCGGACTTCCCCACCGGCGCCATCATCATGGGCAGCGCCGGCATTAAGCAGAGCTACGAGACCGGCCGCGGCTCCATTACCGTGCGTGCCAAGGCACATGTGGAGTCCACCAAGACCGGCCGCAGCCGCCTGGTCTTTACCGAGATTCCCTACATGGTCAACAAGGGCACCCTGCAGGAGAAGATCGCCCAACTCGTCAACGACAAGCGCATTGAGGGCATCTCGGATATGCGCGATGAGTCCAACCAGAAGGGCATCCGTCTGGTCATCGAGCTCAAGAAGGGCGTCATTCCGCAGGTCGTGCTCAACAACCTGTATAAGTACACCTCGCTGCAGACGACCTTTGGCGCCAACAACCTGGCACTCGTCAACGGCGTTCCCAAATGCCTGAGCCTGCGCGAGATGCTGCAGCACTACATCGACCACCAGGTCGACGTCGTCACCCGCCGCACCCGCTTCGACCTTAAGAAGGCCCAGGCCCGCGCGCATATCCTCGAGGGCTACCTGATGGCCCTTGACCATATCGACGAGGTCATCAGCATCATCCGCTCCTCGCAGACCGACTCCGAGGCCAGCAGCCGCTTGATTGAGCGCTTTGGCTTTACGCCCGAGCAGACCACGGCCATCCTCGAGATGAAGCTGCGCCGCCTGACCGGCCTGGAGCGCGACAAGATCCAAGAAGAGTTGGACGGCCTGCGCCGCGCCATCGCCTACTACGAGGACCTGCTGGCGCATGAGGAGAAGATTCTGGGCGTCATCAAGGAAGAGATGCGCGAGATCTCCAAGAAGTTTGGCGACAAGCGCCGCACCGAGATCAGCCAGGTTGAGAAGGACCTGGATGTCGAGGACCTCATCGCCGACGAGGATATGGTCGTGACCATCACCCATACCGGCTACGTTAAGCGTATCCCGGTGGCTGCCTACCGCGCCCAGAAGCGCGGCGGCAAGGGCGTATCGGGCGTCAACCTCAAAGAGGACGACGTTATCGACGAGATGTTCATCGCGTCCACGCACGAGTACGTGCTGTTCTTCTCGAGCAAGGGCAAGGTCTATCGCCTGAAGGTGCACGAGCTGCCGGTGGGTACGCGCCAGGCGCGCGGTACCGCGATCGTCAACCTGCTGCCCTTCGAGGAGGGCGAGAAGATCGCGAGCGTCATCAGTTGCCGCGAGTTCCCGGCCGACGAGTACCTGATGTTTGCCACCAAGAGCGGCATGGTCAAGAAGACCGTGATGAGCGCATATGACCGCAGCCGTCGCGACGGCCTGATCGCTATCAACCTGCGTGACGACGACGCACTGCTGAACGTGCGCCGCGTGCGCGAGGGCGACAAGATTATCCTGGCCACCACCGCGGGCAAGGCGATTATGTTCTCCGAGGAGCAGGTGCGCGCCACCGGCCGCGATACCAGCGGCGTTCGCGGCATTAGCATGAAGGACGGCGTGAGCGTTCTGGGCATGGAAGTCACTAACGGCAACGGCGATCTGTTCGTCATCACCGAGCGCGGCTACGGCAAGCGTACGCCGGTCGCGGACTACCCGGAGCAGAATCGCGGCGGTCAGGGCGTCTACACCATCCAAATGACCGAGCGTAAAGGTAACCTCGCGGCCATGAAGACAGTGGGCCCGCAGCACGAGCTGTTCATCGTGACGGAGGGCGCGACGGTCATTCGCGTCAAGACCGACGAGATCAGCCAGACCGGCCGCGCCACCCAGGGCGTCAAGATGATGACCGTCGACGACAACGACCGCATCTGCGCCGTAGCCCGCATGACGGCAGCCAAGGAAAAACCCGAAGGCGAGGGCGCCGAGGCCGCAGTCGACACCGAAGAGGCCCCAGTCGACCTGGGCGACGGCAATGATATGCCAGAGGATCTCCTCGACGAGTAAGTAGTCCTCTCCGGTCAAAAACATCAGACCCCATATATCGGCGGGGGGGGGCCCCGCGCGCCCCCCCCCGTTTTTTTTAAAAATGGGGCCCCCCGGGGGCCCCCCCCGGGCGGCGGGGGGGGGGGGGGGGCGGGGGGCGGGGGGGCGGCCC
>CAMQHB010000015.1:0-26336 GCA_947001545.1 uncultured Collinsella sp.
GGGGGCCGGGCGGGGGGCCCCCCGGGCTGCGGGCGCGCTCCCCCGCCCGGGGGGGGGGGGGGGGTGCGGGGCGCGGGGCGCCCCGCCCACCACACGGGTGCGGTACCCGTGGCGGTTGTCGTGCGCCTGCGCAGCGCCGAGGTTTATTTGGTCGAAGTTGACCGCATGGACCCGATTGCGCTCGCGCATGCGTGCTGGGAGATCGGCAATATGCATGCGCTGCTTTTCCGAGGCGATTCGGACGAGCATACCGTGCGCATGTATACGCCGGTGCAGCCTGTTTTGGGCCGCATGCTCCGGGGCGTCGAGGGCGTTCGGCTCTCGAGGGTTATCCGTGAACTCGATTCGGACCGGCGCTTTGCGTCGAGTGCGGCGGATGCCGTTGTGAGTATGGCTCCAGACTTTACGATCGTAAAGAAGGCGCGCGGTTAACGTGCGTATAAGTAAGACGGACTTTGAGAGGCAACTATTCAAAGTCCGTCTTTCTGTTGATGAGATGCTGTGGGAGAAAGCATATGGGTCTTGAAGGAATCAAGCTGATTGCATGCGATTTGGACGGCACGTTGCTGCATCCGGGGGAGCGCGAGCCGCGTTCCGAGGCCTTTGAGCTCATCGATGAGCTGCATCGTCGCGGTATCGTGTTTATGCCGGCGAGCGGCCGTCAATATGCGAGCTTGCGCTACCTGTTTGTCCCGGTGGCCGATGAGCTCGCCTATGTATGCGAAAACGGAGCCCTGGTGATGAGCGAGGGGCGTGCCGTTGTCAAGCGTTCCATGGAGCGTAGCCTTGCTATGGATATCGCGAATGCCGTGGTTGCGTATCCCCATGCCGACGTGACCCTTTCATGTGAGGGACACCTCTACACCATGAGCGGCAACGATGCGTTCGTCGATCATTTGCGCTATGAGGTCCACTGCGATGTGGCGGTGGTCGATCGCCCCGAGGACATCGACGAGGACGTCATTAAGATTGCCTTCCAGACGCCCGAGGTGGATCAGCCGGCGGCCCTGGAGTATTTCGAGCGCCTCTTTAGCGACCGTGTTGACGTGATGACGTCGGGAACCGAATGGACGGACTTTATCGGTTTCGGTTCGGGCAAGGGCTCCGCGCTTGCCGATTACGGTCGTGCCCTGGGTATTTCGCCCGATGAGATGATGGCGTTTGGCGATAACGAAAACGATCGCGACATGCTCAACGTCGTGGGCCATCCCTATCTGATGGAGAGCTGCAACCCCTCTATGCGTGGCATTAACGACCGCGTCCGCTACGTGCGCACGGTCGAAGAAGAGCTGCGTCGTCTACTTGCTGAGTAGACATTTGGGACATGTCTAGAAATCTACTTTTTGCTGCAAAGTGCGGAAAGGTGGATTTTAAGGCATGTTCCAAACATCTACCTACAGTCGGGGCAGAGACCCTCGAAGATGGTGTAGTGCGACGTGACGTGCCAGCCGATTTGCTCGGACGCCTTGGCGTCGAGCTGGGCATCGAAGGGGAGCGGTACGTCGATGACGCGGCTGCATGAGGTGCAGATGATATGTGCGTGCGGCTCGATCGTGCGATCGAAGCGGCTGCCGCCCGGCGTCTTGATGGAGAGGATCTCGCCGGCGTCGGCCAAGAGATTGAGGTTGCGGTAGACCGTACCGCGGCTGATTTTGTCATCCTGCGCGCGCACGACGTTGTAGATTTCGTCGGCGGTGGGATGGTTATAGCTTTGGCGCACGGCGTCAAGAACCAGCTTTCGCTGCCTGGTATTCCTTCTTTGCACCGCCATGCGCCTCGCCTCTTTTCTATCAACGGTCGTAGGTAAATGATACCGTATTTAGCACACAATACTAATAATGAGGACTGAAACCGTCTTCATTGGCAAGTGGGGCTCGGGCCTGGGCATCTACGAGGCGAAAACGTGTTCCCATGCGCTCGTAGGAGGCATGAAGCGCCTCGAGATGAGATAGGACGTTTGCCGGAGCTCCCTGTATCTCCATCTCGACTGAGCCGTCTTCCATATTACGCACCCAGCCGGTGAGGGAGCGTGCCTGCGCGAGGTTGGCGTTGGTAAAGCGAAAGCCAACGCCTTGGACTTGCCCCGCCCAGCGCAGGAAATAGCGCAGGGGAGTGTCTAGAGTGGCCTTGTCGCTTGCGAGCACAGTAAGTCTGCGGCGCAGCTCGAGCTCGACGTTTGATGGTTTTTGGGGTTCTCGACTGCCGCCGGTGACGCTGGAGAAGAACGTATCGAAGAGACCCATCGCTATGCCTGCTTGCCTGCGTCGGCCGGGAAGGTAATGCCGGCCTGCTGGCGCACGGCATCCATGATGCGCAGTGAGACGAGCGTGACATCGCGGTAGTGGCCAAGCTCGTGGCGTCCCGCCGGGGTCTCCCAAATCTCTTCCTTAACGTTATCGATGCCGCCGATGGCGGTGATAAAGTCTGTGAGTTCGTATTCCATAGTGTTGCTCGATTTGGGCAGGTCGAGCACGCGGCCGTTCTCGCCCTGTTCGCGCGGTGCCTCGGTCGCTGAGCCGCGTACGACATCGCCGCGATAGTCGATGCGGACGTTGCGGGGCGTGGACAGATGGTCGATCTGGATAGTGCCACGCTCGCCTTCGATCTGCGAGGGCAGCAGGTCATTCGTAATTTTGGAGTGCGCGAGCTCGACGGAGATGCGGCCTCCGCCATAGCTGGCGAGGATGGAACCGCAGCCGTCGATGGGGCCGTGCGTGAGCTGTCGCGTGGTGGGATCGAGCAGGGTAGTCATGCTCGTAAGGCCGGAGGGCATGCCGAAAATCTCGACCATGGGCTCGACGGCGTAGACGCCAATGTCCATGAGGGAACCCGATGCCATATTGCAGTCGAAGATATTGGTGGCGCGTCCCGCGAGAATCTCGTTGTAGCGCGAGGAATACTTGCCAAAGCGCAATGAGGCGCGGCGGATGGGGGCGATCTCGCCCAGGGCGTCCTCGATGGCGTGGAAGGCGGGATCGTGGAGGGGACGCATGGCCTCGAGGGCCACGACACCTGCTGCCTCGGCAGCGCGGAAGACTTCCAGCGCCTGCGCTTCGGTGGCGCAGAAGGGTTTCTCGACGATGACGTGCTTGCCACCGGCGATGCAGGCAAGGGCCTGCTCGTAGTGAAGTGCGTTAGGGCTGCCGATATAGACGGCGTCGACGTCGACGGCTGCCGCAAGCTCATCGAGTGACGTAAAGTTTCGCTCGCCACCGCGCTCGGCGGTAAAGGCAGTACCGCGATTGGCGTCGCGTGAAAGCGTGCCCACAAACGCGGCTTGGTCGTTGGCGTTGACGACTTGGATAAAGTCGTCGGTGATCATGGATGTGCCGATGGTCGCGATGCGCAGCATACGTCCCCCTTGCGTTGTTTGGTCTACAGGATGAGTGTAGCGCGTGGGGATATAAAGCTGCGCGAAAACGCTATTACAGGTCGCTCTCGTTAAAGCCGGTGTCGATATCGAGGTTGCTGCCGTCGGCCGCCGTGGTTGCGAGCTCATCGCAGCGCTCGTTGAGCTCGTGGCCGGCGTGACCCTTAACCCAGATGAACTCAACCTTGTGCTTACTTTTGGCGGTGAGTAGGCGCTCCCACAGGTCGCGGTTCTTGACGGGCTGCTTGTTGGCGGTTTTCCATCCGCGCTTTTTCCAGCCGTCGATCCAGTGCTTGTTGAAGGCGTTGACGACGTACTGCGAATCGGAATGGACCTCGACCTCGCAGGGGCGGTTAAGTGCCTCGAGCGCCACGATGACCGCCATGAGCTCCATGCGGTTGTTGGTGGTCTTGGCGTAGCCGCGCGAAAGCTCGGAGGTGAAGGTCTTGCCGGCGGGGTTGGTGTATTTGAGCACGGCGCCGTAGCCGCCGCGTCCCGGATTTGATCGGGCCGAGCCGTCGGTATAGATGATGACCTTCACGGGCTTCCTTTCGTTGGGTACGTTTCGTGCGAGTGACCATTGTAGCGCCATGCCCGCCGGGGGCTAGCAATCTACGATTTCTACCCTGTCTTCCGACAGTCAGTTGGCATGGATGATGCGGTTAAGCTCGTCGAGGTATTGCTGCAAGAGGGGAGAGGGCTTGCGCTCGTCGTGCATGATATAGCCTACGTGCATCGTTGGGGCGTCTGCTAACGGGATCGATGCCATACCCCATTGCATTTCATTGGAGAGGACACCGGTCGACAGGGTGTAACCGTTCGACGTGATAAGTAAGTTAGTAAGTGTTCCGCGGTCCGAGATTCGTATGTTGCGGTCGCAAGGGATATAGCTAAAAGGTTCCTCGGCGTAATAGAAGGAGCTTGAGGTTCCCTGCTCAAAGCTGTAGCGCGTATATGGTATGAGGTCGGCAAGGGACAGCTGCGGGCGGCGGGCAAGCGGGTGGCGCTCGCTAACGAAGACGTGGACCGTCGCGTCGAAGAGGGGATGGAAGCTCGCACGCGCATCGGCAAAAGCCTTCTGCAGAACGCGGGCATTAAAGTCGTCCAGATACAGGATGCCGATGTCGCTGCGAAACGCGCGGACGTCATCGATGATCTGCGACGTGGTGGTCTCGCGCATGATGAACTCGAACTTGCTGTCGCGGCAGCGCTCGACCACGTTGACAAAGGCCTCGACCGAAAAGGCGTAGTGCTGGGCGGAAATGGCGAGGCGGGCTTGCGGGGTGCCGCCGTCCTCGTAGCGGGCCTCGAGCATATCGGCCTGCTCTACGACCTGGCGCGCATAGCCCAAAAGCTCAGTGCCGTCGTTGGTGAGCGTGACGCCGCGACTGGAGCGCGTGAAGATCTCCAGGTGGAGTTCCTGCTCCAGGCTTTTGACGGCGTTTGAGATGTTGGACTGAGCGGTATAGAGGCGCTGAGCTGCGGCGTTGATTGAGCCGGACTCTGCCACGGCGATCAGAAAACGAAGCTGCTGGAGGGTCATCGGCGCCGTCCTTTCGAGCGTTATCTACAAAACCGATAACAGGTTAGCGCTTTTAAGTGATTGACCGAGCGAAACAATGCTCGTACTATTCAAAACACACAAAGGCGGTAGGTAATTAAACCGACCACGGAACCGGGATGCGAAAGGAGGCCCGCATATGAAATGCTTACCAAGACGAATGCCGGGCTCCTGTTTGCGCCCGTCGGCGTGATCAGGAGACAGCGACTTACTTCTCTCTAATTTATTAACTTTTGTTCGATCAAGGAGATCATCATGAGCCAGTTCATCAACAACCCCGAGCACACCTTTGGTTTCGATACCCTGCAGCTTCACGTTGGCCAGGAGAGCGCCGATCCCGCATCCGACTCCCGCGCCGTGCCTATCTACCAGACCACGAGCTATGTGTTCCGCAACTCCCAGCACGCCGCCGATCGCTTTGGTCTTGCCGACGCCGGTAACATCTACGGCCGTCTGACCAACTCCACCCAGGGCGTCTTCGAGGACCGTATCGCCGCACTCGAGGGTGGTGTGGCAGGTCTTGCCGTCGCCTCCGGTGCTGCTGCCATCACCTATACCCTGCAGGCTCTTGCCCAGGCCGGTGACCACGTGGTAGCTCAGAAGACCATCTACGGTGGCTCCTACAACCTGCTGGAGCATACGCTCTCCCAGTTTGGCGTCGAGACCACCTTCGTCGATGCCCACAACCTGGACGAGGTCGAGGGCGCCATCAAGGACAACACCACGGTCATCTACCTCGAGACGCTCGGCAACCCCAATTCTGACATCCCCAATATCGACGCCATCTCCGAGATCGCCAAGAAGCACGGTTTACCGGTTGTCGTCGACAACACCTTTGGCACCCCGTATCTGTTCCGTCCGCTGGAGCATGGTGCCAACATCGTCGTCCACTCCGCAACCAAGTTTATCGGCGGCCACGGCACCTCGCTGGGCGGTGTGATCGTCGACGGCGGTAACTTCGATTGGAAGGCGAGCGGCAAGTATGAGCAGATCGCCGAGCCCAACCCCTCCTACCATGGCGTCTCGTTTGCCGAGGCTGCCGGTCCCGCCGCCTTCGCAACCTATGTCCGCGCCATCCTGCTGCGTGACGAGGGCGCCTGCATCAGCCCGTTCAACGCTTGGATCCTGCTCCAGGGCACCGAGACTCTGTCGCTGCGCGTTGACCGTCATGTCGAGAACACCAAGAAGGTCGTTGAGTTCCTGGCTGGTGATAGCCATGTCGCCAAGGTGAACCACCCGAGCCTGTCTGAGCACCCCGATCACGAGCTCTATCAGAAGTACTTCCCCAACGGCGGTGCCTCGATCTTTACCTTTGAGATTAAGGGTGGCCAGGAGGCAGCTTGGAAGTTCATCGACCATCTGCAGGTCTTCTCGCTGCTCGCCAACGTGGCCGACGTCAAGTCGCTCGTCGTGCACCCGGCTACCACTACGCACTCCCAGCTCTCTGCCGAGGAGCTCGCCGAGCAGAACATCACGCCCTCCACGATCCGTCTTTCCATCGGTACCGAGAACGCCGAGGATATCATTTGGGATCTGAAGCAGGCCTTCGCCGCGCTGGACGAGTAAGGCGACTTGTGCAAGGACCCCTTGCGACTCGATAGGTATAACTGCATAAAATGCCTGCTCAAGGCGCCTGTGCGAACAATGGTTGCACAGGCGCCTTTTTTGCATAGAGAGGGCGCAAAAACAGGGTTTTTGACACGCTTTATGCATTCGAGTTGTGGAAAACTCCTGTTGAGAGGATGTGAGTTTTACGCAATTGACGTGCGCCTTTTGAGTAAAACCGCAGGTCGCGATTTGCTCGGGGTACTATGCAGCGCGATCGAATCACACGCAGCTCAAACGCAGCAAAAACGCACTACGGAGGTTTCTAGCTACATGAGGATCGATTCACGAAAACCGAAAGCCGCCGCCCTTTCCGCCGCTCTGACCGTGGCACTTTTGGCGGGCGCCGGTGCAACTGATGCCCACGCCGCAACACTGTCCGATACGGTTGGGTCTACGCCGTCCGAGACGACGCTGGTGCAGCCCGTTGACTATCGCGGCGATGGTTATGGTTCCATGCAGGAGTGGAACGCCTCGATGGAGGCCAAGCGCGATTCCCTTGAGATGCGTGCTCAGATCATTATGAATATGTATGGCGACTATGCTACCGATGACGAGCGCGCTGTGTTGCAGGGTTGCATCGACGGTGCGGGCAGCCTGTTGACGATGGGGGAGGTCGACGCCAAGTCGACCGAGCTCGATGAGCTGCGCACCGCGCTTGAGGATGCCAAGCGCGAAACGCTCGAGGCGGCCGCCGCCGAGGCGGAGGCTGCCGAGGCCGCCCAGGCTTCGTACTACAACGCCGGTTGCACTCCGTCCTACGCGTCTGCCGCGTCCTACGCGAACGGATCGGGCCTGACGCGCTCTGCGGGTGTCAATAACTACAACGGGCGCCGCGAGACCTATTACAGCAGCAATGTGCTTTATCACTATCGCACGGGCGAATGGACTCAGGATTCTGAGGGCTTCTGGCGCGATTCCGACGGCTATTACGTTGTTGCCGCGGGCGATATGGCCCAGGGCTCGACCTTTACAGGCTCCAAGGGTGATTGCAAGGTCTATGACTCCGGCTGCGCTGCCGGAACCACCGACTACTACACCGGTTGGTAATCTGCCATAAGCAAAATAGGCACATGATGGGCGGACGTCTTTACTGAGCTTTTAGGCAACGTAAAGCCGCCCGTTCTTTATGCGCGTTTGAGTTAACAGAGCCCTTACCGTGGCGGTACGCTGGGCGAATGGATGCGGAGCACACTGGTTCTTGAGAAATAAGGTCTTTCTCTTGGAGGAAGTGGTCTTGTGAATGCTCGAGATATTACCGTTGCCGCCGTCGCGTTGATGCTTGGCTGCCTTGGTCCCACGGCCGCGCTCGTCGCGGGCATGCAGGGGACATGCGGGGCTGCTCCTATCGTGGTCGGCGTGCTGATCGCGGCCACGCTGCTGGGAAGCGCCGGTGTTGTCCTTTGTCGCGACGATGAGGACGAGGTTCCGGAGTCGCAACGCTAGCTGTTGTGAGATTGACCGCCGGTCATAGACGAAGATGAAAGCCGCCGTAAGGGGAGTGCTCCTTGCGGCGGTTTTGCTGTTAAGGCTGTTGAATGCGGCGCGTTGGCGTTACCAGCTTGCCTCGATATCGCGAATGCGCTGATAGAGCCATTCGTTCTGCGGAACCTGGATATCGTGCTTGGCCGCGAGGCGGCGGACGGTGCCCGCGAACTCCTCGACCTCTGTTTTGCGCTGCGCGATGCGGTCCTGCGCCATCGAGGGCATACCGGCGGGGTCGATTCCCTCGATGAGGTGCACCATTTGCGTCAGGTCTGCCTCGGTCAGCTCAACGCCCTCGGCGTTGGCAACCGCAAGCGTCTCGCGCATGGCGGAGACAAAACAGCGGCGCTGCTCGGAGCCCGGCTCCGTGGCGCTTCCGTAGGTCCCGCCGTAGGCCATGCAGGTCTGGTTGATGCCGTCGTTGAGCATGAGTTTGGCCCACATGCGGTGCGCAATGTCGCTCTCGACGGTATGGGCGATGCCGCAGCGCGTATAGAGCTCGTCGATGGCGGTAACGGTTGCGGGCTTGGTGCCCGCTGCCGCGCCAAAGCGAATCTCGCCCGCATTGGTAAAGGTGAGCTCTCCGTTGAGGAACACGGCGTCCATGCCTTGGCAGATACCCAGGACGGTGTGCTCCCAGCCAAAGCGCTCGGCAATCTTTTGCTCGCTCGTAATGCCGTTGCACAGCGAGGCGATGAGCGTGTTGGGTCCCACGACACGCTCCATAGTCTTGAGTGCTTGGTCGAGACCGGTGGTCTTGACCGTCAGGATGACCAGATCGGCGGGCGCTGCCTCGCTGGCGCGGACGGACGTGAGATCGCAAGGCTTGCCGTTGACGGTGAGCACATCGCCCGCGTGACGCTCAAAACGGGCGTCATCCATAACGTATTCGACGGCGTCATTGCCGAGGGCCTTGGCAATCATGCTGCCGTAGAGCAGGCCGACGCCGCCCTTGCCGATAAAGGCGACCTTGTTGATCTGCATGTGAATCATCTCCTCATATAAAAGGCGCCCGCGTAAGGGGCGCCTGATGGATTGTATGCTGCCGGGGTGATTGATGGGTGCGCGGGGCGGCTGTTATAAAAAAGAAACGTTTGCCTGGACGTTACACTGCGGGGCAGACCGCAAAGACGCGGGCGGGGTATCCGACGCCATCGCGGACCTTGGGGAAGGTGCAGAAGATGACGGCGCTCGTGGCTGGAAGCTCGTTTAGATGGTCCATGACTTCGATCTGATAGCGGTCGACCGAGAGGATGTATTGCTCGCCGGGGTAGGGGTAGGCGTCCTCGCGTGTGGTCACGCTCGTCTCCTTTCATCGGGCTTTTTGCTGATGTTAAAGCGGTGCCGTGACGGCCTGATTTCTGCTGCGTTACGATACGTTCTCGATTGCGATTCCGATGTGTTTCGATGACGTGACGGGTTTGTTTCGCCTTGTCAGGGCTTCGATGGGAGGGGAGGGGCCGTGCAATATCGCGTTGACCCCAAAAGCGGCAACCGTATCTCGGCGTTGGGGCTGGGCTGCATGAGGTTTCCTGGTGCGCCGGGACGCCCGGATGCGAAGACTGCCGACGCCATCATCTCCCGTGCGGTGGAGCAGGGGATTAACTACCTGGACACGGCCTATCTCTATCCCGGCAACGAGGCTTGTGTGGGCGCTTCGCTTGAGCGCCTAGGCCTACGCGACCAGGTTTTGCTCGCGACCAAGCTGCCACATGCTTCGTGCAAATGCGCGGAGGATTTCGATCGGTTCTTCGACGAGCAGCTGCGTCGCCTGCGGACCGACCATATCGACTATTACCTTATGCACAACATTACCTCGCCCGCCCAGTGGGAGCGCGTGGTGGCACTGGACATCGAGGACTGGATTGCGCGCCAAAAGGCTTCGGGGCGCATTCGCCAGATCGGTTTTTCATACCACGGCAGCGCGGCGGACTTCCTCACGATGCTCGATGCGTATGAGTGGGACTTTTGCCAGATCCAGTACAATTACGCTGGAGAGCGCTATCAGGCGGGAACGGCGGGGCTCATGGCCGCCGCCGAGCGCGGGCTCGCGGTGTTTGTGATGGAGCCGCTACTGGGCGGGCGTTTAGCGGGCAAACTGCCGCCACGGGCTCGCGCTGTGCTCGATAGTGCCCGTGACCCGCATTTGCGCACTCCTGCCGCCTGGGGTCTTTCGTGGGTGTGGAACCATCCTCAGGTGACGATGCTGCTTTCGGGTATGACCGATACCGCGCAGGTGGATGAGAACGCGGTGTTGGCCGATCGGGCTCTGCCGGATTCGATGACAACTACTCAGCTCGATGCCATCGCGCACGTGCTGACGGAGTTTGAAAAATCGAATCGCGTGCCCTGCACGGGATGCGGCTACTGCATGCCATGTCCCAAGGGCATCAATATTCCCGGCTGCTTTGCCGCCTACAACGCAAGCTATGCGCACAGCTGGTTTACGGGTCTATCGCAGTACTTTACGGCGAGCGCGGTGCGCACAAGCGAGGCCAAGCTGGTGAGCAATTGCGTCAAGTGCGGCAAATGCGCGCGCCACTGCCCACAGCATATCGATATCCCCGAGCGTCTCGATGACGTGCGCCGACGTTTCCAGCCTGGCCCCGTGACGGCAGTGCTTAAGGCCTTCGGCAAAACGCGCTCCTCGTGACTCTTTTATAACTTGCGCTGGAATAGTTCCTGCTTGCGGCAGAATAGGGCTTAAACAGGGACTATTCCACCGCAACTGAAGGGGGCTGCCGTGGGCCATCGGGATTCATGGGATGATTCGCGTGAGGTTCGTTGGGGCATTTTGGGTGCCGGACACATTTCTCATCGATTTGCATCGTCGCTCAAGAAGGTCGACGGGGCACGGCTGGTGGCTGCGGCCGGCCGCACTCCTGCACATGTCGAGGAATTTTGCCGAGCGTTTTCGATCGATGCTGCGCATGGCCATGCCTCGGTCGACGATAACGGCAATGCGGCTTATGACGCGCTGATTGCCGACCCCGATGTCGACGCAATTTACTTGGCTCTTCCGCATGGCATGCATACGCGTTGGGCCTGTCGCGCGCTGCGCGCCGGAAAGGCCGTGCTGTGCGAAAAGCCGGCCGTTTTGAGTGAGGAAGAGGCTCTCTCGATTGCCTCCACCTCTCGCGAGTGCGGCGTGCTGTTTATGGAGGCGATGAAGAATCGGTTTTGCCCGATGCGCACTCGCGTGAAGGACTTGCTTGCGTCGGGTGAGCTTGGGCGTATTGTCTCGATTGAAAGCGTGCAAAAGCTCGATTACGGCGAGCCTCCTTCGGGCTATCTGCTTGATTCGTTGCAGGGCGGCTGTCTATATGACATGGGCTGCTATGCGGTCGGTTGGTTTGAGGATTTGCTCGCGGGCGCTTGCGAGGTTTCGTCCCGTGAAGTTCGCTGGCGTGACGTATCAGGCGGCCGCGTCGATTGGGCCGACGAGATCCGTATGAACGTCGGCGGTATACCCATTCATATGGTGTGCGACGGCGAAGCAACATATGAAAGCCGCTTAACGATTGCCTGTGAGCGGGGCTCGTTGGAAATCGAGCGGCTCCATCGCCCCGAGCTCGCTCATGTGAAGTATTCCGACGGTCGAGTACTCGAAATCGATGCACCATTTGAAGTCGATGATTTTTACGGTGAGGCGTCGCATGCGACGCAGCTCATTCAGGCGGGGAAACTCGAAAGCCCCATCATGTGCCTAGCCGCCACACAGCGCTGTGCGCACATCATCGATGCGATTCGCTTGAAACTTTAGGGCGTGGGGGGCATGGCACCAGCGCTTGGAATGCCTGGAGGCCTTTGTCCCTGATGCCCCTTTTATAACTTGCGGTGGAATACGGTCTGTTTGCGCCAAAATAGGGCACCAATAGACCGTATTTCACCGCAACTGATAAGGGAGAGCTGGAGATGCTGACGATCGGGTGTCATCTTTCGACGACGAAGGGCTATCGGGCAATGGGGGAGACGGCGCTGTCCATTGGCGCCAATACCTTTGCGTTCTTTACGCGCAACCCGCGCGGTGGCAAGGCAAAAGAACTTGACATGGATGACGTGGCGGCTCTGCGCGAGCTTATGGCGCAAAACGACTTTGGCCCGCTCGTGGCTCATGCCCCGTATACCTACAACCCCTGCTCAGCCAAAGAGCGGGCGCGCGAGTTTGCCCTGGAGGCCATGGCAGAGGACCTGCGGCGCATGGAGGCGCTGCCCGGCAACTACTACAACTTCCATCCCGGTGCGCATGTGGGGCAGGGCTCCGACGCCGGTATTCAGATGATTGTCGACACCCTGTGCCAGGTGATGTTTGAGGGCCAGCAGACGACGGTGCTGCTCGAGACCATGGCCGGCAAGGGTACCGAGGTGGGCCGCAGCTTTGAGGAGCTGGCGTGCATTATCGAGGGCGTTGCCGCCAAGTGCCCAGAGCTGTCCGATAAGCTGGGCGTTTGTTTGGATACCTGCCATGTGAGCGATGCTGGCTACGACATCATCCATGATCTGGACGGCGTACTCGACGAGTTCGACCGCGTGGTGGGTATCGATCGTTTGCACGCCGTACACATCAACGATTCGAAGAACCCTTGTGGCGCCCATAAAGATCGTCACGAGTGCATCGGCAAGGGATACCTTGGCAGCGAGGAATTTGGTGGCGGTATGCAGGTTATGCAGAATATTGTATCGAATGGCCACTTGCGTTCGCTGCCGTTTATTTTGGAGACTCCGAACGAACTTGCAGGTTATGCAGCTGAAATTAGACTATTAAGGTCATTGCAGCAGTAATGACTGTCACAAAGTAGAGTATTCCATTCACGTTATGGGTTTGTTTCAATCAGTTTTCTCATTGCAGATTCGTAATTCCGGGTGCATAATAGCCAACAGTTTTTGCAGACCTCTGAATCAAACGAGGTCACCGGAAGGAGACTGATTATGAAGCTGAAGAAGCTTGGCGCATTTGCCGCCACGGGTGCTATGGCACTCGCCCTTGCTCTGACGGGCTGCGGCTCGTCCAACGCCACCTCTGGTTCTGATGCCGGTTCCAGCAGCTCTGACGACGTTAAGGTTGAGAAGGTCGACGGCTCCAAGGAATACGCGCTCGTCAAGGACGGTACGCTGACCGTCGGCACCTCTGCCGAGTACGCTCCGTTTGAGTACAAGGATGACAACGGCGACTACCAGGGCTTTGACCTTGAGCTCATCAAGGCTATCGGCGACAAGCTGGGCCTGGATGTCGAGTACGTCAACAACGACTTCGACACGCTGGTTCCGGGTGTTGCTTCGGGCGCCAAGTATGACGTCTCCATCGCGGCTATCACCGACACGCCCGAGCGTGAGAAGGAGGTCGCGTTCTCCGACTCCTACTACATGGATGACCAGGCTATCGTGACCAAGGTCGATAACACCGACATCACGGCCGATAACTACAGCGAGAAGCTCAACAACGCCGACGCTACCATCATCGTCCAGTCTGGCTCGACCGCCGAGGCCTTTGCCCAGGAGAACTTCCCCAAGGCCAAGATCGTCCCCTACAAGGACGCCACCGAGTGCTTCAGCGCCCTGCAGTCCGATAAGGGCGACGCCGTAGTCACCAACCGCTCCGTTGCCAGCCAGCTGACCGCCGAGCAGTTCAACACCTGCCAGACCATCAAGCAGATCAGCACCGGCGAGGAGTACGCCATCGCCATCAACCAGGGCAACACCAAGCTCAAGGACGACATCAACCAGGCTATCAAGGACCTGACCGACGACGGTACCGTCGACGCCCTCATGGCTAAGTACAATATCAAGTAAAATAACTACTTGATTGCGCGCGGGCCCTTTCCGTTTTGGCGGAAAGGGCCTTTGCGCTTCTCTTGACGGAGAGCGTTTCCGTCTCGTTTTGCCGGCAACTTCTACGATAGGAGCCACCTTGTCTCGACTGAACAAAGGGGCCGCGGAGCAGCGTTTTCCACTGCCCTCGATGCTCCAAAAGCTGGCCTGTGCCCTGGCTGTGGCGCTCGCCCTGGTATGCGCGGGGGCCTGCGTGCCCACGACCGCCCAGGCGCTTGAGACCGCAAAGATTACCGCCCGACCCAATACCGGTTCGGGTAGCGATGTGGTCGGCGGCACCGAGACGCGCATCACTTGGGAAGTTCAGGCCGATGCCGACGAGGAGCTGAGCGGTCTTTCTTTGACGTTTGTCGACGGCACGACGTTTGGTACCGATGACACGCGATTGACGATGCTCTCGGGCGAGGACCTCATGGATCGTACGCCCATGAAGCCCACGTGCAAGGCTGACGGCCAGACGCTCAAGATTGACTTTGGCGAGACGGCGCCTGCCGGCGGCTATTTCCGCGTCGAGGTTTACGGCGTGGCCTTCCCCGTCGAGGGCGGCGATGAGGCCTTTAGCGGCACCTATACGCTCGCCGACGGTTCGACCAAGAAGATCTCCAAGATTCCGTCGGTGGAGATCAAGGGCGTGACGGCCTTCGATAACTTCCTGGCCGACCTTAAGGAGCAGCCGTGGGTCGAGGCGTGGAACTCCAATATGTTCCTGCGCCTGTTCTTAAACCCGGTCATTTTGGTCCAGAGCCTGCCGATCGTCTTCAAGGGCTTCCTTATGTCGCTTTCGATCGTGCTCGTGGCGTTTCCGCTGGCAATTCCCTTTGGCTTTGCCCTGTCGCTTATGCGCATCTCCAAGTCGCGCATCCTGCGCTGCCTCGCCGGCATCTACGTGAATATCATTCGCGGTACGCCGGCGTTCCTGCAGATCTATATCGCGTTCTTCGGTCTGCCGTTGGCCGGCGTCAAGGTGGACGACTATGTTTTGGGCGTTATCGTCATGGCCATGAACTCGTCTGCGTACCTGTGCGAGATCTTCCGTGCCGGTATTCAATCGATCCCCAAGGGCCAAAACGAGGCTGCTCGCTCTCTGGGCATGAATGCCTTCCAGACGCTGCTCTACGTTATGATTCCGCAGACGTTCCGCAATGTTTTGCCTACGCTGACCAGCGAGTTTATCTTGCTTTACAAGGATACGTCGCTGCTTGCCGCCGTGGGTGTGGTCGAAATCGTCATGAACGCCCGTACCATCGTGGCCACGACGGGCTCCATTACACCGTACGTGGTTGCCGCCCTGTTCTATCTGGTCATCACCCTGCCGCTCGCTCGCTTGGTGAGCGGTCTTGAGGCGAGGCTTTTGGGTACGACCGAGACCAAGAAGAAGCGTCCCGCCAAGAGCGCCGGACAGGTTGTCGCGACGCCTGCCGATCACATCGCCGGTCTGTAAGGAGGTCCTATCATGAGCGAAACCAATAACTCGAACGAGGTCGTCGTCAGCATTAAGAACCTCCAGAAGGCCTTTGGCGATAACGTGGTCCTGCGCGATATCGATCTGGATGTGCATAAGGGCGAGGTCGTCGTAGTTCTGGGTCCTTCGGGCTCGGGCAAGTCGACGATGCTTCGCTGCATCAATCGTCTGGAGCATCCTACGAGTGGTTCGATTGTCGTCGAGGGCGTGGATGTGTGCGCCAAGGGCGTTGACCTCAATAAGGTGCGTACGCACTTGGGCATGGTGTTTCAGCAGTTCAACCTGTTCCCGCACCTGTCGGTCAAAAAGAACGTCATGCTTGCGCAGCAAAAGGTGCTCAAGCGCAGCAAGGAAGAGGCCGAGAAGATCGCCGTCGAGGAGCTGACCAAGGTCGGTCTTGCCGAGCGTATCGACTTTATGCCGAGCCAGCTCTCGGGCGGCCAGCAGCAGCGCGTTGCCATCGCCCGCGCCCTGTCGATGAACCCTCACGTTATGCTCTTTGACGAGGCCACGTCGGCGCTCGATCCCGAGCTGGTTCGCGACGTTCTGGGTGTCATGCGCGACCTGGCACGCGATGGCATGACCATGATCGTCGTGACGCACGAGATGGGCTTTGCCCGCGACGTCGCCGACCGCGTCGTCTTTATGGACGGCGGCGTCATTGTGGAAGAGGGTACGCCGAGCGAGGTCTTCGACCACCCCAAGAGCGAGCGCACCAAGGCGTTCTTGGGCAATATCTCGTAGCCGGTTGATGTAACTGCCGTTATAAAAGAGCGGGGGCTGGACTTGAATCCAGCCCCCGCTCTTTTGTAGGGATAAGGATGCGCTTTGATGCAGACTCTTTTGGAGGTCCTGGGTTCGTTACGCGAGCTCGGCTCCGAGGGCCTTGCAAGCGGTCTCGCCCTCATCGTCGGGCGCATCGTAGCAAATGACGGAATCGACGACATTGACGCCCGCCTCGTCGGCATCGGCCTTCCAGTTGTCCATCCACTCGCCCTCGGCCCACGAATAAGAGCCAAAGAGGACGACCTTCTTATCGCCGAGGGTCTCCTTGACCTCGTCCCACATAGGCTGGAACTCGTCATACTCAAGCTCCTCGGAACCCATGGCGGGGCAGCCGAAGGCGAAGGCACCATATTCGGCGGCCTTGTCGGCAGAGAAGTCGGCGCAGGAGATGACCTCTGCCTCGGCGCCGGCACCGGTTGCGCCCTCGGCAACGAAGTTTGCCATGGCCTCGGTGTTGCCTGTACCGCTCCAGTAGACGACTGCGATCTTGCTCATATGTCTTCCTTTCGGTTGTGCGGCGTGCGGCCGCGTTTTGTATGCTCTATCGGGTTGCCTGGACAAGTTGTCCCAGAGTGCAGCCCTGTTGATAGATATAGGTAAGGTATTGCGTGCATGCGCGATAGGAATCGAAGGTCGTGAGCGCCTGCTCAACGTTTGTGTATACCTTCCATGCGCCAAAGACCTTATAGTTTTCGCCGTGCTGGACGATAAACTGATGGACATCTTCGTAGGGATAGCCCAAAAAATAGCCAATTTCGTGGGGGAACTCGCATATGCACCCCGTATCGCAGTGCCTATTTCGCGCGAGTGCGCAGACGCTGCCGTCATAGGCGCTTTCTGCGGCATTGCTGCTTGCCAGCGTGATGCGCGCGGCGAGATGCACCAGGGATGCGGGCAGGTTGTGGACATCGTAACCTTCGGCGGCTAGCGCCGTCGTGGCACGGGGGTCGGAGAGGTATCGCATGAGGTCCGCAGGGCGGTACACATAGATGAGCGCTCCGCAGGGGCGCCAGACCAAAACGCTCATATGGATCCCGAGTGGCTGGAGCTCGCGGTTGCATTGGGTTATGACGGCGAGTAGGCGAGAGCGTCGCTCTTCGATATGGGCGGCGCTGGGTTTTCCGTTTTGGTTGGCGTAAACGCCGGGATAGGTAAAGAGCGAAGCCGGCTTGATGCCTGCGAGCGTAGGGGAGCAGTTGCGCACGACAGCCGTTTGGTATGTTGGGATGTCAATGGTTCGAGTCACGATGCTCCTTTCGGGTCCTCAGTTGTTAGCCTAGGAAAACTTATACACGAAAGTAAGCCATGGTCAACAAAAAAGTTTGAAGAGGGAAACTAATTGACCGAACGGACATGATTTTGGGTTAAGATGGGGACACCCCATGGGGGTATCTAGATAGCGCTACTTGAAAGGGGAACGCATGAGTGACTTGCTCAACCCTGCGAATCTCATCGTGTTGGCCGTCATTGCCGTCGGCATGTTTTTTGGACTGCGTCGCATTGCCGCTTCGACACACGGGAAGAGTTGCTGCAGCGATGGTGCGAGCGGTAAGAAGGCCAAGAAGGTAGTAGTTGCGGATACCGATCCGTCCCACTACCCCTATAGCGATGAGTTGCTTATCGGCGGCATGAGTTGCGACGGCTGCGCTCAGAACGTGGCCAATGCCCTCAATGCGCTGGATGGTGTGTGGGCAACGGTGACGTATGCGGACCACACGGCACGCGTGCGCTCTAAGCAGCCGGTTGATCGTGGTGTCCTCGAGACGGCCGTGAAAGACGCGGGCTACTACGTCATGACGCTGTAAGCGTCGCTCTGGATGCGCTTCCTTGGCTAGGCTCGTCCGCGCAGTTCGATGTCTTGGATGTCGTCGAAGTCGATGGCGATGTCTCGGAGCTTGAGGAGCTTGAAGGCGGGGAGCGCCTCGTCGAGGATGCCGGTGCGGCTGCGATAGCCGTATGTATCGTAATAGGTGACACGAACCAAGTCGCCACGCTTGAGGCCCTCGAGCTTTTTCGAAAGTTCGAGGGCTTTTTCTTCTGTGAGTTCGCATTTTGGCTCGGCGGTGATCTCTTGTTTACGCACGAGCTCGTAGTATCCCGTGAGGGCGGCAAAGGGCATAAACTGCGCGGCACGGCCGGCACGGACGGTGCCGTTGGCGGTGAGCTTTGGGTCGGCGGAGCGACGTCTTCCCTCGGGGTCCGCTAGGCGTTCAAAAGGTGTCGGTGGCCGCATCGGCTGTTGTTGGGACTTAGGCACGATGTCCTCCTACCTGATCGTTGCGTTCGCGCGCGGTGGCGCCGGCGGTAAAGCTCAGCCCCTTAACCAGCGCGTTCTTGCCGTATTTGCCTTTCACGGCCAGCACGGCGCGTGCCAGGTCGCGCTCGCGCTCATCGGCCTCGATATCGCTGAACAGATCGATGGTGGCAAATTCCTCGGGCATGAGGTTGCCAAATCCCAGATTGATGCGCTTGACCGGTCGTTTGGGATCGACGGTCTGCGCCCAGAGCTCATCGAAATAGCCCATGATCTTCTTGAACGAATTGGTACGCTCGGGCAGCTTTCGCGAGGCGTTGGAGTGCGCAAAGAGTGCGGCATAGCCACCGCGCGGTTTGCCGCCATGCTCTCCCACAAAGATGCCATCGATTGCCTGCGCTTCGCGCACCAGGCGACGCCGTTCGTCATCGCGCTGGACGGGCTTGGGCGCACGGGGCGCGAGCTCGGGGCCGGCGGTTGCGGTGGGTTCGATACTCGATGTGCTCGAGCGCAGGTGCCCGCATCCGTCCACATACTGCGCTGTACCGCTGGCGTCGAGGCGGCGTATGTCGGCGCGTTCGCTCGCGTAGCCCACAAAGAGCGAGATGCTGTCGCAGACCACGTGCTTATCGACCAAGTCTAAAACGGCGTTGTCGACCATCTCGCGCAAGACGGTATAGGCCTGTTCGTAGGCATAACCCTTCGAGAGCACCTGTCCTGTGGTGGTCGAAGTTGCTTGCGGACGATAGGCTTGGATATCGGCGATGGTTGTCGGCTCGCGCCCGAAGGCATGGTCGATGAGATATTCTGCATTGACGCCGAGCTCGTCGTAAAGCAGGTTTTCGTCGAGCGCCGCGACGCCCATCAGATCGTAGGCGCCGTATTTCTCAAGGCGGGCTGCCACGCCGGGACCGATGCCCCAGATATCGGTGATGGGACGATGGGGCCAGATCTCCTTGCGAAAGGTCTCGTCGTCGAGTATGCCGATGCGGCTGGGTACGTGCTTGGCGGTAATGTCGAGCGCTACCTTGGCCTGGAATAGGTTGGGGCCGATGCCGACCGTCGCCGTGATGCCGGTGCGCGCGAGGACCTCGTTGCGCAGCGTGCAGGCGAACCCTTCCGCATCTGTGTGATAGAGGTCCAGATAGGGCGTCACGTCGATAAAGCACTCATCGATGGAGTAGACGTGCACGTCCTGGGGGCTGACGTATTCCAGATAGATACCGTAGATTTTCGCCGACACCTCCATGTAATGCTGCATGCGCGGTACGGCCGTGATGTAGTCGATGCCATCGGGAATTTCGAACAGACGGCAGCGATTGTGTATCCCGAGGTCCTTCATGGCCTGTGTGATGGCGAGGCAGATGGTCGTGCGTCCGCGTGATTCGTCGGCAACGACCAGGTTGGTGGTGAGTGGATCGAGCCCGCGGTCCACGCACTCGACGCTGGCATAAAACGTCTTGAGGTCGATGCAGATGTAGGTGTGCTGCTCGTGCGCCACGCGTCCTCCCATCAAACACATGTTCTTATCGAATACATGTTCGATAATACCCGCTCGACCGGACACCGTCAAAACCTGTCCCTTTTTGGCAGGTATGGTCGTGCGGCTGCATCGGGTTTTTAACGCAGCCCTAAAGAGCGCGAAACAGCTCGGAAAAGCTCGCTTCGTAGCATGAGCCTAACGATTGATGCCGCCTATACGCACGGAAGGGTTGTGGAAAAGATGGTCAATTATGGGTTTGGTATGCCGACGCGCCTTGTTGCGGATGGAGACGTGGCTCGCTGGTGCGGACGATTGGTCGCTCACTACGGAGGCACCAAGGCGCTGGTGGTGCTGGGCGGTGACAAACATACGCGTGATGAACTTGTCACGGCGGCGCTCGGCTCGCTTGATCGAGCCCTGCTCGAGCGCGTGCTTTTTCGCTGTGGCTCGGTTGAGGGTGACGGGGGAGACGAGCTGATCGACGAAGCCGTGGCCCTGGCGACCGACGAAGGCGTGGACTTTGTCCTGGCGATCGGCGATGCCGATACTGCCGGCTTTGCGCGCGAACTCGCTCGTCGCATGGCCGTGCTCGATGCCGGCGAGGACGGCTTTGTTCCCTACGGTTGCATTGTCTCGGAGGGCAAGGTGCCTGCTGCCGCGGGAGCCGGCGAGGTTCCCGTTTTTGCCATTATCGCTCCCGAACTGCTTGAGGGCATTGGGTCTCCTCTGCGCGAGTTGCTCGGCAGCGTGTGCGCCGCGGCCTAATATCTGCCATAAAGGGACAGGTTTATTTTGGTAGGTAAAGCGTTTGACCTGCCAAAATAAACCTGTCCCTTTTTGGTCGGTCGCCGTTTGGGGGCGGATTGGCAACGCTCGCTGATTACGGTCTTGACCTGCGCTAGAATAGGGGCATCTGATTATCCGGGCGCATGGAGGTATGCGCCCGTATGTTGAGGAGGACTTTATGGCAACTGTTGCCGCACCTATCGACGCTACGTCGACCGCCGCTTGGAAGGCGCTCGAGGCCCATCAGGAGAAGCTCGAGGCCGAGGGTATCGACCTTAAGGCATGGTTCGCTGCCGATGCGGAGCGCGTGAACAAGCTGAGCTTTGATGCCGGTGACCTGCACTTCGACCTGTCCAAGAACCTGGTGACCGATGAGACCGTCAAGCTGCTGTGCGATCTTGCCCGCGAGGTGAAGCTCGAGGAGCGCCGCGACGCCATGTTCTCCGGCGAGCACATCAACACCACCGAGGACCGCGCCGTCCTGCACACCGCACTGCGCCGCCCGGCAACCGAGAAGGGCCAGCTCATCGTCGACGGCCAGGACGTCGTCGCTGACGTGCACGAGGTCCTCGACCGCATGTATGCCTTCGCCGAGCGCGTTCGCTCCGGTGAGTGGAAGGGCGTTACCGGCAAGAAGATCGAGCACCTGGTGTCCATCGGCATCGGCGGCTCCGACCTGGGCCCGGTCATGGCTTACGAGGCTCTGCGTCCCTATGCCGACGCCGGTATCGACTGCCGCTACATCTCCAACATCGACCCCAACGACCAGGCCGAGAAGCTTAAGGGTTTGGACCCCGAGACCACGCTCGTGATCATCGTCTCCAAGACCTTCACCACGCTCGAGACCCTCACCAACGCTCGCGAGGTCAAGACCTGGATGCTCGAGCAGTTCAAGGCTCAGGGCGCCATCGACGGCTCCGATGAGCAGAACGCCGAGGCCGTGGCAAAGCACTTCGTCGCCGTCTCCACCGCACTCGAGAAGGTCGAGGCCTTCGGCATCGACCCTGCCAACGCCTTCGGCTTCTGGAACTGGGTCGGTGGCCGCTACTCCGTCGACTCCGCCGTGGGCCTGTCGCTGATCGTCGTGCTCGGCCCCGAGCGTTTCCAGCAGTTCCTCGAGGGCTTCCATGCCATCGACGAGTACTTCTGCAACACGCCGCTCGAGAACAACGCCGTCGCGCTGATGGGCCTGCTCAACGTCTGGTACGTCAACTTCTTCGGTTCCAAGAGCCACGCCGTGCTGCCGTACTGCCAGTATCTGCACCGTTTCCCGGCCTACCTGCAGCAGCTCACCATGGAGTCCAACGGCAAGCACGTCCGCTGGGACGGCAGCGCCGTGACCTCCGACACCGGTGAGATCTTCTGGGGCGAGCCCGGCACCAACGGTCAGCACGCCTTCTACCAGCTGCTGCACCAGGGCACCGTGGTGGTCCCGGCCGACTTTATCGCTTTCGCCAATACCGCCAACCCCGCAACCGACAGCGGCCAGGATGTCCACGAGCTGTTCCTGGGCAACTTCCTGGCCCAGACCAAGGCGCTCGCCTTTGGTAAGACGGCCGATGAGGTGCGCGCCGAGGGCACGCCCGAGCAGATCGTCCCGGCCCGCTGCTTTGAGGGCAACCGCCCGACGACCTCGATCTTCGGCGACACGTTGACCCCGTTCGCGCTTGGCGAGCTCATCGCCCTGTACGAGCACATTACGTTTGTCGAGGGCACGGTCTGGGGCATCGACTCCTACGACCAGTGGGGCGTCGAGCTGGGCAAGCAGCTTGCCAAGCAGATCACCCCGGCCTTCCACGACGACGCTGCCAAGGCCGAGCAGGACGCTTCGACCCAGGCGCTCATCGAGTTCTACCGCGCTCACCGCAAGTAGTCGCTGCTGTTAACGCATCGCGCCTTATAGTCAGGGGCCCGTATCCTATCGGATGCGGGCCCCTTTGCTTTGCCGTGGTCCCGGGGTGCACGGCCTTTGTGGAACATCGCCGGGGCGCCGCGCGCTGCGAGAACCCTGCGCCTAGATTTCGGCCTCCGCATGGCCTCGCTGCGCCTCGGGCAGCTCCCCGTAGAGCGGATGGTCTTCGAGCCTAAAGCGCTCGACCTGTTCGGGAGTGCGACCGCGTACAAAGAGCCACGAGCGATCAATCGGCGTCGCCATGAGCGTGCTGGGCAGCGCGTCGGCGCGGTCGGAAAACACCCGGGCACTCTCGGGATCCTGGAACGCCAGCACCAGATGCGTGTCGCAGTTGCCCATGATGGAGCGTGCGCGTGCCTCGCCATAGAGCGCATCGAGCTGGTTGGTCGACTGCAGCAGCAGCGTTGCCCAGATGTTGCGGCTTCGGATAATCGAGAGCACGTTGTCGATCTGGGGGATCTGCAGATTTGCGAAGTCATCGAGCATAAAGCGCACGGGCACGGGCAGGCTGCCGTCGGGCTGCCTATCGGCCTCACGAATGAGGCCCATAAACGCTTGCGTAATAAAGAGGCCGGTCAGCGGATCGAGATTGCGGTCAATATCGCTTACGGTTACAAACAGGGCGCAGGGGGTGTGTCCCATGGAAGCGAAGTCCACCTGATGGCACTCACGATAGAGCTGTGCCGCACCGTCGAATCCCAAACACATGACCTTTTCGGCAAGGATGCCGACGATGCTCGCGTGCATGCGCTCGGCATTTTGCGTAATGGCGTAGCGCCGCCATAGCGAGAGGGCATAGCTTTGGGGGTCGATCGTGATCAGGTCGTCAAACAATCGACCCGTGGCACCGTCCTGCAGGTGCTCGATCAGCTTGATGACCGAGCTGATCGTCTGCTCGTCGGCGGGTAGCTGTTCGGTGACGTAGGCGATAAGACACGACAGCAGGTTTGCCGCCGCATGATCCCAAAAAGGCTGGTTGTTGTCCTCGATGGGGCAGATGGCCTTTGCCACCGAGAGGATGTCCTGCTGGTTGGGCCTGCCGTCCGCCTTGCGGCGAATGTGCCTCAGGGGGTTGTAGCCGCAGCGCTCGATGCCGGGCGCAAGGGCCGGGACGGTGTTGAGGTCGGCGAAGTTGAGACATTGCACGCGGTAACCGTGGGCTGCCAGCACGGGTCCCACTTCGCGACAGAGCGTGCCTTTGGTGTCGAGCACGATGTAGCTTGCGTTCATTTGCAGCAGGTTGGGCTTGAGGACGTTTCGGGTCTTGCCGGCTCCCGAGGGGCCGATCACAAGTGCGTTGTTGTTGAGTCCCGTTTGGCGGGTGTCGCAGGAAAGCGTTCGATCCTTGGCGAGGATGGTGGACGATGCGGACTTAGATGCGGCGAGGCGGCTGGCGAGGTTAGACATGGGCGACCTCCTTGGTGGTCGAGAGGATTTCGTGGGCAAAGCCGAGCTCGACGGCGCGCTCGGCCGAAAGGTGGGTGTCTTTTGCAGTGAGGGACTGGATGCGCTTGGGCGTGAGGCCGCTGCGGTCCGAGAGGATTTGCGTGAGGGTCTTGCGGGTCTGCATGAGACGCCGGCTGGTTTCTTGCAGCGCAAGTGCCGAGCCGCCTGCCCCCTGGGGGATCAGCGGGTCGTGAATCATGAGCTCTGCATGGGGCGCCATACGGCGATCGTCGCCGCCCATAAAGATCACGGCGCCCATGGACGCGGCGAATTCCAGGCAGACGGTGCGGATGGGGCACGATGCGAGGCGCATGGCGTCATAGATCGCAAGGCCCGATCGCACGCTTCCGCCGGCGCTGGCGACAAATATGGTGATGGGGCGGCTGGGGTCGGTGGCATCGAGCAGGCGGATCTGCTGGCATAGGTCGTGGGCCATCGGGGTTTCGATGTTTCCCATGACGGAGAGCTCGCGACGGGCGAGCATCTCATCGTAAATGCTGGTGAGCGTGATGCCTCGGGCGGATTCACGCATGGTGAGGGGGCTGATGATGGGGGAATGATTGGTGTCCATGAGGACTCCTTTCTGTTGGTTGTGTTGTGGAATAGGATTGTTGCCCGCGGAGGGGCTGGCGGGCTACAGGGTTCGTCCGAGCCTGAGATCGAGCTCGGTTGTGGGGCAGACTGCCTGTTCGTGCGGCTCGCAAGCGCCAAGGGCTCCAAAGCGATAGAGCGTTGCGGCGGGCGTGGTGTAGGCGAGCCGCAGCTGATGCTCGACAGGGGCACATCCGTCATTTTTGTAATGAGCCGCGTAGTACTGCGCGATGCTGGCGTTCATCTCGCTGCCATTGCGATGGCGCTCAAACTGGCGTCTGCAGGTCTCGATGATCTTTGCTACCGACTTGGGTGCCGTCGCGGGAACAAGGGCGAGATAGCCCTCAAATAGCTCGTTGATGCTCAGGAGGCACAGCAGGTCGATTAGCGTCCTTATGGCTGTTCCCTCGGCAGAAAAATGCGCGGTCATGCGGTTATATCGGTTGCGGTCGACGATGGCCGCATGGGGTCTTGGAGTTTTCTGCCCCGTGGTCCCGGGCTTTTGCCGCGCCTGTGTATTGAGCTCGACGTTGCAGCGCTTGAGGCCGTCCAACGGAAGGAACAGTGCGGTGCGCAGGGTGTTCCGCTTGCTTTCGAGTTCATGACGCTCGTCGGGTTCCCATTCGAGCTTGAGTTTCGTGTCGAGCGCCGTAAGCATATGGGCTAGGCAGCCTACGGTAAGAACGCACGAATCGTTGTCGCGTTTTGGGGCATAGGGGTCTGTCAGCTTGCGAATGTCGGGGTCGCCCATGATCTTTGTGCAGCGCTTCAGCAGTTGAGGGTGGTCGGCCAAGATCGTCGCGAGCGGTAGCGACGCGTAGTTCTTGATGGTCGCGGCGGCAAAGGCGGCGTCATATTCGTTTGCATATGCTCGCTCAATTCGGGCATCCAGAATGCTTTTCTTATCGCCGTCTTCAGCGTGGTGGTTTGTCATAGCTTCTCCAATCGGTTGATGTTCGTGCTGTTTGTTGATGTGTTGGTTGTCGTGAGTGATGTGCTTGCCGTGGGTGATGTGCTGACGTTGGGGTGCTATGCGGTTTTCAATGAGCCCGTGAGGCAGTTGCTGCAGGGGCGGGATGGAACGGCCCATGCAAGGCGGAAGGCATCGTGCTCAAAATCGAGACAGCAATGCCCTGGGTGCCTCACATGTGGCAGTTACCTCATTAAGTTGTCATTGCGTTTGGGGTTGTACTTTGCCGATCTTCCTTCTCTTACACGCTGAAAACTGAAACTTCATATGCTCGATCTACTTAAAACCGCAACGGCGGTCTTTTATCAACTTATATGTCGGAACGTGTCTTTGCAAGTACTTTTTTGCGTTTGTTTCAAATGCCTTGATTATCAACTTCATCCGAACACCTCCCACATTCATCCGCACATGTGCGGATGAATGTGGGAACCCGATACCCTGAGGGCCGGACCGGCCGGCCCCGGGAGATCGGAGGACGGCATGTCCGGAAAGAAGAATAGGGGCTCCGCGAGGGCGGTCCCGAGGGCCTACGGAAGGCTCGCGAGGCACGAGCGGGACACGGTCCAGAGGATGCTGGAGCGCGGGGCCTCGTGCAGGGAGATCGCGAGGGAGCTGGGCAGGTCGCCCTCGACGGTGAGCGCCGAGGTGGCGTCGCACAGGTTCGTGACGGCGCCGAAGTCCAGGCGCGGCGAGCGCGTGGACGCCTCCGCCGACCTGTCGGCGGCCTGCCCGCGCCTGGCGGCGTGGCCGCGCTGCTGCAACGGCTGCGGCCGGTACCGCGCGATCGGCTGCAAGC
>CAMQHB010000016.1:0-26129 GCA_947001545.1 uncultured Collinsella sp.
GCAGGAAGCTTGGATACGCCTAGGCGCGGTCCAAGAAATCGTCCGCACCCCCATAAAGGCGTCGCCGGCGTAAAACGTGGCATTTTCTGGACCACGCTCACTAATCTCATTACCATGGCCGGCATGGGCTTTTTATTCCTGGTCATGGCCGGTTTTGTCGAACATCTCGCCATCGGCGCCGACCTGCCGGATGCCCTGCCGATTGTGGGCGGCCTCCTGGTCTTTTTTGTGTTGCTCTTTGCCTCTAACTGGCAGCAGTATTACTACACCTACTGCATCTTTTACGAGGAGTGCGGCAAGCAGCGTATGGAGATCGCCGAGCGCTTGCGCAAACTGCCGCTGTCGTTTTTTGGTCGTCGTGATCTGGCCGATTTAACCGAGACCATCATGGGCGACGTCCAGGCCATGGAGCACGCCTACAGCCACGTGTTGGGAGAGCTTTGGGGCGCCATTATCGCAAGCGCTATTGTGTTCGCAGCATCGCTGTTCTTTTGCTGGCAGTTGGCGATCGCGGCGTTCTGGAGCGTTCCCGTGGCCTTTGCCGTGCTGTATTTGACGCGCGGCCCCATGGTCCCGGTGTTCGACCGTGTTCGCGCCGAGAAGGTCAAAGTCACCGAGGCGATCCAGGAGACGCTCGATTGTGTGCGCGAGATCCGCGCTACCAACCAGGAGGCCTATTATCTTGAGGGACTCGGTGCCGTGATCGATGCCGAGGAGCGCGAGACCACTAAGGGAGAACTCGTTAACGGGCTTTTGGTCAACTCTGCCTTTGTCATCCTGCGTCTGGGCATTGCCACCACGCTGGTCACGGGTGCCGCGATGGTCGCCTCCGGGCAGGTCGACTTTTTGGTGATGTTTGCCTTCCTGCTTATGGTGAGCCGTATCTATGCACCCTTTGACCAAGCGTTAATGTTAATGTCCGAGCTGTTTGCCGCCGAGTCGTCTGCCAAGCGCATGCATTCCATCATGGAAGAGCCTGTGGCGCGGGGCAGCGAGAAATTTGAGCCCGTGGGCCACGATGTGGTGTTCGATCACGTGGCATTTGGCTATGGTGCGGGCGAGGACGGCCGTGCCGGCGAGAAAGTTCTTACCGATGTGAGCTTTACCGCCAAGGAAGGCGAAGTTACGGCGCTGGTCGGTCCTTCGGGTTCCGGTAAGTCTACGGTGAGCCGCCTGGCCGCGCGCTTTTGGGATGCCACCGAAGGCACGGTTACCGTGGGTGGCGTGGATGTTGCGGGCGTTGATCCCGAGGTGCTGCTGCGCGACTACGCCATTGTGTTCCAAGACGTGCTGCTCTTTGACGACACGGTGATGGGAAACATCCGCCTCGGGCGTCGTGATGCCACCGATGAGGAAGTGCTTGCGGCCGCGCGTGCCGCCAACTGCGACGAGTTCGTGAACCGCATGCCGCAGGGCTACGACACCATGATCGGCGAGAACGGCTCCAAACTCTCCGGTGGCGAGCGCCAGCGCATCTCCATCGCCCGCGCGCTGCTCAAAGACGCGCCCATCGTGCTGTTGGACGAGGCGACGGCAAGCTTGGATGTGGAGAATGAGACCGTGGTACAGCAGGCACTCTCCCGTCTGCTTGCAGGTAAGACGGTTATCGTTATTGCCCACCGTATGCGTACGGTGGAAAATGCCGACAAAATCGTTGTGCTCAAGGATGGTGTGGTTGCCGAGCAGGGTGCTTCGGCTCAGCTCAAGGCGGTAGGTGGAGAATTTGCCCGTATGGTCGCACTGCAAAAGGAAGCGGCTGCCTGGCAGCTGTAGGAAAGGGGACCAAGATTTCCAAAGGTTAACTTTGGTTGACCATAATAGTTCGACTAAACTAGTCTCAAAGCGTGCTCGAGCAAACTAATGAACTCGGGTGCTAAGGCACCATGCCGCGCTTGTGCGTCAAAAGGGAGAAGCAACATGAAGAAGTCGACGTTTAACACCCTGCTTGTCGGTGGCGGTTTTCTGCTTGGTACGGCCGGCATCAAGCTGCTCACCAGCGCTCCGGTAAAGAACGCCTGCGTACAGGGTATCGCGTGCGGCATGCGCATCAAGAACTGCTACCAGGACATGGTCGAGCAGGCCAAGGCTAATGTCGACGACATGGTTGCCGAGGCGGCCTACATCACCCAGAGCGAGGCCGCTGCTGACGAGGCAGCCGAGTAACGCTCCCAGGCACAAACTATGAGATTCTCGATTATTAGCGAGATCCCCGGCAGGACCCGTCTTCAATTGGCGGGTCCTGTGCCAGAGAGCGATCTCGACGCACTTCTTAAGCTCAGCGGCGATATCGACGGCGTGCACAAGGTGCGCGTTTATGGCCGTATTGGCCAGATGGCGCTGGAGTACGACGAGCCGCGCCGCGCAAGCGTGCTCGACGCCTTAGGCGCACTCGATGCTCAAGCTATCGCCGATGCCAAGTCGGGCTACGTGATGCAGCTTGAGCCACGCAAGCACAAGCTCGTCATGGATCTTGCCACACTTATCGGTGCCCATTACGCACGTCGCTGGTTCTTGCCGACGCCTCTGCGTGCGGTGTTTGTCGTGGCCGGTTACATGGCATTTTTGCGCGCTGCCCTTCATGAGCTGGCGCAGCCACGCCTGACCGTTCCTGTGCTCGACGCTTCGGCCATCGGCATTTCGTTCGTCAAGCGTGATGTCGACACCGCGGGGCAGACGATGTTCCTGCTCAACGTGGGCGAGCTGCTCGAGGACTACACCCGCGCCATGAGCGAAAACGAGCTCATCAACTCGCTGCTCGATGTGCCCGACAAAGCGCAAAAGGTCGTCGGCGACACCGAGGTGAGCGTTGCCGCTACCGAGCTTGAACCCGGCGATTTGGTCGCCGTGCGCACCGGCATGTCCATTTGCATCGACGGTGTTGTCGAGCAGGGGAGCGCTATGGTCAACCAGGCGACCCTGACCGGCGAGCCGTTGGCCGTCGAGCGCAGCGTGGGCGACGACGTGTTCGCCGGCACCGTCGTGGAAGACGGCAGCATCTTGGTGCGTGTGCGCGCCAATACGGCGCAAACCAAACTGCGCTCAATCGTCTCGCTCGTGCAGACGGCCGACTCGCTCAAGTCCGAGGGCCAGTCGCATATGGAGGACCTCGCCAACAAGATCGTCCCGTGGAACTTCCTGCTTGCGGGCCTGGTCGCGCTCACTACGCGCAGCCTTATCAAGACCTCGGCGGCGCTGATGGTCGACTACTCGTGCGCGCTCAAGCTCACGGGTTCCGTTGCCGTCATGACTGCCATGAGCGACGCCGCTAAGATGGGCGTCATGGTCAAGGGCGCAAAGTACTTTGAGTCGTTTGCCAAGGCCGACACCATTGTGTTTGATAAGACCGGCACGCTCACCGAGGCGCAGCCGCGTCTTGCCTGCGTACTCACCACCGATGGCTGGAGCGAGGACGAGATCCTGCGCCTTTCCGCTTGCTTGGAGGAGCATTTCCCGCATCCGGTGGCGCGTGCCGTGGTCAACGCTGCTCACGAGCGTGGGCTCGAGCACCGCGAGCGTCACGCTGCTGTCGAGTATATTGTGGCGCACGGTATCGCTTCGTCCATTGAAGGGCGTCGCGCCATCATCGGTTCCGCGCACTTTGTATTTGAGGATGAGAGCGCGCAGCTCGAGTCCGACATTAAGGAGCAAATCGAGTCCCAGATGCAGGGCCTGTCGCCGCTGTATCTGGCGGTCGATGGCACCGTTGTGGGCGTGCTCGGTATCGAGGACCCGCTCAAGGCCGGGGTCCGCGAGGCCATCGCCGACTTGCACGCGTTGGGCGTTAAGCACGTGGTCATGCTCACGGGCGACTCGGAGCGCACGGCCGAGCGCATTGCGCGCGAGGCAGGTGTCGACGAGTTTAAGGCCGAGCTGCTGCCCGAGGACAAGTACGCCTATGTGGAGCGCATTAAGGGCGAGGGGCGCCACGTTGCCATGGTGGGCGACGGCGTCAACGACTCACCGGCGCTTGGTTTGGCCGATGTGGGTCTGGCCATGGGCGGTGGAAGCGACATCGCCAAGGAGGTCGCCGATATCATCCTGACCGATACGGATCTCGCCGCGATCGTGCGCCTGCGCCGTATGAGTCAGGGGCTTATCGACCGTCTGACGAGTTCATATTCCAAGGTGATGCTCACCAACTCGGCGCTGTTGGCATTGGGTATTACCGGCATGATTACTCCGCAGACGTCGTCACTGCTGCACAACGGCTCAACGATCGCCTACAGCCTGAGCAACGCAAAGGCGTACCTGCGTTAGCAGACGTGTTCGCCCACGTTATCTGGCCTGCGCCCAGACGGCATCGGTGTCGTCCGGGCGCAGGCCTTTTACATTTGACCATTTGCTAGCTTCTCTATAAAGTGGTGCTAGCATGGCTAGCAATTGAAGGGAGCGGGATCGACGTGGGTGCTGTTAGCGGCATGGCGCAGGTGAATGTTCGCGTAGATCGCTCGGTTAAAGAGCGCGCCGAGGAAGCGCTACAGCTTTCGGGCAGGTCACTGCCCGAGCTCATCAAAAAGGTCGTGGCCAAGGTCGCACAGGGTGGCGGGCAGTGTGAGGAAGTGCTGTCTGCCGTTGATGGCCGGCAACAGACCGTCGCACCCGATACTCCGTTCGCCGCGTCGTGGGCAGCGGCAGACCGGCTTTATGCAGATTTGGGCATCGCTACGTCGCCCGTATCCGACGATCGCGGTTGGGACACAATCTATTCCGAAGCCATGGATGAGCATTATCGCCAAAAGGGGATGATCCTGTGAGCGGGTCTCCCCTCAAAATAATGGTGGACGCCAACGTATGGGTTGATTCGTTTTGCGTCGACCATGCCGAGTCGCTTGCCGCGCGTGCGTTTATTGGGCAGGCGACGGAGACGGGGGCGTTGCTGTTTTTCCCGGTGCATATCGCTAAGGACGTGCTGTACGTTGTCCAACACGAGCTGAAGCGTAGCGTTCTTGCCAGCGGGGGAGCACTCGACGAGGCGTCTGCCCGTGCAATTGGCGATGCGGCGTTGGCGTTTGTTCGGAACATGACCGAAAACGCCACGGCCGTGGGTGCAGATGCGTCGGACCTTTGGCTGGCCGACAAATACTTAGCGCTCCATCGCGATTACGAGGACAACTTGGTGCTCGCCGCGTGCAAGCGCGCACAGGTCGATTACTTGGTGACCAACGATCGCAAACTGCTCGAACATGCCGATCTTGCAGCAAAGACCCCGCGCCAAATGATGCCGATTCTTGCTTTAGCCGAACGCGGTGGCGCGGCTATCGGTTGACGCGAACTGTTTGCGGGCCTCTTGGACGACGATGCGCCAAGGGACCCGCGTCTGCTATTTACAAAAGCTCGGCCTTAATGGCGGGACTTTCTGCGAGCTGCTCGGCTGTCTTTTCGTCGGAATCGTTTAGCGCTGCCAGGCTGCGGTAGACCCACTCGTTGACCTGGGTGTTCTTGACGCCTGCGGTCTGCATAAGGGCGCCTACCTCGCGGATTGCTGCGAACAGATCGGCCTTGGGACCCGCGAGCTCGACCTCGATGCCGTGGTAGGCGGCCACACCGCGGTTCTCGCTTACGTGGTCGATAAAGCCCTCGACGGTCTCAAGCTGCTGGGCGAGAGCTGCATCATCGTCGGCGTCCAGCGCGACGAGTGCGTTGGATACCGTGAGGGCGGGATGTCCGCAGGGGACAAAGCCTTCGATGACATCCATAGCTTCGGTAATGGTTGAACCCAGGCCTGCGAGGGCATTGACGAGTTGCTGCTTGATATTCATAACGGTCCTTTCGACGGGTCAATTTTGCTTGGCGAAAATATACGTGACGCGATCGGTAGCAAAAGTGCGAAGTGCGGCGCACATTGGGGTCTTCACAGCTCGTGCATAGAACAGCTGTCCGCTTTCAGAACGTGGTAAGATAACACTCCACAAGCGGGGCTCGCCCTGCATGTTCCTTGAAAAGTCGACGGGTGTTGGGTGCTCGTGCCCAATGCCATCCAGACTTCCCGACATTCGGGGGCGACTGGTTTCGACACGATAGCTCTGAGAGAGGAAGCAAGCCGAGGTCTCCTCGCCTCGTTAAACAGGGGTACCGTCAAATTGAATTGACAACAACTCTTCTTTTGAGCCTATGGCTCTCGCTGCTTAATTTATAGCGGCGCGTCAACCCGGTGATTTCCCCGACACCGGCGCGACGTCATTTTAGGGGAATGCTCCCGCGCACGTAATCGGTATGGCGCGGGCTAAGACCGAACCGGTTGGGATGCCGCGAGCGTGTCGCTGCGCGCAAAGCGTCCGAGACTAAACCAGCGACTGAGCTTGGAGATGCCAATCAGGGGGCTTTCGTGGACCGGAGTTCGATTCTCCGCGCCTCCACCAGAAGTAACAGGCAGGTAGATACTCATATCTACCTGCCTTTTTATTTCTGGTCCGCACCGCGGAGAATCGAACTCTGTGCAGGGCGCGAGCGTTAAGCAAACGCGGAGCGTTTGTAGTGAGCGGGCGAGGGCGCCGGCAGGCGGCCGAAGCCGGTGCGTATTTGCGAAGCAAATACGCGGATTCTCCGCGCAAACTTCCGACTCAAAACGGATGCGATGTTTATCGAATCTCAGCCGGCCATGCGCCGCATCAACGGATCCCCCCCGCACCGCGGAGAATCGAACTCTGTGCAGGGCGCGAGCGTAAAGAAAACGCCTCAGTGACGCAGAGTGGGACGTGCTTTCCCAATGGCGGCCCAGGCGGAAAGCCCATCCCGGAATCCGCGCTCAGACTGGGATGTAGTTTCCGGATGATGCCTCAAGCGGAAACTGCGACCCGGAATCGAGCCGTAGAGTGGGATATGCTTTCCCAATGGCAGCTCAAGCGGAAAGTACATCCCGGAATCCTCGTTCGGAATGGGATGCAGTTTCCAAATGAATGGCTAGCGGAAAGTTCATCCCGGAATCCGCGCTCAGAACGGGACGCGCTTTCCCAGCGGCGGTCCAAGCGGAAAGCGCATCCCGGAATCTCGCCTCAAACTGGGACACACTTTCCGCTTCACCTGCCGCCTTGAAAAACCTGCGCGCCCTCCATCCCAAAACTGGGTAGAAGAAGGCCAAAACGCAATCGCAGGAGGTCAACATGACTGCAGAAGATAAGGCAAAGAACGCCGGCAAGGTCGCGCTCGTCCTGGAGGGCGGTAGCTTTCGCGGGCAATTTACCGCAGGCGTGCTCGACGTCCTCATGGAGGCTGGTGTCGAAATCCCGGCGGTGTACGGCGTCTCGGCCGGCGCCCTCAACGGCGTGAACTATAAGTCGCACCAGATCGGCCGTGCCAACCGCATCAACCTGGCTTTCTGCAACGACAGCCGCTTCATGGGCGCTGCATCGTTTGCGTCCACGGGTTCCATTGTGGGTTACGACTTCATCTTCAACGACGTCCAAGACCGCCTGGATCCCTTTGACAACGAGACGTTCGACGCGAGCCCCATCGAGATGTACGCCGTCGCGACGGACATGCTTTTTGGAACCGCCACGTACCTGCCGGTCAAAAGCGCCGTACTTGACCTCGACGCTGTTCGCGCCTCGACGTCGCTGCCGCTGGTGACGCCGCCGGTCGAGATTGACGGGCACAAATACGTCGACGGCGGCGTAGCCGATTCGGTTCCCATCGAGCATGTGCTCGAGGAGGCGGGCTTCGATCGCGCGGTTGTCATTGTCACGCAGGACCGCTCGTACGAGAAAAAGCCCTACGAGTTTATGCCTGCCGCGCGCGCCCGCTATGCCGACTATCCCTATCTGCTCGAGGCTATCGAGACGCGCCACGACCGCTACAACATGCAGCGCATGCACCTGTGGAAGTATGAGCGCGAGGGCCGTGCGTTGGTCGTCGCTCCGCAAAAGCCGGTCGAGGTCGGTCATGTCGAGCACGATTCGGCAAAGCTTTTGGACCTGTATATACAGGGCCGTCAGGAGGCAAAGCGCCTGCTCGCGGAAATCCAAGAGTTCGTTGAGCGCTAACGACGGCGAACCCTCAAAAAATGACAACAGCTAAAAAGCTGGAAAAATTATGGCTCGTGGATGACATGTGCAGAAACTCTGGTCGGAGCCAAAATACCTGTTGACTCGTACGGCGAGCGGGGTAATATGGACGGGTTACTTGCAGAGCCCCGTGAATCTCTGTAACAACACGTACTGTACATGGAGGAGTCTAAGTGATTTCGAAATCGACTCACTACGCCAAGCAGGGCGAGGTCCAGCGCAACTGGGTTCTCGTCGACGCCGATGGTGCTGTCCTGGGCCGTCTTGCCACCCAGATCGCAATGATCCTGCGCGGTAAGAACAAGCCCCAGTTCACGCCCAACAGCGACTGCGGCGACTTCGTTGTCGTCATCAACGCCGATAAGGTCCAGCTTACCGGTAACAAGGCCGACACGAAGACCTATTATCGCCACAGCGGCTACAACGGCGGCCTCAAGGCTGAGAGCTTCCGCCAGGCTATGGAGAAGCACCCGGAGAAGGTCATCGAGCGCGCCGTTCGCGGTATGCTGCCCAAGACCACCCTCGGCCGTGCCCAGATGACCAAGCTTAAGGTCTACGCTGGTGCCGAGCATCCGCATGCTGCCCAGAACCCCACGAAGATTGAGCTGGAGGCTTAAAGATGGCTGAGAACACCGTTGTCTACCAGGGTACCGGCCGTCGTAAGAACGCCGTCGCCCGCGTCCGTCTCGTCCCCGGCACCGGCAAGGTGACCATCAACAAGCGCGACGCCGAGCAGTATTTCGGCCGTCATCAGCTCGTTGAGAACGCCCTTGCTCCCTTCAAGGTGACCGACACCGCCGGTCAGTTCGACGTTATCGCTCTGTGCGATGGCGGCGGCATCTCCGGTCAGTCCGGCGCTCTGCGCCTGGGCATCGCTCGCGCTCTTCTGAACGCTGGCGATTACCGTGCTGACCTCAAGAAGGCCGGTTTCCTTACGCGCGATGCTCGCGTGGTCGAGCGCAAGAAGTACGGCCTCAAGAAGGCCCGCCGCGCTCCCCAGTTCTCCAAGCGCTAAGGTTTTATCTCCTTACGAGATACAATGTACAAGCGGGGCCTGCCGATTGCTCGGCGGGTCCCGCTTTTCTTTTTCGACTAGGGTGGGCGACTGCGTTTTGCCCACTTGGGAAGGAGCGATCCTATGCCCCAGAACATCTTCGGTACCGATGGCGTCCGTGGCGTCGCCAACGCCGACCTCTCGTGCGACCTCGCGTTTCGCCTGGGCCGCGCGGCGACCAAGTTCCTCGGTCCGGATATCTGCATCGGCCGTGACACGCGCCTTTCGGGCACCATGCTCGAGAGCGCTCTGACCGCCGGCATCATGGCCGAGGGCGGCCGTCCGCATTGCTGTGGCGTCATCCCCACGCCTGCTGTGGCGCTGCTCACTGTTCAAAACGAGCTCGATGGCGGCATCGTCATCTCCGCTTCGCATAATCCGCCGGAGTTCAACGGCATCAAGTTCTTTAGCCGCAAGGGCATGAAGCTTCCCGATGCTGTCGAGGAAGAGATCAGCGCCTGGGTCATGTCCGAGGAAGCCATGGCTGCCGACACGCTGCCGACCGGTGCCGGCGTGGGCCACATTATCAAGATGAAGGACGCTCGCAAGGCATACGTCGACCACGCCATCGATACGCTTGATGGCCTGAGGCTCGACGGCCTGGTCGTTGCCGTCGACTGCGGTCACGGTGCTTCCTGCCAGACTACGCCCGCCGCGCTGCAGCGCCTGGGTGCCACGGTGCACGCTATCAACACCGATTACTGCGGCACCGACATTAACGTTGAGTGCGGCTCTACGCACCTCGAGCCCCTGCGCGAGCTCGTGCTGCGCACCCATGCTGACATCGGTCTGGCCCACGACGGCGACGCCGACCGCGTACTGTTCGTGGACAGCGAGGGCAATGAGATCGACGGTGACTACATCCTGGCTATCTGCGGTTCTGACCTTGCCGCTCGCGGCAAGCTCGCCAACTCCGAGATCGTCTCGACCGTCATGTGCAACCTGGGCTTCTCCATCGCTATGAAGGAGCAGGGCTTCGAGATGGTCCAGACCGCCGTGGGCGACCGCTACGTTCTGGAGCGCATGCTCGCGGACGGCGCCGTCATCGGCGGCGAACAGTCCGGCCACATCATCTTCCTGGAGCACAACACCACCGGCGACGGCTTGGTGACGGCTCTGCAGCTGCTGGCCGTGCTCAAGCGCACCGGTCGCACCCTCACCGATCTTGCCGGCATCATGAAGAAGTACCCGCAGGTACTCGTCAACGTGCATTCCGACAACAAGGCTGGTCTGGACGATTGCCAGCCCATTTGGGATGCCGTCGCTGCTGCCGAGAAGGAGCTTGACGGCCGCGGCCGCATTCTGGTGCGCCCGAGCGGTACCGAGCCGCTGGTCCGCGTTATGGCCGAGGCGGAGACGCACGAGCTGACCCAGCGCGTTGTCGACGACATCGTCGAGGTTGTCAAGCGCGAACTTCCCTAATGGTCAAAAACCGTTGCCAAGTGGTAAACTGTTAAGGTTATTTTGATTGATCGGTATGTCCGAGGGGGAGCATGTTCACTAAAGTCCTAAGGTCTTTTGGTATGCGTGGTCGAGTCCTTACGCTGGATGCTCCCATCTCGGGCGATGTCATTCCGCTTTCCGAGGTAAACGATCAGACGTTTGCCACCGGCCTTTTGGGCCAGGGCGTGGCGATTCGGCCCACCGGAACGCGTGTGATTGCACCGGCTGATGCCAAGGTCGAGGCTATTTTTCCCACGGGACACGCCGTTGCGCTTAACACGGTCGATGGCTTGGACGTGCTCATCCACGTTGGTTTGGACACTGTTCAGCTCGAGGGCAAGCACTTTACCGTACATGCGCAAGTGGGTGACATCGTCCATAAGGGCGATGTACTCATTGAGTTCGATCGCGAGGCAATTGCTGCCGAGGGCTACGATGTGACGGTTCCCATCTTGGTATGCAACTCCGTTGAGTTCTCGAGTATCAAGGGCTCCGTTGGTGTGCATGTCGAAGAGATGGACCGGCTCATCGTTGCTCGCGAGCGCTAGCAAGTGCACGTGGCCATTAGCCTACAATTCAAACACGTTTACGGAGGGCGCCCTTGAAAGAGGACGCCCTCCGTGGCAAGATGGGAAACGTCCGAGGCTAAACAGCTTCGGGTCACCGTGGACGGGCAGGGGCCTCGACGCGGCTAGACACGAGACACATACATTACGCGACCTCGCCCTGGTGGCCGCACACGTTGGTTGCGGCCGACGCGGGCCGCGGGCAAGTGCTTGTAAGGGAGCCTTGCCTCTCTTGTACGAGAAAGGACGCGTAATGAAGATCATTAAAGCTAAAGACTACGAGGATATGAGCCGCAAGGCCGCTAATATCATCTCGGCCCAGGTTATCCTCAAGCCCGACTGTGTGCTGGGTCTTGCCACCGGCTCCACCCCGATCGGTGCCTACAAGCAGCTCGCTGCTTGGTACGAGAAGGGCGACGTCGACTTTGCCGAGGTCAGCACCTATAACCTGGACGAGTATCGCGGCCTTTCGCACGACGATCCCCAGAGCTATCACTACTTCATGCGTGAGAACTTCTTCGATCACATCAACATCGACCTGAACAACACGCATGTGCCCGACGGTTCCAACCCCGACGCCGCCGCTGCGTGCTCTGAGTACGACAAGATCGTCGCTGACGCCGGTTACCCGGATCTGCAGCTGCTCGGCATTGGCAACAACGGCCACATCGGCTTCAACGAGCCCGATGACCACTTCTCCAAGGGCACGCACTGTGTCGACCTTACCGAGAGCACCATTCAGGCCAACAGCCGCCTGTTCGACAGCATCGACGATGTTCCCCGTCAGGCCTACACCATGGGTACCCAGACCATCATGTATGCCCGCATGATCCTGGTCGTCGCCAACGGCGAGGCCAAGGCTCAGGCCGTGCATGACATGTGCTATGGCCCGGTTACGCCCGAGTGCCCGGCTTCGATCCTGCAGCTGCACACCAACTGCGTTGTCGTTGCCGACGAGGCCGCCCTTTCGCTCTGCGAGTAGCGCGAATCCTGCAGCTCGACATAGCCTTGCCTAAGGCCTCCGCTTTGCGGGGGCCTTTTTGCTATCCCTGTCCGCCCACTTGACCAAAATCTTGCCGCAAGCTTGACGAACGCCAGATTCCCAACAGCTTGATTCATTCTATACCAGATTCTATGCAAAAATGCCACTAGAAGGTCGTAGACGGTAGCGGGTGCTAGGCGAGTTGAATGACATGGCTGAACCTTGTTCATCTGCGTTACACTGCCGCTTAGATGGGACAAGCTGACAAGCTCATTTATCTGCTTAAAGACCGATTAGTCGGGGGATTAATAACAATCGGCCCTCGCTGTACAAAAACTTGCCGCTTGCGTACCAAAAGACAACCTAAAACACAAGGGCGCTCTATTCATAGCGCGGCTTGTATGGTCTTGCGGCTACAGTGTCCATACGGTCGAGTGGAGGAGCGGGCATGGTAAACGATTTGAGCGGTATAGACGAGCTCGAGCTGATGCCGTTGGGCGGAGGCTATATGGTGCGACGCGAACGCTTGATGAATGAGCTTATCGCCAAGGGCCGAAAGGCCGGCATCGTGGTTCTTTATGCGCCCGACGGGTTTGGGAAGACCTCGGTGCTGCTGCAGTACACCCATGAGGTTAAATGCGACCCGACGCGAGGTCCCGTGCGGATTATCGAGGCCGATCGTGCCATTGGGCGCGAGGTGTTTATGCAGCTCGAGGTGGTTACCGAAGAACTCAAAGACAAACCGCACTCTCTTATCGCGATTGATAATGTGCCAAACCTCGATCAGCACGATACCGAAGACCTCATCGAAAGGATTCGCGGCCTGCGCGCTATGGGGGTAGGGGTCTTTATTTCCTGCCGTCCTTCAAATCGTCAGCTGATTCATGGGCTGGGCGATTCGGTTAAGATCAATGCGCAGATGCTCAAGGTGCATGCCTATGAGTATTCGGCGTGGGCATCGGCGTTTTCGATCAGCACATCGCTCGACTTTTATCAGCTCACGCAGGGCGTGCCCGAGCTCGTTTCGGCATTGCAGACAGGTCTGTATGGCCAAGGCGACGTAGCCGGTCTGCTCGAAAACGAGATTGTCAACGTATATGGCGCGGCACTTGCCGATCTGGCTTCGCTCGACAATAATGCGCTGTTTTGCGTGGCATGTCTCATGGTTTTGATGGGCGAGGGCAATATCGCAGAACTCGAGGCTTGCGGGGTGAGGCTGTCGATGGTCGACCAGTCCTACTTTGTACGCGACTACCCGATCTTTGGCTTGGATCCCGCCGAGCGGAGTTTTACGTGTCTGGGCACGGAGGATAACGGACGCTTGCGTTTGCGTAAGTTGGTGGCCGAGGTTCGCCCCGAACTTGTTCCGAGGGCGGCCCGGATTTTGCTTAAGGCGGGCCGATGCGATGCGGCGATGGGCCTGGCGGACGCCTTTTTGGACCGTGAAGCGGTCCTTGAACTCGCTGGGCAGTATGGGGTCGATCTGGCTCTGACGGGGCACGGGGCCGATATCTGCCGAGCAGCGCTGGGCACGATCGATGCCGACGATCCGGCTCCAGAGCCAACGCCTGCCGAGGCGCTCGGCGTATATCTGGCAGCGGTCAGCGTGTCCAATACAAAGCTCGCTCGCTATATGGCATCGGTTATCGAGCGCGGGGGCGAACGGGCGGCCTGCGAAATAGACTCTGTTTCATGGAGGGTGGCCCAGACACTGACGGCTGTTTGCTATGGGGACAACGGGCTTGGGCTCCCTACGAACCTGGCCGTGCCAGAAATCGAGACATCCCATACCGCACTCGATATGTTGTCTGCGCATATCGAGGTCAAGCGATGCCTGACCGAACGAGGAGATGACGGCGACGTTCTACAGCAGCTCAAAACGAGCAAGGCCTACGACTGCGAGCTCGACATCGCGGGGATTGTTATACGGGCCGATAGTATGCTGGTGGAGCTCTTTGACGGGTCGTTTGCGGGAACCGACGAGCGCGACGACGAGATGACGGTGGTGCGGGAGGCGCTCGACGTACGTGGGCTTAAGGCGATGGCTATCTGGGTGCGCATGGTGTTGGCGGCACGGCGGCTCCTTTCCGGCTTGCCGGTAACCGACGATGCGGCGTTCAACGAGCTCGATCGTTTTGCCGTGCGCATGCGCGACAACCAGATTCAGCTGTTTGGCCTGTTGTTAGAAGGCTGGCAGTCGCTGGCAGAGGGACGGCCGGTTAATGCAAAGTTCCGTGCGGTCCAAGTGCTCAAACTTGCCGAGGAGTCGATTGCGTACATGCGCGATAACGCATTGCTGCTGGAGCGCGCAGCGTATCTGCGAAATACATCGATGGTTTCGGTGCGCGAGGAAGCGGAGCTACTCGATATAAGCCAGACGCAGGTTGGTGGAGCAGAAGCCTGGATGGTGGCGCTGCATTTGGCCTGTGCGGGTCGAGATAGCGATCTTGCGGCCTGGATGTCCATGAATCGTGCGGGGATTCTAGAGCCATCGTATCGGCTCTTTGCGCGCCTTGCCATGCATTGTCTGGGCGAGCCGGCGGGCAGGATACGCAAGAAGCTTCCCGTGCGCGAGCTGTCGCGGTACTCGCTGCGCGACGATTTGGAAGGGGAGGGCGAGCGCCTGTTCCAGGCCGGCGAGGTTGAAGCCGTCGATACCATCGACCATATCGAGATTCGCATGTTTGGTGCGTTTCGTGCCGAGCGCGACGGGTTTCCCATCACGGATAAAATGTGGCGCCGCAAGAAGGCGGCGACGCTTGCCGAGCGGCTTGCACTGGGCATGGATGCGCTCGTCGATCGTGAGACGCTGGCCATGGAGCTGTGGCCCCATGCCGAGTTCAATAGCGCCCGCAACAACCTGTACTCGACGATATCGCGCTTGCGGTCGGCTTTGGGGTCGACGCCGGATGGCAAGTCGTGTGTGCTCATCCAAAATGAATGCATCGGACTCAACAGCGACTACGTCAAGACCGATGTACGGCTGTTCGACCAGATAAGCCGCGAGGTTTTGGGAAATCGCACGGGTGCGCGCGGGCCCCATTTAGTTGAGCTGTGCCTTAAGATTGAGCAGCTTTATGCCGGACCGCTGTATGTTCCCAATGGCTGTAATCCCACCTACTTTTTGCGCATGCGGCGCATTATGCAGTCAAAGTACATCGATTGCATGATTAAGGGAGCAAATGCCGCTCTAGAAGAAAACGATCTGCAGTCGGCGATTTGGCTGGCGGAGTCGGGGCTTCGACAGGAAACGGCGCGTGAGGATATGGTGCGCTGCGCCATGCGCGTCTACAGTGCGGCGGGGCGGCGGCGCGATATCGTCGAGCTGTACAGCGGGCATATGCACCACCTGAGGGAGCAGGTCAATGGCGTGCCCGAGCCCGAGACGCGGCGTCTATACGAGCGCTTGGTGGAGGGGCGGCTCAATCGCGTGCTGGTCGAGCGATAAAAAACGGGCGCCCGAAGTACTTGGGCACCCGTAAGCTTGCTATGTGTTGGATCGCCGGATCATTGGTTCTTAGACGAGCTTGATCTTCTCGATGTCCTTGCGCGAGGACTCGCGATACAGTGAGAACTTGCGGCCGATGACCTGGACGACCTCGGCGTGGCAACGCTCAGCGAGCTCTTCGGCGGCCTCGCGGGCGGAAAGACTGGAGCCATCGAGCACGGAGCACTTAACGAGCTCGTGCTTCTCCAGATAGGCGACCGTCTGCTCGACGGTGCCCTCGTTGACATCGGACTTGCCGATGATGATGGCGGGGTTGAGGTGATGGGCCATGCTGCGAAGCTGCTTGACCTGTGCTCCTGTCAGTGCCATGGGTTCTCGCTTTCTATGTATGGGGCGCCCCGCAATGGGGCCTTAATCTACGTGAGCTGTCCCACGATAGCGCAGGAACGGCGCGGTGTGGAGCGCGTTTGCCCAGTTCAAAAAGAATGCGGATGCCGAGTGAGTGGGCGGTGCGGGCTGCGAACAGACTACGAGCGGGGTGCAGAGACCGGCTCCCATGCAATAAACGCCCAACGGACCTTGCGGACGTGGTCGAGTATATAGCGTCCCTGCGGCACACCCTTGGAGCCCGGCTCACCGGCATGGGGATTCTCAATCATGTGTTGAGCGATATAGTCGCGCAGGCGGTCGATCTTATCCTCGTTGCCATGTTCGAGCATGCGAGAAAAGTCTGCCACGCCCGCCTCGAGACTATCGAAGGTGTCGCGGCGGGGCGATTCAAAGTATGTAACCTGTGGCAGCGCACCCATCTGAATAAGAATGTTAAAGGCATACACAAAACCATTACTGCAGGTAACCGAGGCACCGATAGCGTTCATCAAGTGCAGATCATAGCGCGGGCTGGAGTTGGCGACCATCGTGACAGCACAACGCCGACGAGCCGTACGGTCAAGCTTGGCAAGCGCACCTTTTAGATTGGTCGTCGTAACCGACCGACTGGCAAAGGCAACATCCACCGCTTTCGCGACCGGTCCAACCAAATCCCAATCATCATCCCAAGCAAGCTCAAGCGGCGTAATAAGATCTTCGAGCCCGTAATACTCAATGCCGGCATCAAGCGTGCCCAACATGGCAGGGGAGAAATCAGCCGCAATCACGGAATGCCCAGCCTGAGCAAGCGGAATAGCAATCGACCCAGCCCCACACCCCATATCAAGCACCGACTCACCAGGCTTCAACGCCAACAGCTTTATAAAATCCCGAGCATAAGGGGCAGTCTCCAACGGCCGAAAATGCCGAGCCCTTTTATCCCACTCAAAAGAATCATCAGCCCGTCGCCGAGCAGCTTGCAGGCGCATCCATTCGCCATTCCAATCCGCAGCAAGCAGCTCAGAACGAATCAAATCATCAGCCACGGGCCAACCTCCTAGCAACAAAAAAGCGACTCCTCCCAAAAGAAGAGCCGCAACCAGCATATATCAGAAAGAACCGTTCCAACGCCAAACCGCCCTCACAACCAAGGCGGGCAGGAGCGAAGCGACTGCCATACGGGATAGAACCCAACTGAGGTCCCGTTGTGCGAGAGTCCCGGGGAGGGCAAATGTATAAGGTCGATCGCGAGTTCCGCACGAGCCGGAGAGCACTTAATGTGCTCTCCGTGCGAGTCAGGACTGTCCGAGCAGGCGACCTTATATATTTGCCCTCCTCGGGACTCCTCGCCCGAACCCCTCAGCTAGTTCTTGAGCGAGTTCAGCGGCGCCGGGAAGCGTCCGCCACGGTGGGCAAGCACGGTGCCGGCGTTGGGGTTCACCGGCATGATGGGTGCACGGCCGAACAGGCCGCCATACTCGACGCAGTCGCCCACGCCCTTGCCGATGGCAGGAATCACGCGCACGGCCGTGGTCTTGTTGTTGATGACGCCGATGGCCATCTCGTCGGCGATGATGCCGGCGATGGTCTCGACCGGGGTGTCGCCGGGGATGGCGATCATGTCCAGGCCAACGGAGCATACGCAGGTCATGGCCTCGAGCTTCTCGAGCGAAAGCGCGCCGGCTTCGACGGCGGCGATCATGCCGGCGTCCTCGGACACGGGGATAAAGGCGCCGGAGAGACCGCCCACGCTGGAGCTGGCCATGACGCCGCCCTTCTTGACGGCATCGTTGAGCATGGCGAGCGCGCAGGTCGTGCCGGGGCCACCGCAGGTGCCCACACCGATGATCTCGAGAATGCGCGCGACGGAATCGCCGACGGCAGGCGTGGGAGCCAGCGACAGGTCGACAATGCCCTTCTCGACACCCAGACGATGGGCGGCCTCGCGGCTCATGAGCTCGCCGGCACGGGTGATCTTAAAGGCGGTCTGCTTGATTTTCTCGGCAACCTCCATCATCGAGGCGGAGTCGGGGAGCGTCTCCAAGGCAGCAGCCATAACGCCGGGGCCCGAGACGCCAACGTTGATGACGGCGTCGGCCTCGCCACCGCCGTGGACGGCGCCCGCCATAAACGGGGAGTCCTCGACCATGTTGGCAAAGCAGACAAACTTGGAGGCGCCAACGGAATCCTGGTCGGCCGTGAGCTTGGCGGCATCGATGATGGTCTGGGCGGCCATGAGCACGGCATCCATGTTGATACCGGCGCGCAGGCTGGCGACGTTGACGCTGGAGCAGACGCGGCTCGTGGTAGCGAGCGCCTGGGGGATGGACTGGATGACGCGGCGGTCGGCGTCGCCGATGCCCTTCTGGACGAGTGCGGAGAAGCCGCCCAGGTAATCGATGCCGAGCGTCTCGGCCGCGCGGTCGAGGGCATGCGCGATGGGGGTGAGGTCCTCATCCTTGCAGCACGCGGCGATCTGCGCCACCGGGGTGACGGAAACGCGCTTGTTGACGATGGGGATACCGTACTCGCGCTCGAGGTTCTCGGCGGTCTCGACCAGATGCTCAGCCGTGTGCGTCACGTGGTCGTAGATTTTCGTGCACATGCGGTCGAGGTTCTCGTCGCCGCAACCCATGAGCGAAACACCCATGGTGATGGTCCTGATGTCGAGGTTCTGTTCCTCAACCATGCCGCGGGTTTCCGCGATTTCTGCGGGCGTGATCGCCATCCTTGCGCTCCTATCTGCCAAAACGAGCATAGTCTTATCTATTCTAACGTGCCGCACGTGCCAAGTGGCGCATGCGGCACGTTTTGGTGCTCGGTTGTTTCCGTTGTGTTACTGCCCAAAGACCTCTTCGGCGATGCGAGCGCTTTCGGCGGCGTCCTTGGCGTAGTAGTCCGCGCCGATCTGCTTGGCGTATTCGGGGGTGAGTACGGCGCCGCCCACGATGATCTTGACGCCCGGCACCTCAGTATGAAGCAGCTTGATGGTCTCCTCCATGGCGACGACTGTGGTAGTCATAAGCGCCGAGAGGCCGACGAGTTTGATGTCGCGCTCCTTGACGGTCTTGAGTACTTCCTGCGGATCGACGTCGCGACCCAGGTCAAAGACGGTGTAGCCGTAGTTGTCGAGCAGCATTTTGACGATGTTCTTGCCAATATCGTGGATGTCGCCCTTGACGGTGGCCACGCAGATTTTGCCCTTGTCGGCAATCTCGCCGGCGGGCATCAGGCGCTTGATGGTGTCGAAGCCCACGCGCGCGGCCTCGGCCGAGGCCATGAGCTGCGGCAAGAAGAACTTGCCCCGGTCAAAGAGGACGCCAACTTCGTCGAGGGCGGGGATAAAGTGATTGTTGATGAGGTCCATGGCGTCGTGGTCGGCCAGCAGGCGCTCGGTCTCGGCAGCGATCTCGCCTTTGCGACCCGAGACGACCATGCGACGAATCGGGTCGTCGTTGCCGTCGGTGCCGGCGGTGCCAGCAGCGGGCACAGCGTCGGTCGATACTGCCTGAGCAGCTGCCGGGTTGGCGGCGATCTTGTACGGATCGGTCCAGCCGGCATAGCGCTCGATGTATCCGGTCGAGCCCTCGTCCTCAACGCTCAGGACGCGATAGCTGTAGACGGTATCCATAAAGCGCTTGGAGCCCGGGTTCATGATGGGGGCGTCCAGGCCCGCGCCAAAGGCGGCGGCCAAAAAGACCGAACCCAGCAGCGGGCGGGCAGGCAGGCCAAAGCTGATGTTCGACACGCCGAGCGCGCATTTGACGCCCAGGCGCTCCTTGCACAGGGACATGGCGCGCAGGATCTGCTCGGCCTGGCGCTGGTTGGTCGAGGCGGTCATGACCAGGCAGTCGATGAGGATGCGGTCCGGTCCGATGCCGTAACGGGCAGCCTCGGCCACGATGTGCTCGGCGATGGCGAAGCGAGCCTCGGCGGTATCGGGGATGCCGCCTTCGTCGAGCGTAAGGCCGACAACGTTGGTGCCGTAGTGGGCGACCAGCGGAAAGATCTCATCCATGATCTGCTGCTTGCCATTGACCGAGTTGATGATGGGCTTGCCGGCGTAGCGGCGCACGGCGGCCTCGACGGCTGCGGGGTCGGTGGAGTCGATCTGCAGCGGCAGCAGCGTGGAGCCCTGGAGCTGTTCGGTCGCCTGTTGGATGATCTTGACCTCGTCGATCTCGGGCAGGCCCACGTTGACGTCCAGGATGTCGGCGCCCTGCTCCTGCTGGCTGATGCCCTGGCTCACCACGTAGTCCAGATCGCCGTCGCGCAGGGCCTGCTGCAGGCGCTTTTTGCCGGTGGGGTTGATGCGCTCGCCGATGACGGCGATCTTGTGGCCGTCGCAGGGAAGGTCCACGACCGTTTGGGCGCTCGTGACCGACATGCTGGGCTTGCGGTGGCGCGGGCTGGGTGTGTGGTTGTCGATGAGCGTGCGCAAGGTCGCCATGTGTGCCGGCGTGGTGCCGCAGCAACCGCCCACGACGCCCACGCCGTCGGCGATCATGCCGGCGACGGCCTCGGCGTATTCGGGGGCCTGGATGTCAAAGACGGTATTGCCGTCGTCGTCCACATGGGGAAGTCCCGCGTTGGCCTGCACCATAATGGGCTTGTCGGAAACGGTGAGCATACGTGCGGCGAGTCCTCGTAGCTCGGCCGGTCCTTGGCTGCAGTTGATGCCCAAAACGTCGGCACCGATGGCGTCGAGCGTGATGGCGGCCACCTCGGGACTCGTTCCTAGGAAGGTACGGCCGTCTTCCTCAAAGGTCATGGTGGCAAAGACGGGCAGGTCGGAGTTCTCGCGGCAGGCGAGGACAGCCGCCTTGATCTCGGCCAGGTCGGTCATGGTCTCGATAATAAAGAGGTCCACGCCCGCATCGACGCCTGCGCGCACTTCCTCGGCAAAGAGGTCGTAGGCCTCGTCGAAGCTCAGGGTACCCAGGGGGCGAAGCAGCGCGCCGATGGGGCCGATATCGCCGGCGACGTAGCGGGCGCCGGCCTCGCGGGCACAGGCGACGGCCGCGGCAAAGACGTCTGCCACGGTGGCGGCACCGTCGAGCTTGTGGGCGTTGGCGCCAAAGGTGTTGGCGGTAATCACGTCGCAGCCGGCCTCGACATATTGACGTTGGATATCAGTGATAACCTGGGGCTCCTCAAAGTTGAGCAGCTCGGGCAGGGCGCCCGCCTTCATGCCAGCGGCCTGCAGCATGGTGCCCATGCCGCCGTCGAACAGCAGGTGTCCCGTGCCCTCGATGGCCGCACGCAGGCGATCGTCCTTAATGCGCAGATCGTCGATCGTGCGCGTCTTGTACGTGGCACCGTTGCGACGTGCGGCATCAACGGGCGCCGCCAATGCAGTGCCGTCAGAATCATGAGTGATAAGCGGAGTAAACATCGGGGGCTCCTAATGGCTGGAATAGCAGGTGGTGTGGGCGGCACGGAAGCGGCAGTTCTCGCGCATGCGGCAGATATTGCAGGTGGGGCGGCTCTGGGCGTCGTGGACTTCGCCGTCGAACAGGCCGATCACCGCGGTCACGCTTTTGGTGGGCATGAGCAGGCTGGTGGGTGTGACGGTAAGCCCGATGAGCCGCGTGGCGTTGAGCGCATTGACGATCGAACGCTGGGCCGAGAGCGGGCAGTCGCCGTAGCCGGGACTAAAGCGCCAGTTGCCGGCGAGCCCGTGTGTGGCGGCGTCCGTCTTGACCTGCTGGTCCATTTGCTCAACGGCGGCTTCCACGTAAGCAGAGCACGCGGCGTCGAGCACGGCGCCCTCCAGGGGATGTTGGGCTCCCGTGGTGCGCAGGCGACGCTCGGCGTCCATGCCGAGGGTGCATGCCATGAGTGCGGCAAAGCGGGCGTCTTTGAGATGTCGATAGATATCACGACCGCGCAGCTCAACGTTGGTGCCGACCAGGCGAATGCAAGGTTCTCCCTGCTCGTCCACACCCGTGGCATCGACGGCAAACACGCGGCGCACGCCACGGGGCTCAATGTCCAATTCCAGACGCTCGACCACAAGCTCAATACGCTGCGACAGCTCGGGCTCAATCTGCTGGCCGCCGTAACCCAGATACCGCAGCATCTCGGCACGGTCGACACGGGGATGGTGCGCAGCATCGACACGGTAAAGCGCCGGCGACGCAAGGTCGGCCGGCACTTCGACAGCGGTTGTATCGATGTGCGGTTTTTCCATTACCCCAGGCGCTCCATAATGGTCGCGGCGATCGCAGGACGGTTCATAGTGTACAGGTGCAGGCCGTCGGCGCCGTGCTCCTTGAGGTCGCAAAGCTGGCGGGCTGCATAATCTACACCAGCTGCCTGCAGGCTCTCGGGGTCATTCTCGTACTTGGCGAGAATCTTGATGACGGGGGAAGGCAGCGACGCGCCGCACATAAAGACCATGCGGCTGATCTGCGACTTGCCCATAAACGGCATGATGCCCGCGGTAATGGGCACGGTGATGCCGGCCTTGTCGGCAAGCTCGCGAAAACGGTAGAAGCACTCGTTATCAAAGAAGAGCTGCGTCACAAAGAAGCTCGCGCCGGCGTCCTGTTTTTGCTTGAGGTGTTCGACCGAGAGGTTGAGATCCTCGCAGGCAATGTGGCCCTCGGGGTAGGCTGCGGCGCCCACGCAAAAGCCGGCGTCGACGAGCTCGGGGATGAGGTCGCGGGCGTAGGCGTAGTCGGAGGCGGGCTTGTCGTCCTCGGTTGCGCCGGCAGGGAGATCGCCACGCAGGGCCAGGATGTTTTCCACGCCGGCGGTGCGATACTCGTCGATCTTGGCGGCGATATCGGCGTGCGAGCGGCCCACGCAGGTAAGGTGTGCCACCGAGGGTGTATCGAATTCGCTCGTAATCATATGCGCGATGGGGGCGGTGGTGGCGCCGTTGCCCGAGCCGCCGGCCGAGCAGGTGACCGAGACAAAGCTCGGCGAAAGCTTGCACAGATTGCCTGCCACTTCGCGAGCCGTGTCGAGGGTCAGCTCGCCCTTGGGCGGGAACATCTCAAACGAAATGGGCGCGGTGCCCTGGGATGCTGCCTGCTTAAAAACCTCGTCGACGCGCATATCGTGCTCCTCTAGATACGTAATAGTGTGATGTGTTGTAAGGATTCTACAGCACCACTGTGCCACGGTGGAGTTTCACTCGCTATTTGAGGATACCAATCAAAGATGCCTTGCTATCGGCTTTCTCTATAACAGAGCGGCTAATCTAGGCACGGACTATAAAGACTGGTATCTGATGCAAAATACCAGTTAATAGAGCTCCATCCCAAATTGACTACCCTTAAACCATGGAGAGAGGTCTGCAATTTATGCAGTTGATTGGCTGTTGAGGGTGGCAACGCCGCCTCGATAGGGTAACCTCATTGATTGGTTTCGCGACAGCAACATAACGGTAATGTCGCGGAAACACGGCGAGTCTAAGCTATGACTCGTTCGTTAGTAATCAACACCGCTTCTCACGCGGTGCCGATACGAAGGGAGTTCCGTATGGCCGAACTTACTGACCGCTTCGGGACCATGGTGTTCTCTGAGGAAGTCATGAAGGACTACCTCCCCAAGGACATTTGGAAGCGCCTTGCTGCAACCCTCGAGGGCGGTGAGCCGCTCGACCTGGATGTGGCCAACGCCGTTGCCCATGCCATGAAGGTCTGGGCCATCTCCAAGGGCGCGACGCACTACGCGCACTGGTTCCAGCCGCTTTCGGGCATTACTTCCGAGAAGCACGACAGCTTCCTGGAGCCCAACCACGACGGCACCGCCATTACAAAGTTTACGGGCAAGAACCTCATCCAGGGCGAGCCCGATGCCTCGAGCTTCCCCAACGGCGGTCTGCGTGCTACCTTCGAGGCCCGTGGCTACACCGCTTGGGACCCCACTAGCCCCGCCTTTATCAAGGACGATGTCCTGTGCATCCCCACGGCTTTCTGCTCCTACACGGGCGAGGCCCTGGACAAGAAGACCCCGCTGCTGCGTTCCATGACCGCGCTCTCGCGTGAGTCTAAGCGCGTTTTGGCGCTGTTCGGTAAGACCCCCAAGAAGGTCGTTCCTTCCGTGGGCGACGAGCAGGAGTACTTCCTGATCAAGAAGGACGCCTACCGCAAGCGCAAGGACCTGGTCATTACCGGCCGCACCCTCTTTGGTGCTGCTCCATGCAAGGGTCAGGAGCTCGAGGAGCACTACTTTGGCGCTATCCGCCCCACCGTCTCGGCCTACATGAAGGACTTGGACGATGAGCTGTGGGCGCTCGGCATTCCCGCCAAGACCAAGCACAACGAGGTTGCTCCCTGCCAGCATGAGCTCGCCCCCGTCTATGGCGAAGTCAACGAGGCCATCGACCAGAACCTGGTCATGATGGAGAAAATGAAGCTCATCGCCTCCCGCCACGACTTGGTTTGCCTGCTGCACGAGAAACCCTTCGAGGGCATCAACGGTTCGGGCAAGCACAACAACTGGTCGCTTGGCACCGAGTCCGAGAATCTGCTCGATCCGGGCGACACCCCGCTCGACAACCTGCAGTTCATCGTCTTCCTCACCGCGGTGATCGAGGCCGTCGATAACTATCAGGAGCTCCTGCGTGCCTCCGTTGCCTCGGCCGGCAACGACCATCGTCTGGGCGCCAACGAGGCTCCTCCGGCGATTATGTCCATCTTCCTGGGCGACCAGCTTACCGAGGTCGTCGAGAAGATCATCGATGGCAAGGCTTCCGTCCATGCCACGCGCGGCGTGCTCGACCTGGGCGCCGATACCCTGCCCAAGCTGATGCAGGACAACACCGACCGCAACCGCACCTCCCCGTTTGCCTTCACCGGCAACAAGTTCGAGTTCCGTGCCTGCGGCTCCGAACAGAACGTCTCCGACTCCAACCTGGTGCTCGATGCCGCCGTGGCCAAGTCGCTCAAGTCCTTCGCCGACGCGCTTGAGGGTACGCCCGAGGATGAGTTCCAGGATGCCGCGCTCGAGTACTGCAAGAAGGTGTTGACCGATCACCAGCGCATCCTGTTCTCCGGCGACGGTTACTCCGACGAGTGGCCCATTGAGGCCGAGAAGCGCGGCCTTGCCAACAACAAGACCACGGCCGATGCCCTGCCCGCCTTTGTTTCCGATAAGGCTATCGCGCTCTTCGAGGAGACGGGTGTCCTGACCAAGGCCGAGGCTCAGTGCCGCTACGACTGCAAGCTCGAGAAGTACAACAAGCTCATGAACATCGAGGCTACCACGATGGTTCGCGAGGCGCGTCGTACCTATCGCCCGGTCATTACCGCCTATGCCACCAAGGTCGCTAAGGGCCTTGAGACTATTCGCGCCGCCGGCGCCGAGGCCGCCATGCAGTGCGAGCAGAACACGCTCAACAAGCTCTGCAACGGTATCACTGCCATCAACGACTCCATCAAGGCGCTCGACGTCGTGCATCAGAAGGCCGAGGCTCTCGATGGCCAAGAGCAGGCCAACGTGTACGCGCACGAGGTCGTTCCCGCTATGGATGCGCTGCGTGCCGCCGTGGACGCAATGGAGGAGATCGTGGCCGCCGACTACTGGCCGGTCCCGACCTACGACGACATCCTGTTCTACGTGTAGAGCGTAACTGACATATCGTTACGGTATTGAGCCGGGGTCCGCATCATGCGGGCCCCGGTTTTTGTTTGCGAAGGACGCTTTGAAGCCCGTTTTGCCGCCGATTTGCCTAGGTATAAAGGGCTATGGGCAAAAAACGTCAAATATGAGTACTGTCACAAGTCCTGTAACATTATTTATTTGCAAAATATGTAGTTTTACGCAACATATGTCCAAGTACTTAGCCGATAAACGTCTGCAATTTTTCCGCCGTAGGACGCCTGACGGCTAAATCGCCTTCTGAAGGCATGAAATCGCTGTAACTAAAATGGTAACAGTACTCATATTTGCCATTTTTTGACCACAGGCCTTGCGATGATGCCGGGATCCGCACCCTGTCGGGTTCGAATCCCGGCACATGGATAGCAAAAAGCCCGCCACCGCGAGAGCAACGGGCTTCTCAGTTTAAATGGTGCCCCCAGCGGGATATCCGCGTGCGGCTGGCGCCGCCCGCTTCCGCTTCGTCGCTTCGCTCCTTGCGTGCTGCGCTGGAAAACGCTTGCGCGTTTCCTCAGCTCCGCACCCTGTCGGGTTCGAATCCCGGCATATCGGTAGCAAAAAGCCCGTCACCGCGGGGGTAACGGGCTTCTTAATTTAAATGGTGCCCCCAGCGGGATTCGAACCCGCGATATCCACCTTGAAAGGGTGGCGT